>JBEANH010000112.1:0-6831 GCA_041165505.1 Chloroflexota bacterium | reverse complement strand
CCGCGTCTGATGCGACTGCCAATGTGCAAACCGGCCAGCCTTGAATTCGTCGAGAGGATCGAACTTTTGGTCGTAGCAGGCGAGATGGATTTTCAGCTGTTTTGTGGCCGTGTTCACGGGTAGACCGTGTGCTTTCAACACGGTGATGAGATCAAGCATTGCTGCTCCTTTCTGTCACGCCGCATATTTGGCAGAAATATGTTCAAAAATAGCGTGGCACTTCTCGATGAACAATGATTTGTCGTATGCGGCTGGGAGCTCGGCATCGAGCACTTCTTGAATCTTGAGTTGGACGCGTGCCCGTGTGGCAACTTTCTGGCGCCACTCGAGTACGAGCGTGCTTTGAATGCGCGTGAGCAGTTCACGCGCCACGCGCTTGACTTGGTCACGTTCTTGGGCGGAGAGTGCTGGAGCAGGACGCGTCAAAATGTCGAAAATCACCAGTTCGGCTTCTGCGAGATTTTCACGCACGTGGCGCTGTTGTTCGTCACTGAGCTGCTCCGTCAATTTCACCAGTGCATCAAAAAGATCCTCGATATTGCGACTGCCATTGTTGTAGCTCTCAATCAGCTCGTTGAAGCGCTGCAAGAAATCAATGCGCGCTGGATTTTCTACAACCATACGCTCGATTTGGCGCTGAATCGCCGCCTTGAGGGCCTCGATGTCGAGTTGTTTGTGTGGCGATGTGCGAAAGCGTTGCGCCAAGGCCGCAAAGTTGATTTTGGAGAGGTCCAGAGGTGGGCGTTTTTCACTCACAATCGAAACACCCGCTATCGAACGATCAAGGAGCATGGCAATTGATGCCATCACATTAGACGTGTCCACTGGATCGGGGTTGAGTGTCGTATGAATCGAATCACGCAGTGTTTGTGCGACGGTCATGGGTATGGCAAATTCGACTGCTGCGGGATCCGGTTTCACGGCTTGGTAGAGCGTGGTGGCCAGACGTACATGCCCAAAAAAGTGTTTGCGGCGCTCTTCGGGTGCAATCAATGTATTGACCGCCGTATGAATCGCTTGGAGTCGATCCATGCTAGCAGTCGGTTGTGCATGAATATGCGCCAAATGCACGTTGTGCGCTACACAAAACGTTTCAAGCTCGCTGACTGCATTGCGCAGTTCACGCACCAGTTCATGCATGTTTTTGATGGGTGTTGCGCCATTGGCTGGTGTGACGTAGAGGGCGAGTGCGCGCTCGAGTGCCACAAAGACGTTGGCGTAATCGACAATCACGCCACTGTGTTTGCCCGGGTAGACGCGGTTGGCGCGGGCAATGGTTTGCATCAGCGTATGATTGCGCATCGGTTTGTCGAGATAAATGGTCGAGCAGCTGGGCGCATCAAAGCCGGTCAGCCACATGGCACAGACGAATACGATGCGCAGTGGGTCTTGTGTGTCTTTGAACTTTTCGTCGAGCCCGGGTTGCGATGTGACGATGCGCCGCCGGTGTGGCTCAATGTCAAGCCCGAGGGCGCGCATCTGCGCGATTTCGTTTTGGCCGGGCGATACGACCACCGCCATGTCGGTGCTCTGGAGTACGTCGTAGCGCGCCTGCAGTTCGGCGAGGCGACGTTCATACCCATCACTCCGCTCACTTGCGGGTAGATATTGCCAGCGTTGGAGTTCGTTTTGGGTATTTGTTCGCTCAACGTGCCAGTGCCGTTGGACTTTGTCGTACATGCGTACCGCAGTCGCTTTGTCGATCGAGACGACCATGGCCTTGCCGATAAAGCCCCGGCCGAGGAAGTGTTGCACGATGTCGCGTGCCACCGTCTCGAGGCGATCATCTCGCGTGAGGAGGTGGTATTGATGCGCTAGGTCGCGGGCGAGTTTGGCTTCTTGCTCGTCGTCGAGCTCGGCCGCATCAATGAGTGCCTGCATCTGGTCATTGAAGTCGGGATTGACGATTTTTAGCTCAGGCGTACGATTTTCGTAGTAGAGCGGCACCGTGGCGCCGTCTTCAATAGACTGCTTGAAGTCATAGATCGACACATAATCCCCGAACACCTCACGCGTGCGTTCTTCGCCGGCAATCAGCGGTGTGCCCGTAAACGCCAAGAACATAGCGCGAGGCAAGGCGGCGCGCATGTTCATCGCCAATGTGTCGTATTGACTGCGATGCGCCTCGTCGGCCATCACAATCACGTCGCTACGGTCGGTGAGCATCTCGGTGGTTTGGAATTTGTGGATGAGCGTAAAGACATAGCGTTCATTGCCACGCAGGATTTGGCGCAAGTGGGCGCCACTACTGGCATGTGCCTGTTGACTTCCTGGCGTCAATGCGCCTACCGCCGCAAACGTTTTGGCGATTTGGTCATCGAGCTCGATGCGATCGGTGACCACCACAAACGTCCAATTGCCGGGGACAGTGCGGAGCACTTTTTGGGCGAAAAAGACCATGGCCAGACTTTTGCCGCTCCCTTGTGTCTGCCAAAAGACGCCCGCGCGCCCATGCCCCATGCTACGGGCGGTAATCATGGAGGTGAGCGCATTGTTGACACCCAGGTACTGATGATTTTGCGCCATTATTTTGACGGTACCTGCACCAGCCTCGGAAAAGAGCACGAAATTCTCGCACAGGTCGAGCAATCGTGTCGGATCGCAGACGCCACGGAGCATCACATCAAGCGATACACGGCGTGGTTCGTCTTCGCGGGCGATGCGCTTCCATTCGCCAAATCGCTCCCAGTTGGCACTAATGGTGCCGACGCGGCTGGCGGTGCCGTTGGAGACGATGATGGCCATGTTGTACCAAAACAACTGCGGAATGGCGTCTTTGTAGTGCGTAATATTGTCGTCAAAGGCGGTCTGCACCGAGACCTGTGGTTTTTTGAATTCGAGCACCAACCACGGCAACCCGTTGACAAAACAGACCACGTCGGGGCGACACTCGTACATGCTCCCTTTGACGGTGAATTGACTGACCGCCATAAACGTATTATTGCTGGGCTGTTGCCAATCAATCACGCGTACCCGCTCGACCTTGTTGGATCCGGTGCGGGCATCGGCGATGGGCACGGGGACGCCCTCTTTGAGCAGGGTGTAGAGCTCGTGGTTGGCCGCCACGGGCTGCATGCCACCACGGTGGCGTTGCAGGATTTCGCCTGCCGATTGGATGGCCTGGGCAGGGACATGCGGGTTGAGGCGTTGCAGTGCGGCGATGAGTGTCGGCCACAGCACCACGTCCGTTTTGCTTTCGCGGCCCAGCGTGCCAGTGGCGCCGAGCACCTCGTCGCGGGCGTGAATGACCTGCCAGCCCAGTTCGGCGAGGACGTGCAGGGCTGGTTGTTCGACCAGTTGGTCTTCGGTGTAGGTGAGGTGGGTCATAGACGTGTCTTTCGATGGGTGAACGACAATTACTTTGTATCGGCTGTGATCGTGGTCAATGGAACGGTGTAGCGTTGCTCAGGATGGTTATCCATATGAGGGATGGTATGAGCCAAAATGTTTTCGTGGACCATAGGGCTCAAAAACTCACGGACTAGGTGTTTGTGATCACGCCCACCGAGTACTATGGCGATGTCTCGTGCACTTAGTGCGCGCCAAGCGCAGAGATCTCGAATCAACGCTCGCAGTGTTTCCTTGCGTGGCTTGGTGCCTACTAGTGGAATTCTTGCCCGTAGGTGTGCAGGAAGATTCGCCAGAAGCTGGTGTGTATCCGTTGCTGACTGGTGTGTATTTGACATGAGCTGGTGTGTATTTGGGTCATCAAAGAAATTCGTCTGGGTGGTAGCATTGGTATCCATGCTCAAGCGACTGCTTGGGATGTAATATGTCCTGCTTCCACTCCCTTTCATCTGGAGTAGATTGAGATCGCGTAAACGGCGTAAGTGGTGCGATGCATTCAGCGTGTCTTTGCCATTAATACTTCGGTATGCAGCATTATCGATGGCTCCTCGTTCACGCACGAAAATGAGTGCGCGTGATTCTTCATTATCGAGAGGCTCGCTAGTGAGGCTGCGTAGCCATACTACATCATTAGGATCGAGCAAATGATGGAAAAGAAATGTGGCGACAAAAAGGTCAGGATGTCGAGAAGATTCAAACGTTGGCGGTAAAAGACCTTGAGCCAGCATCAATTCCCGCATGGCGCGAATACCGCTTCCTTTGGTCTCAGCAATATTGAGGTCGTGGAGCACCGCGGCGATGCGCGGGTTACGCGCTTCGGAGCCGGGTTCACCCAGTTGCTCCTCAGCTTTGATTGAGTGCCCCGGATTACGGATTTCTAGACGGTTGGTGTAACGAATAATTTGGATTGCGCCATGAATGCGGTAGCTCCTATGCATGACCGCATTGACGATAGCCTCGCGAATGACGCGGAGTGGCAACGTTGATTCATCCTCCCGCGATAAGGCACCTTCGGGCAATGAGAAGGACTGTATCAACTCATCGCGTACCGTATTTGTGGCGCGACGGATAGCAGTCAGCAGTGGTGCCCGGATTTCGAGCGTGTCGAACCGATGGTCTGGGTTTTCGACCCATTGTTTACCGGGCACACGTATGTAATCGATGCGCATCATGGGGAAACAACGCCGCAAGGCGAGTGAGGTGCCAAACAACACGACACCTGCTACAGTGGGCTTGAGTCGTTCGTCATCGCGCTTGGCGCACCCCAACGCGCGTAGCAGGTCTTCGTCGGACCAGCTGAGCTCATCTGCATCTGGATTAATTGCTCGGCGTAGCTGTCTGTAGTCGCTCAGTGCGGCTGGATCGATGTCTTGCATGTCCGCATCCGATAACACCGTTGCATCGAAGGGGTCTAGCTGGTGACCTGTGTACAGCGCTACCAAATCATCTTCAGTGCCCTCTTGGTCTGTTGAGCCAATGCGGCGGTAGGCACCACGTGGCAATCCTAATTTCTGTACGTAGATCGGCTTTTCTGTGGGCGCTGACTCGGGCACATATACGACCACCACGGTTTTGCCGCTCAGTGTTTCGACCGAAACGCGTGGTCGAATCGGGTGATTGAACGACGTGGCACACTGGCTAGCCAAGTCAGCTTGTAACTTGTCCGGATTGTTGATGCCTTCAATCTGATAAGTATTGGTGTGCAGGTCACGTGTATTTTGGCGTACACCCAGCAACAAATAGCCGCCACCGAGGCCTGGCTCGTTGGCAAATGCACAGACCGTTTCCATAACGGAACGATCGATTTGGTGCGCCTGCTTGGCTTCGATGCGATGGGATTCATCGAGTGCAGTAAGCTCCTGCCAGAGGTCTTCGGCGGTGCGCATCATGGGCGTTGCTCCCCCACATCTACCCCCACATCCAGCTGCCCCGACAACAAACGGGGCAACCACCGGTCGTACGTGCAATGGTAGATTGGAAATTGGCGTTGATTGTGAGTGTAATGGTTCATGTGTCTCTCTCTCCTGCATCGTCCGCTAGCGCTCGCTCGATCTCTTCGATGCTGGGCAGGCTGGTTTGCAGCTCGGCAGGCAGTGCGCGGGTCAGTTCATACGTAGACACACCAATGGGTTTGTCGATGCCGCGTAGCGCGTACTCAGCAAGAACCCGGTTGGGTTGCTGACACAGAATCAGCCCGATGGTCGGCGCATCGCTCGCATGGCGCAGTCGGTCGTCCACCACATTGCAGTAGAAGTTCATCTTGCCGGCGTATTCAGGCTTGAAGTCCCCGCGCTTGAGGTCGATTACCACGAAGCAGCGCAGCTTCAGGTGATAGAAGAGAAGGTCGATATAAAAGTCATGCCCATCGAGATCAAGGTGATACTGTCGTCCCACAAAGGCGAAGCCCTGCCCCAACTCCAGCAGAAACTTCTCCAGATGGGCCACCAGCCCCGTTTCTAGATCTCGTTCATGGAAGCCGTTGGCGAGGGTGAGAAAGTCGAAAATGTAGGGGTCTTTCAGGGATTGCTGCGCCATGTCTGATTCCGGTGGCGGCAGGCGGTCGGCAAAATTCGTGGTTGCCCTTCCTAGGCGCAGGTGAGCCGAGGTCTCGATCTGCATCAGCAGAATATTGCGGCTCCACCCGAATCTCACGGCTGCTTGCATGTACCACTGCCGGGTCGCCGCATCCTTGACCTTGGCGAGCAGCTCGCTGTGATGCCCCCAGGGCAGTGCTAGCAAGAGATCGGACGGAAAGAGTGCCATATGCTGTGGCGCTTCCGGTTCGTTCCCCTTTTGTGCCACAACCTGTGGCACAACGTTTGGGTAGGCGCGATGAAAGGCCAGCATCCGCTTGATGTTGCGCTCGGAGAAGCCCTTCTCTTCGGGTAGCTCGTTGTGCAGGTCACGGGCCAGACGTGGGATTACCGCGGCCCCCCACCCCTCCTGCTGTTGGCGCTGGTCGATGAGCGCGCCGATCTCCCAATACAGGCGGATGAGCTCCGCATTGACCGCCATCACGGCGCAGGTCTGCGCATGCCGCACGCGCTGGTGGATCGCCTTCAGCAGGGTTGGATAATCGGCGGGCAACGGCACAATCTCAGGCATCGTCGAGCTCCCCCACATCCAGCTGCCCTGACAACAAGCGGGGCAACAACAGGTCGCGGGTGCGCCGGAGGTTTTGGATTTGGCGTTGGAGAGTCAGAAGTTGTTTACCTATTGGTGCAACTGTGACTTCAAACTTCTCGGTTATTTCTTTCGACGGCAGAAGAAATTCAATGGTCTTGAACACACCACGGCTGATTTCTTTGAATGTTGCGCCCGATGCCATTCGCTGAAATGTCGGCACGTTTTCTTTTACCCAGTGGAACAAAAAGTAGAGCGGTACTCGTTCATTTGGCAGGCAAGTAATAAAACCTTGATTAGTGCAGGCCTCGTGAGTGTTGATGGCAATTGCACCAATTGTGGCTCGACTTGTGAGCATCA
>JBEANH010000111.1:0-6933 GCA_041165505.1 Chloroflexota bacterium | reverse complement strand
ATCCGCGCCTGCCGTGACGTCAGCGCATACGCGGCCGCCCACGGCGTCAAAACCATGGTAGAGAACCACGGCTTCATGGTGCAGGATGCCGATCGCGTCGAACAACTGGTGTGTGGCGTGGCACACGACAACTTTGGTCTATTGCTCGACATGGGCAACTTTTTGTGCGCCGACGAATCACCGGCGGTGGCCTTTGGCAAACTGGCACCGTACGCCTTCCATGTGCACGCCAAAGACTTCTACGTGCGTGACGGCGCCCTACCCAACCCAGGCACCGGCTGGTTCACCTCACGTGCCGGTCATTATTTGGCGGGGACGGTGGTCGGCTTTGGCGTCGTTCCCGTGGTGCAGTGTCTCACGATTATGAAAAAAGCCGGCTATACCGGCACCGTGTCGCTGGAGTTCGAAGGTCTCGAAGAAAACGCGTGGGCGCTAGAGGTCGGCTACGCCAACCTGAGCCGCGCCGTGGCACAGGCCTAGGTACGCCATGCACAGCGATCCATTCACCCCCTATGGAGCCATCCCATCACCACGGCAACGTGTGTGGCACACCCGTGAGTTCTATGGCTTTCTGCACTTCACCGTCAACACCTTTACCGACCGCGAATGGGGGCTGGGCAACGAGTCGCCGGACGTTTTTAACCCGACCGACTTCGATGCCCGCCAAATCGTCGAAACAGCCAAACAAGGTGGCATGACGGGGCTGATTCTCACCGCCAAACACCACGACGGCTTTTGTTTGTGGCCGTCGCAGTACACCACCCATTCAGTCAAACACAGCCCGTGGCGCAACGGACAGGGTGATGTGGTGGGCGAGCTCGCCCAAGCCTGTGCCACTGCAGGCCTGGCCTTTGGCATCTACCTTTCGCCATGGGACCGCAACCACCCCGATTACGGCACCCCTGCCTACCTGACCTACTACCGCAATCAGCTGCGTGAGTTGCTGAGCACCTACGGGCCGCTCTTTGAGGTGTGGTTTGACGGCGCCAACGGTGGTGACGGCTACTACGGCGGCACCTACGAACGGCGCCACATTGACAACACCACCTACTACGAGTGGGACACCACCTATGCGCTGGTGCGCCAACTCCAGCCCGATGCCTGCATCTTTAGCGATGCCGGCCCCGACGTGCGCTGGGTGGGCAACGAACACGGCATCGCCGGTGACCCATGCTGGCACACCATTGACACCACGGGGCTACATCCAGGCAACGCCGAGCCGGCACTGCTCAACGTGGGGCAGGCGCATGCCGCCCAGTGGGTACCCGCAGAATGCGACGTCTCCATTCGACCAGGTTGGTTTTATCATCAGCACGAAGACGACAAGGTGCGCACACCCGACAATCTATGGCAACTCTACCTGGCATCGGTGGGGCGGGGGGCGAATTTGCTGCTCAATCTCCCCGTCAGCCCCGTCGGGCAGGTGCATCCACACGACCGCGCGGCGTTGCTCGAATTCCACGCCATGCGTACGCGCGCATTTGAGCACAATCTGGCCACACAGGCGCAATTCAGTGCCTCGTCGCAAGCCACGCCCCTAGCGGGGTGCCACGACGGCGCCAGCGACACCTTTTGGATGGCGGCAGCAGATGATACAGCGCCGTGGCTCCAGGTGCAGTGGGCGCAAGCAGTGACCATCCATCTGGTGGACATGCGCGAATACCTGCCGCTGGGACAACGCATCCGCGCCTGGCGTGTCGAGGTGGCCACGGCGGCCGGGTGGACCACGGTGGCGCAGGGAGAGTCCATCGGCAACCGGCGCCTCGTCGCACTCCCAGCCTGTAGCACCACCGCAGTACGCATCTGCATTGATGCTGCTGGGGCGCCAGCAACGCTATGCACTGTGGGCGTGTATTAACAATGGAAAATGAACAATGGAAAATTGTACGCGGTCGAACAATGTTCGACCGCGTACCCTGTGAATGTCTGACATCAACACATTTTTAATTGTTTTTCTGCACCGATTTGAGCAACAATTCGGCCACATCCTGGCGAGCGACGGTTTCATCCACACCCGTGTTTTTGGCGGCATCCTCGAACATCACCATGCAGTAGGGGCAGGCCACCGCAATCGTATCCGGGTTCTCGGTGCGCAGTTGTTCGAGGCGAATGACGTTGGTCTTTTTGTCGCCCCACCCCTCCATCCAGGCATTACCACCACCACCGCCACAACACATGGCGCGCTCGCGGTTTTGACCGGGGGCCTCCACCAGCTCGATGCCCGGGATGGACTGCAACAGCTCACGCGGGGCGTCGTAGATGTCGTTGTAGCGGCCGATGTAGCACGGATCGTGATAGGCCACTTTTTGCGGCACTTCGTTGACAGGAGTCAGCTTTTTGTCACGCACCAGTGTCGCCAAAAAGTCCGTATGGTGCACCACCTGGTAATCAATACCCGCTTTGCCACCAAACTGCACGTATTCGTTCTGGTGCGAGTTGTAGCAGTGCGCACAGGTGGTGACCAGTTGCTTGAATTTGTACTGGCCCAGCGTTTCCACGTTGGTTTCAGCCTGCTGTTTAAAGAGCAGCTCCTCGCCCATGCGGCGGGCTGGGTCGCCGGTACAGCATTCTTCGCCACCCAGGATGGCAAAGTCAACACCCGCCTGTTGCATCAGTTGTGCCATGGCACGGGCGACTTTTTTGGAGCGGTCGTCGTAGCTCGGTGCACAGCCCACCCAAAAGAGTACATCGGCTTCACCTTTGTCGGCCATGGTGGGGATATCGAGACCGGCCGCCCAACCAGCACGCTCTTTCTGCGGCAAGCGCCACGGATTACTGGCACGCTCGATGCCGTCGAGCACGCGCTTGACGCCGCTAGGCACCTCGCTTTGGATCATGGTCAGATTACGGCGCAGGTCAACAATCAGGTCAACATGGTTGATCATGGCCGGGCATTCTTCGACACACGCACCACAGGTGGTACAGCTCCATAGTTCGTTTTCGTCGTAGACACCCTGTTCGAGCAGCGCAATCGCATCAAACGACCCACGACCACTGCCGGTGCCACTCAGTGCCAGGCGCTGGCCATCCTTCATCGTCACGGCGTCACCACGTTGCATGTCAGCCAGCTTGGTAATGAGGAATTTGGGCGAAAGCGCCGAGCCCGAAGCGTGCGCCGGACACACCGACTGACATCGCCCACAGCTCATACAGGCATCGAGGTCAAGGCGCTGTTTCCAGGTCAGGTCGTTGAGGGTGGCCACACCGAGCTGTGGTTCGTCTTTTTCGATTTCGGCATCAAAATCAGCAATCGGTGCCAGCGCACCACGTGGGCGGGTGCGCTTGAAAAAGCTGTTGAGTGGCGTATAAATCAGGTGACGCAATCCGGTATAGGGGATGGCAGCAATAAAGGCAAATGAGACGACGGTATGCGCCATCCACAAGCCGAAATGCAGCCCTAGCCCGATGCTGCTCCCTTCACCGAGCCCGATGACACGCATGATGGTGGCAAGCCCGTAGCCCACAAACGACTGAATGGCCCACGACTGCGTATAGACGGGGACACCAGCGATGGTCTGATTGGCGAGGCGCAAACCTTCGATGAAATAGCCACTAATTCCCACAAAAATCAGTGAGAGGAGTGCTTCGCGGTCGTACTGACGCTCATGCAGACGCTCATCACGCTTGTGGTAGCGCCGCCAGTAGGCCCAGATTAGCCCAGCCACAAACAGCAACCCGACTGCATCAAGAATCGTTTCATAGGCACGATAAAAGTCACCGACCAATATTTTGCCGGCATCATGCCCAAAGAGCGGAATCGTGAAGTCTTCTTCCACCGCAATCACATCGGTACCGATAAATAACCCCAAAAAACCAAAAAAAATCAAGGCATGCATCATACCCGGATGGCGGTCTTGGAAGACTTTCTTTTGGCCGAGTGTCTGAAGTGCCAGCTCACCTGCGCGGTCGGTGAGGGCATCAAGCCGTGATTCGGGGCGCCCTTTGCGCCATGTAGCAATATCGCGCAAGATGCCATAAAACAAGACGATCATGGCGGCGAGGGCTGTCAGGTAGACGGTCACGCTACCGATGACTTCACCGATATTCCAGTAGATTTGGCGGACTGCTTCGGTCATGCCATGCTCCATTGCATACAATGATTGGGAATAATCTATCTCCACGCTATCCTAGCACGGCCACAACACCTGCGTCAATCAGCGGTATACTAGCAGTGTCCCATTGTTTTGTACATCAAGGAGGATGGTGCATGCGCTACGATGGCAAAATTACCCTAGTGACCGGTGGAAGCAAAGGCATTGGCGAGGGATGCGTACGCGTCTTTGCGGATGCGGGTGCCACGGTTGTCTTTTGTGCACGCAACGTGCAAGAAGGGCAGGCGCTCGCAGCCGAGCTCAACGCCAAGCGCCCCAATAGTGCCTGGTTTATCAAATGCGACGTCTCAAAGATGGACGAAATCGAATCCATGATCAACGCCGTCGTCGCCAAGTATGGGCGCATTGACTGCCTCATCAACAATGCTGGTTGGCACCCACCTACCCGCACCATCGATCAATTCTCCATTCAAGACTTCCGTGATTTGCTCGAACTCAACCTGGTGAGCATTTTTGCCGCCTGCAAATTCGCACTGCCCCACCTGCGCAAAGTCCAGGGCAACATCATCAACATGTCGAGCCTGGTCGGTACCATCGCCCAACCCTACGCCACCACCTATGTGGCCACCAAGGGGGCGATTACCGCATTTACCAAGGCGCTGGCCATTGACGAAGCGTCGTACGACGTGCGCGTCAACAGCGTCTCCCCTGGCAACATCTACACACCACTCTGGCAAGCCGGCATCGATGCATCTGCCGACCCGACTGCCACGCGCGCCATTGGCGATGCTGCACAGCTGATGGGGCGCATGGGCACCATCGAAGAAGCCGGCAAGCTGTGTCTGTTTATCGCCGCCGAAGCCACCTTTACCACGGGTGTTGACCACTACCTGTCCGGCGGCGCCGAGCTTTCATACGGACACAAAACCCGCAAAGGCGAAATGGGACCATCGTGGTAGAGGTAGGATGATGTCACTTCCGTTTACCCTCTTTGACATACGTGTGACGGTGGACGCCATCGAGGGGCGCGCGGTGTGTGGCCTGGCTGTGGGTGACTACTTTGAGGTCACCCACAGTAGCCAAGTGCGCATCCCTGCCGGCAAGCATTTTTGTTTGTATGCCATGAGCGCCATCATGCCCCTCATCCCCGCCAAACAACGCTTGCTCGCCAGCAACGACTGGCTCGAGCGTGACACGCTGGTGGCGTGTCCCGACCCCGAAGAGCGGCTCATCATGCGCATCGAGCGCATCCACAGTCGTACCCTCGACAGCACCGATTTGACCTGAAAAAGGCTCCCCCATGCGTGAAATCAGTATCGCCTTCCAGACCAACAAGCGGGCAAGTGACTATGTGGCACTGGCCAAACAGGTCAACCAATACGACTTTGCGGCGGTCAGCGTCTACTGCGACGCCCCATACCACCCCAGCTACGGGCCACTATTGCTGATGGCACCGCATATCACCCGCGCCCGCCTCGGCAGCGCCGCCGTATCGCCGGCACGCATGGCGCCGATTGATATCGCCGCTGATGCCGCCCTCCTCGATGATGTGGCACCGGCAGGTACCTATCTGGGCATTTCACGCGGAGCCTGGCTCAGCGATCACGGCATCAGCGAACCCGCCAAACCCATCCAAGCCATCCGTGAAACCATTGAAATCGTGCGTGCGCTGTGGCGTGGCGAGAGCGCTGCCTATCACGGTCAGGTCTACCAGATTGCCGCGCATGTCAAAGCCGGCTACCCGCTACCACAGCGCCCCATCCCCATCATGGTGGGCTCGTGGGGAGCCAAACTGTGCGCCGTCGCCGGCGAGCTCGCCGACGAAGTCAAAGTGGGGGGCTCAGCCAACCCAGACGTGGTCGCACATATCCGTGCATATATTGCCGTCGGCGAGCGGATAGCACAGCGCCCACTGGGCAGTGTGCGCATCGCCCTCGGTGCAGTGACCGTGGTTGACGAGGATCGCCAGGCTGCCCGCCACAAAGCGCGCCAAGCCGCCGTCCTCTACCTGCCGGTGGTTGCTCCTCTCGACCCTAGTGTGCAGATTGACCCCGAGCTCATCCAGCGCCTACAATCATGTGCCGACCGTGGCGATTTCGTGGCAGGTGCAGCACTCATTTCCGACGACATCCTCGATCGTTTTGCCTTTAGTGGCAATGCCCACGATATCATCGCCCAGTGCGAGCGCCTCTTTGCGGCTGGTGTCACCCGCATCGAATTGGGCACCCCGCATGGCTTGGTGCAGGCACACACCGGTATTGATATCATCGGGCGCCAGGTCATCCCAGCGCTCACGCGTTAGCGCTGTACCACGTTGCGCAGGGTATTCCCCGTCTGCAGGGCCTCAATCTGCGCCTGCACCAGCGCACTCGCCCCCAGTGGGCGGTTGCCAGCCACGTGCGGCGTAATAATCAGATTGGGGCAATCCCACAGCGGCGATTCGGCGGGAAGTGGCTCGATGGCCGTCACATCAATGGCCGCCGCCCGGATGACACTACTGCGCAACGCCTGCGCCAGGGCGATTTCGTCGACCGTTTTGCCACGCCCCACATTCACAAAAATCGCCGTGGGCTGCATCTGCGCCAAAAATGCCTGGTTAACGATTTTTTCGGTCTCAGCCGTGGCCGGCAGAATCGACAGCACCACGTCTGCCCGTGGCAACACCTGCGCCACGTCCGCCATGGCAATCACGGGGTGCCCGTAGCGCTCACCGGCACTGGTCGCCACACCAATCACCGTAGCACCCAATCCCTCCAAGAGCGGTTTGAGGCGGCGCGCAATCGAACCATAGCCGAGGATCACGACGGTGGCTTCGTTGAGCGTATAGCGCCCCCGGGTGGCAGGGGCGGCCTGGGCCCGCACCATCACTTCGTCCCACACA
>JBEANH010000110.1:0-7400 GCA_041165505.1 Chloroflexota bacterium | reverse complement strand
GCCATTTATTGTCATAACGTCTTTAGTGGTGGCGGTGCTGAGTGTACCAAATGCATCACCGTATACCTATGCACAGTCACGCAATGTAGGTGATACACCAACGATGACAGAAACTGCGACGTTTACTCCCGAACCTGCTACTGTAACGATGACGGCTTCAATGACGCTTACGAGTTCTCGAACATCTACAGCTTCTCGCACAGGTACACCAACGAAAACGTTAACAAATGTGGTCACGAATACTCCATTGCCTGTGGCTACCAATACTCCTGTTGTATTAACAGTAACGAATACACCAAATCCGATCAATACAGCCACGAATACACCGCTTCCAAATCTGCGGTCAGAAGAGGAGTGTGAAGCGCTACTGGCTGCAGGGGAAACAGATTTGTCATATTGTCAGTTTAGTGATATTGAGATAATGGGTGCTAATAGAAACTTGAGTCATTCTAATTTTCGTAATGCCAAAATATATGCTGAATGGGACAGCTCGAATAATGATTTCTCGTATTCAAATATGGATGAGTCGATAATTGCTGGTGTATGGGTAAATAATGATTTTTCGTATGTCAGTTGTAGAAAATGCATATTTGATAGTGATTTATCAGGTATCGTTATTGGTATGCCGATGTCTTTTCTGGCAACAAATAAGTTTGTCGGTGCTGACTTAAGTGGATCAAAATTTATCGGTAGTGTATGGGTAGCAACGACTCAAGATGGTTTTGATTTTGGATTAATTTTTCAAAACACGAATCTTACAAATGTTGATTTTTCTTTGATGACACCATGGGATTTTTTTGATAAAAGTCGAGGTTTTCGTTTTGATTTTAATGGAAGTACCATCACAGGTATGAAGCTTCCAAAAAGCCAATTTATGAAATTTGTAACCTCAATCAAAGCTTGTAATATCACCGGTGACCCTGCTACTGGATATGGTGTTACACGAATCCAAACTACTCTGTTCGGACTCAAAATCATGGACTACTCCGGCTGCGACCTGCGCAACCATGTAGTGCAAAACCGCACCATCGAAGGGGCCAACTTCACGGGTGCAGACCTGCGTGGTGCCAACTTTGCTAATACCACCTTCCGCAACACCACGTTTAGCATGGCCAAGCTCGACACCACCAACTTTGCCACGAGTCGCTTTATTGCACCGGTCCACACCAAAGGCTACACGGGCACACCCCAGTTGCCTCCCGGCTACCGTAGCATCAACGGCTATATTGTGGGTGCAAACATGGTGCTCGATGACATCAACCTCAACGGTCTCGATTTGAGCGACATGAACCTATCGGGCTCGATTCTCAACGATACCAACATTGGGAATGCCAATTTGACGAATGTGCGTCTCAACAGTGCGCAGTGGCTGAATGTTGACGTGGGCACATCCAACCTGACGGATGCCGACGTGACGGGTGCCCTGCTGGTCGGAGATTTCCATCAGGCCAACCTGCGTGGCGTGCGCTCAGGTGACACCTGCTTTGGTGGCACGTTGCCCACGGGCTATATGGCCGCTAGTCAATCGCCCGTCAGCATCTGCAACAATGCCGATGCACAGGTGCGTGGCTACCTGGTGGGGCCGGGTGTTGATTTGTCGAGTCGTGATTTGTCGGGTATCACCATGGCGGGTGTTGATTTCAGCGATGCCGACTTGCGCCGTGCCAATTTGAGCTATGCCAACCTGAACGATACCGATCTAACGGGTGCTGATCTGACCAGTGCCGTGCTGTATGGCACCTACCTCAACAATGCCGACATTAGCGGTGCGCGCCTGCTGGGCGTGGCCACCAGTAAACTGCGTGGTACCCCCGTGTTGCCCAGCGGCTATGCGCTGGTGCAGGGGTATATCATCGGTCCTAGTGTGGACTTGTATGGGGCGCGGATTGTCAACGCTACCCTCACCAACATGGATTTGAGTGATTCGGACCTAACAGGCGCCACGCTCACCAACTCGGATTTGAGTGGTACGGATTTGAGTGGCGCCAGCATGGTGCGCATGGCGGCAACAGGCAGTAAGTTTGTGGGCAGTGATTTGACCCGTGCCAACCTGTCACGTGCTAATTTGACCAACAGTAATTTGCAGACTGCAATACTCGAGGATGCAGATTTGGCTGGTGTCACGATTACGGGTGCAAACTTTGGTAATGCGACTTTTAACGGTATCAAATCGGGCAAACTGGTGGGGAATCCGAGTGCCTTGCCAACTGGCTACGAGGTACGCAACGGCTACTTTGTGGGGGTAGATGCCAACTTGACGAACGCCGTCCTCACGGGTGCAAATCTGGCTGGGGTCAACCTCAGCCAAGCACGCATGACTGGTGTCAAGTCGGGTGGCATCAAGGGAACGCCGTTGTTGCCGAGTGGTGTTGCCCTACGCAACGGCTTCATTGTGGGGCTAGGTGCCAATCTGATTGGCGCAAATTTGAGTCGGCAGTCGCTGGCCGGTTTGAATCTGAGCAGTGTGAATATGAGCAATGCCATCATTGATGGGGCTGATCTGACGGGGAGCAATTTGCGCTACGCCAATCTCTTCAAGGTGTCTGCAGTTGGCACCAAGTTTGAGACCGCCAACCTCGATAATGCGTTTTTGGCCAACAGCAAGCTCAACAATGCTAGCTTCCATGGAGCCACATTGCGCAATGCCAATCTCTTTGGGGCAGTGCTGACAGGGGCAAATTTTTATATGAGTGTGTTTGAAAACACCACGTGTGCGACGGGTACAGTGGTCAACGTGAGTTGTATAGCCACTCCAGTGCCGACAGTAACCCGCTCATCTACGCGGACGGCAACGAGTACGGTGACACGGAGCAATACGCGTACCAGTACGCCAACGCGCACCAACACAATGACGCGTACAGCAACCGCAACACGGACCAGTACCCGCACGTCAACACCGACCCGTACACCCTAGGGGCACATAGGTCTTCATCGTAGAGACGTATGGGTGGTATGGGAGAGACGCATGGTCCGTGCGTCTCTCCCATACCACCGCATGCCATAATTCATAATTTTTAATTCATGATTTCCACGCGTATTTCCCTGACCTCCAACACACTCGTATCACGGTGTAGTCCCCACCCCAGATTTCCCTGTGGCGTGGCCGCCAGCCACTGATTGTCGACCCAGATGCACAGCCCCAGCGGTCCACGCGGGGCATGGGGTGTCTGGGACACCTGTACGCCATCGCACCACCAGGTGACGCCATCAGTGTGCCATTCCAGCATGTAGTGATGCCACGCGCTGTCGCACACCAGCATCTGTTCCTGCAGGCGTAGCATGGGCATCAGGCGCGGCCACACCCACGCATAGATGCGGGGCAGGCGCATCAGCATCATCAGTAGCGGTGCCAAGGGGGCGAGGAGTAGCGCCTGCCAACGGGTGGTGTCGAGGGTGGCCGCTTTGAAGCCTGTGGCGGCGCTGTGGGGTGTCCAGCGCATGTCGCCCGCCCCATTGCCAAAGAACCACACCGTGGCGGGGAGACTCGGCCACTGCCCCGCCAGCGGCGAATAGGGCGCATTCCAAAAGCCGAAACCAAACGTGCCTTGTGCCGCCACGGGCAGCTTGGCCCACAGCGATAGGCGCAACGGCGCCCGCCACGGATAGTGGCGGCGCGGTAGATGGTGGTAGTCGTCGAGTTGGGCGTTGCAGTAGCGCGAGCCATCGCTGCTGATGCCCAGACGGTAGTGCTCGGGGGCGATTTCGGCGATGTGTGCATCACCCTGGCAGACCTGGTGCATCATCGTTTAGCGTCGTTGACCAGCCCAAACAGCAGTGTCAGCGCCTCGATGGGGCTGAGCTCGTTGGGGTTGAGTTGCTGTAGGCGCGTCAACACGGGGTGCGGTGCTGCCGGCTCTGGTGTAAAAAGTGCCGACTGCTGCACCTGGGGCAACTGGCCACGCTGTTCGTGTTCGAGGGCACGCAACAGCTCTTCGGCGCGGCGGATGACGGCACGGGGGATACCCGCAATCTGCGCCACATGGATGCCGTACGAGCGGTCAGCGCCACCCTCACGTAGTTCGTGCAAAAAGACCACTTCGCCGTTGTGTTCGGCCGCCGCCATGTGCAGGTTACACAGGCGCGTGAGTTGCTCGCTCAGCCTCGTCAGCTCGTGGTAGTGCGTGGCAAACAGGGTGCGGCAGCGCAGGCGTGGCTCATTGTGGATGTATTCGATCAGCGCTTGGGCGATGGCCATGCCGTCATAGGTGCTGGTACCGCGCCCCACTTCGTCGAGGATGAGCAGGCTTTGATTGGTGCATTGCGCCAAAATTGCCGCCGTTTCGGTCATTTCCACCATAAACGTACTCTGCCCCGTGGCGATGTCGTCTTGGGCGCCAATACGCGTGAAAATACGATCCACCAGGCCGATTTCGGCGTGGCTCGCCGGCACAAACGAGCCAATCTGGGCGAGGAGCACAATCAAGGCCACTTGGCGCATCACCGTGCTTTTGCCCGTCATGTTGGCGCCGGTGATGATGGCAATCTGGCGCTGTTGGCTGTCGAGGGTGATTGAGTTGGCGATAAACTGGCCGCGCCGGTGTTGCTCGACCACAGGGTGACGCCCGTCGCGGATGAGCAGGCGCGTGTCGTCAAAGAGCTGCGGGCGCACGTAGCGGTTTTGCACCGCCACTTCGGCCAGTGTGGTAACCACATCCAGCTCGGCAATGGTTTGAGCGACTGCCACCAGGCGTCCCCCCGCATTGGCCAGCTGTGCCACGATGTCGAAAAACGCTTGACGCTCGAGTTCGTTGAGGCGTTCTTGGGCATTGATGACGATGTCTTCGTATGTTTTGAGCTCGTCCGTGTAGTAGCGCTCACCCGTTGACAACGTCTGTTTGCGGATGTAGTGGCTGGGTACCAGCGCTGTATGCGTTTTGGTGACCTCGATGTAATAGCCAAAAACCTTGTTGTAGTCGACACGCAGCGACTTGATGCCCGTGCGCTGTTGTTCGTTGGCCTCGAGCTCGCTAATCCAGCGTTGTGCATCACGGCTGGCTGCCACAATCGCATCCATTTCATTTACAAAGCCGGGGCGGATGACACGCCGTGGTATATCCTGCTCACCACGCAAGTAGTTGGATGCACCTAGGAGCGCCGGTGGCTCGTCGTCAATGGCTTGCTCGATAAACGCCAGCACATCGCCACAGGTATCAATGCCCACAGGGGGTGTGGGTGCAGGTGTCTCGCCAAACAAATCGTCGTCGCTGATGACGGGCATAGCCCCCGTCTGGCGTTGCCCCAGTGCTTTGGCGATGGCAGGCAGTTGGCGGAGCGCATCGCGCAGGCGTACCACATCACGCGGGGTGGTCACCGACACGCCTTGGATCATGCGGCTGACGATGCGTTCGAGGTCGCCGATACCTTTGAACGCCTCACGCAGCGTATTGCGCACCAGTGTTTTACCCACAAAACGCGCCACATCATCGTGCCGGCGTGCAATCGCCGCACGGTCAATGAGTGGTTGCGCCACCCAGCGTCGGAGTAGGCGTGCGCCCATGGGAGTGCGCGTCAGGTCGAGGACGCCGATGAGCGAGCCTTTGGTGCCACTCACACCCTCGAGAATCTCCAGGTTGCGCCGTGTCTGCGGGTCGAGGAACATCACCGTGCCCGGCGTATAGGGGCGCAGACTGCGCAACTGGGCTGGGGTGGTCTGTTGCGTCGTTTGCGCATATTGCAGTAGGGCACCGGCGGCACGGACGGCGAGTGGCCGTTCGGCCAGCCCCAAGCCTGCCAGGTTGGTCAGGGCGAAATGGCGCAGCACCGCATCTGCGGCGGTGCGCGCTTCCCAGCGCCAGGCAGGCAGCGCCGTGATATGGCCATTGGCCCAGCGCGCCGCGCTTTCGCGTTCGACACGCCGCGCCACCCGTTCGTGGGGCAGCAACATGTCGCGCTCTTCTTTGGTCATGAATTCGAGGTCGCTCTGGAGCCCCGCGTTGCGTGGGTCTATGCCTAGGATGCGCTGGGTACTGTCATCGCTCACCAGCACTTCGGCTGCTTGCAGGCGCGCTAGCTCGCCGTGGGCATGCTGATGGGCGAGGGCACCGTGCAACTCACAACAGGCGAACTCACCCGTACTCAGATCGGCGTAGGCCAGTCCCACGCCGCCACGGTCGTTGATGAGTGCCACGATGTAGTTGTTGGTGGCGGCGTTGAGAAAGGTGCCATCCACGACTGTACCTGGGGTCACGATGCGTACTATCTGGCGTTCGACCATGCCTTTGACACTACTGGTGGGGGCGATGCCACCCGCAAAAACCGAGCGTGGCCGCGTGTCGCTCTTGCTTGACGCTGTCTCGCTAATTTGCTCGGCGATGGCGACACGATAACCGGCGGCGACGAGCTTGTTGACATACGACTCCACGGCATGGTAGGGCATCCCCGCCATTGGGCAGCGGTGTTTGCCGCCGTGTGCGTCGCTGGCAAACTCTTTGTAGGTGAGGGTGACATCCATCAGCTCGGCCACCAGCTTGGCGTCGTCATCGAAGGCTTCGTAGAAGTCACCAAGCCGATAAAAAAGCACCGCATCAGGCTGGGTGGCTTTTAATTCACGGAATTGCACATACCACTTGTGCAATGTATATGCGGGAAACTCAGTGCGTAACTGTTGATCGAGGCTCATATTATATTGCTCTTACACATGATGAACGATGCATGGGTATGCTTCTCTTTATTATATACAGTGATGGGGAAGAAGTGAACAGACATGGATAGACAGGATGGTCAGGATAGGAGTAGGGGGGATGTGGAGCAGGCATGGGAGGTGACGGTGATGGGGAGTACAAAAACAGACATAGATAGGTAGGATGGTCAGGATAGGAGTAGGGGGGATGTGGAGTAGGCATGAGCGGTAAGCGGTGTAGGGGAGTACAAAAACAGACATAGATGGGCAGGATGGTCAGGATAGGAGCAGGGGGGATGTGGAGTAGGCATGGGAAGTGACGATGATGGGGAGTACAAAAATAGACATAGATAGACAGGATGGTCAGGATAGGAGCAGGGGGGATGTGGAGTAGGCATGGGAAGTGACGGTGATGGGGAGTACAAAAACAGACATAGATAGGGAAGATGGTCAGGATAGGAGCAGGGGGGATGTGGAGCAGGCATGGGAAGGAGGCGGTGATGGGGAGTACAAAAATAGACATAGATAGGGAAGATGGTCAGGATAGGAGCAGGGGGGATGTGGAGTAGGCATGGGAGGTAAGCGGTGTAGGGGAGTACAAAAACAGACATAGATAGGGAAGATGGTCAGGATAGAAAAAAGGGGGGGATGTGGAGTAGGCATGGGAGGTAAGCGGTGTAGGGGAGTACAAAAACAGACATAGATGGGCAGGATGATCAGGATAGGAGCAGGGGGGATGTGGAGTAGGCATGGGAAGTGACGGTGATGGGGAGTACAAAAA
>JBEANH010000109.1:0-7654 GCA_041165505.1 Chloroflexota bacterium | reverse complement strand
GATTATTCATACAGAACATAGATGGCAATGATGGGTTGGATTATTCATACAGAACATAGATGGCAATGATGGGTTGGATTATTCATACAGAACATAGATGGCAATGATGGGCTGGATTATTCATAGAGAACATAGATGGCAATGATGGGCTAGATTATTCATAGAGAACATAGATGGCAATGATGGGCTAGATTATTCATCCAGAACATAGATGGTAATGATGGGTTGGATTATTCATAGAGAACATAGATGGCAATGATGGGTTGGATTATTCATACAGAACATAGATGGCAATGATGGGTTGGATTATTCATCCAGAACATAGATGGCAATGATGGGTTGGATTGTGTTGGGGAGAGAACAGCGGTGCAATGATACGCCCATGTGCCAAACACAGGCGCTCAAATAGGATTTTTAATGCATTCTGCAGTGCGGGCGGACATTTTTTAATACCATATCGCCCGAAATGCGAATTGACATCCTGCATTCCGTACATTGTATGGCGCCGCTAGAGAAGTGGAAATTTAGCACATCAGTATGTAGCACACAACTTCATTCATCCGATACACGACGTATGTTGATAAAACAAGACGCGATCGGCGTACGCAGGCGCATCATTGACGCGGTGGAAGGTCACCTGCCGCACGTTGCCACGCCACTGCCTGCGCAATACCATCGGCGAGTGCGATGGTGGGCGTATAACCGAGTAGTTCGTGGGCTCGGGTCAAATCAGCAATATAGTAGGTGACTTCGCCAACACGCTTGCTCTCCTCCACGCGAATATCGGGATGCGTGACACCGAGCGCCTGCGCCACATATTCAGCCATGGTCACGAGCGTATTGCCATGACCATATGCCAAATTAATGGTGGCTGCAGACGTAACACGCGCATGTAGTACCTCGATACCACGCACAATTCCTGTGACACAGTCATCAACATGCGTAAAATCGAGCATTTTGTCGCGCCCATAGACGGTCACAGGACGCCCTGCCGCCAGTTCGCGGATAAAAAGCGGAATGACACGCTCCATGCGTGCGATGTCGTTGTCGTAGCGCCCATACACGTTGGAAAAACGGAAGACGATGTACGGCAACCCATAACAGCGCGCATATGAATAAACCAGCGACTCACCGGCGATTTTACTGGCCGAATAGGGACTCTCGGTGTAGGCGAAGTCGGCAATCTGCTCAGGTGTCAGGTAGCGGTGAATGTCACCATACACCTCCCGTGACGAGGCAAAGATGATGGGGAGCTGCTGGTGGCGACAGTACTCGAGTACATTGAACGTGGTCGTGATGTTTTCGAGCGCCCGGTGCGGCTGTTGCACCAATTCGTGTACCTTGGCATTGGCCGCCAAGTGCACCACCACGTCGCAGTCAGGGTACTGCGCACTACCGATGCCACCCACAAAATCACGGTAGGGCATACTCAGATCTTGGAGGAGCGTGGGGATGCGGTCTGTCCAACTATTTGGGCGTCGGTCAACCCCAAAGACAGTATGCCCTACGTCCAACAGACGCAGAGCCAGATTGGTACCGATTTGACCACTCGAGCCGGTAATGAGCACCCGCATGGTGTAATTCCTAAATGTGTTGTACCCATGAAATACCGTTGCGGAAAAGGGCCAAACCATCACCGTGCTGGCGCTGTTCACGCGTCCAACGGGGGTGTTGCCACGGGACCACCGCGTTTTCGGGGTGGGGCATCAAGCCCAGAATACGCCCTGTCACATCACAGACACCCGCAATACCGTGGCGTGAGCCGTTGGGATTGGCGGGATAGGTCTCGGTAGGCTGATTATGCGCATCAATGTAGCAGAAAGCCACCTGGCCACGGTCACGCAACTGGTGCAACTCGGCGTCATCACGGGTTACAAAGCGCCCTTCACCGTGCGCCACTGGGACTTCGATGGGGTCGGTCATGTCACTGGTAAATATGGAATGACTGGGTGGTGCGTGTAAGCGCACCCAGCGGCATTCGAAGCGTTGCGAGGCGTTGTGGGTCAACGATGCGTGCACATTGCCAGGGAGCAGTCCGGATTTCACCAACACCTGGAAGCCATTGCAGATCCCGAGCACCGCCCGCCCATCCTCGACAAAGCGTTGCATGGTGTCGCCGAGGCGGTGTGTCAAATCTACGGCCAACAAGCGCCCCGCACCGAGATGGTCGCCATACGAAAAACCACCCGGGACAATCACCATGGCATAATCGAAGAGCGACACGCTCCCATCCACGATGCGACCGATATGCACGAGATCGGCGGAACCACCAGCCATCTCAACGGCCCGCGCAGCATCACCATCACGATTAATGCCAGCAGCACGCAAAATCAATACCCGAGGTTTCATGCGCCTACTCCCAACGGAACTCTATTTCGACTTCGCCGATGCGAATGCGGTCACCAGGACGCAAGCGCTGTGGTTGATGCGCTGGCACACGCGTACCGTTGAGCGACGTACCATTCATGGAGCCGAGATCTTCGAGCAGATGTTCGCCGTCTTGCTCAACAATCAACGCATGATTGCGCGACGCCACCCCACGGTCGTAATCGGCGAGATCAATTTCAGGATAGAGGCGTTGTGCTGCATCACGACGACCAATACGTGCAGGGAAACGGTCGAGACGCACCCGGTGTGAGCCCCGTGGTGACGCCACAATCAACAAAATGGAACGCGGTGTATGCGCCCCAAGTGGCATACCACAACTATTACAAAAGCGCGAGTCGCCACGATTGACATGGCCACAGTTGGCACATGCCTGCACCCCGTCGGTATGCCCTGCAGGGATGATGGCTGGCGGGCTGACCCCCACCGTCGGATCAACGTAAGGCTCACTGAGACAGGCAACCAGTGCATCAGCCATGTCGTTGGTTGTCTGAAAGCGCTTGTCAGGGTCATGCTCCATGGCCTTGATGATGACCTGTTCGAGGTCATTGTTGACGGTGACATTCAGACGCCGTATCGAGCCAATCGTCGGCTGATGCAGCGGTACGGGGGTGATATTGGTGAGCAGATGCAACAACGTGGCGCCCAAGCCGTACACATCCGAGCGTGGGTCGGTCTGCCCTTTGCCGTATTGCTCGGGTGGTGCATACCCCGCCGAACCCATGGCCACCGTGTCTTTGGTCTGCCGGCGCTTGTAGGTACGTGCCACGCCAAAGTCAATCAGCTTGATAACACGATCTGCACGCAACATGATGTTGGACGGTTTGACGTCGCGGTAAATTATCGGTGGCGTACGCGTGTGCATGTAATGCAACACACGGGCTACTTGAATACACACACTTATAACCTGAGGAGCAGCCAATGCCGCATTGGCCACACGGATGCGTTCGTCGAGGGTCTGACCGGCCACAAACTCCATCACAATACAGGGCCGATTGTCGTGCACAAATATTTCAGATACTGCAGGGAGATTGGGATGCGACAACGTGCGCAACAACTCCGCCTCTTGTAAAAACAAGCGACGCTGGTCGGCATCGTCTACTGGACGCATATCTTCGGTTGGACGCATTTCTTTGAGCGCCCACACCGTGTGATCCGCCAGGCGCATCACACGATACACGGCACCCATCCCACCACGCCCCACCAATCCGAGGATGCGGTAGTCGGAAAGTGTCCCAGTTACCACGCTGTCAATCGCTAGAAAGTCGCTCATACACCTTATTCAATCAGTGAGACATCCCTATTTTATCACGTTCTTTGTCGTACTATGTCGTTTCGTATTACCTGTTCCTGACAATTTTTCTCAGATTGTCACTGACATTCGTAAAATCCCCCTTCTACGTACATACACCGCGATACTACATCTATCACATATAAATTGTGATAGACATCGCAATTTAATATATTACTCACCCCAAAATCATATTTTGCGCACTATGATATGCAGAGAAGCGCAAAGTGAGAGGAGACACTAATGAATGCGCGGCGTATTCTCATGGCAGTAATTGCAGTCTTGGCGGTCATTCAATTTATTCCGGCAGTACACGATAATCCACCAGTGGTTGACCCTATTGTCTTTACCGATCCCAATGCCGAAGCAATCGCACGCGCAGCGTGTTATGACTGTCACAGCAACGAGACCGTATGGCCGTGGTATGCATATGTGGCACCATTTTCGTGGTACACGATTTCCCATGTCAATGAAGGCCGCGCCGCATTAAACTTCTCGGATATTGCGGGGACAATAGCAGGTGCACGTGGTGAACAGGCACATATTGTCTATGCAGAAGAAGAGGGTGAGGGGGATGAGGGTGGTGAAGGTGGCAACAGCGGAGCGGAAATCAGTGAAGAGGTTGCAGAAACCATCAACGATGGTGAAATGCCCCCCGCCTACTACACACTCATGCACCGTGATGCGGTGCTCAATGCCCAACAAAAAGCCATCTTGATTGCAGGCATCCAACAAGCCCTTGCACAGCGCTAAGGGCTGGTCTGCCACGGGGCAGGAATTCTATGCCCCGTGGCACAAATTTTCATTTGCATTCATTGATTGCATGTGGTATCATGACTGCAACGCAATGCGGGAGTGGCTCAGTTGGTAGAGCGAAACCTTGCCAAGGTTTAGGTCGCGGGTTCGAATCCCGTCTCCCGCTCCATTGTTTGCCGGGCATCGATGCTATCGATGTCCGGTATTTTTACGTACTAAAGGAGCAGACATGGACATTGGAATTATCGGGCTTGGGCGCATGGGTGCCGGCATGGCCAAGCGCTGGTTGCGCCACGGGCATCGGGTGGTAGTCAACAATCGTAGTCATGACCCCATTCGTGAGCTCGAAAAAGATGGAGCCGTAGGCGCATACGACCTACCCGCATTGGTTGCCGCATTACCGACACCACGTGCCATCTGGATTATGTTGCCCTCTGGGGCCACAACCGAGCAAATGATTGAAAATCTGGTGCCCCTGCTCAGTGCGGGCGACACAATTATTGATAGTGGCAATACCAACTTCAACGACGATCTCCGCCGGGCACCGCTGTTGGCTGCCAAGGGCATCAACTATATTGACCAAGGGACTTCGGGTGGTATTTGGGGGCTCGAGTTGGGGTTTTGTTTGATGGTGGGTGGTGACACTGCCGTTGTCAAGCGCCTCGAGCAGGCCTTCATTGATTTGGCGCCCAAAGACGGCTACTTGCACTGTGGCCCAGTGGGGAGTGGACACTTCGTCAAGATGGTGCACAACGGCGTGGAATACGGCATGATGCAGGCCTATGCCGAAGGCTTCGAGATTATGCAGGCACGCAAAGACTTCAACCTCGACATGCACGCCATTTCCAAGGTGTGGAACCACGGTAGCGTGGTGCGCTCGTGGCTGCTCGAGTTGGCTGAAACCGCCTTCCAGCAGGATCCCAAACTCGACCAGCTCAAGGGCTATGTCGAGGATAGCGGCGAAGGGCGCTGGACGATTCAGGCGGCCATTGACCTCGACGTACCTGCACCCGTCATTACCTTGTCGCTGTTCGAGCGCTTCCACTCACGTCGGCCGCATTCGTTTGCTGCCAAGGTACTAGCCGCGCTACGCAAGGGTTTTGGCGGACACGCCGTCAAAAAAGCTGAATAGAACAATACGCACAAAACGCCCAGACGGGGATTTCCCCCGTCTGGGCGTTTGTTTTGCTGGTTATTCGGCGGCAGCAGGAGCGTCGTCGGCTTCTTCCTTGGCCGCAGCGGCAGCCTGTTGCTCGGCGATGATACGGGCGATTTCTTCGGGCTTCTTGAGGCTAAGGCCCATGCGCTGGCGCTGGCGGTCGAGGCTGATGATGTGCGCCTTGACCACGTGACCTGGCTGGAGCTTCTCACGGGGGACCACCGCACCTTCGCCATCAATTTCGCTGGCGTGGATGAGCCCCTCAACAGCGTCCTCGATTTGCACGAATGCACCGAATGGTGCCAAATTAGTGATGGGGCCGCTGACCTCTTGGCCGATGGTGTAGCGTTGCTCGATGGTGTCCCATGGATTGGGCAACAAGCGACGCAAGCTGAGACCGATGCGCTCACGGCTGGCATCGATTTCGATAATCATGACTTGGACTTCTTGGCCGGGTGACAATACCTCACGTGGGTGGTTGACACGCTGCCACGACAGCTCGGAGATGTGGGCCAACCCGTCGGCACCACCGAGGTCGATGAACGCACCAAAGTTGGTAAGCTGGTTGACACGACCCGACAAGACGTCGCCCTGCTGCAATTCAGACAGCAAGCGGTGCTTCTGGGCCTTGCGCCATTCCTGCGTAGCCAAACGCTCTGACAACACGAGACGATTGCGCTCGCGGTCAACTTCGATGACTTTGAGCGGAATGGTCTGACCGACCATGCGCTGCAAGGCGTGCTGGCGCTCTTCGGCAGCAGTACGGCCGTGGAGCTGAGCAACCTGTGACGCAGGCACAAACCCGCGGATGCGGTTGAACTGCACCAACAAGCCACCCTTGTTGCAACCGATGACGGCTGACTGTACGATGCCGTTGTCGGCCTGGAGTTGGAGGGCTTCTTCCCAGTCACGGGCAACCTGCACCATGCCGACGGACAACACCAACTCGCCATCACGATTTTCGGGGTCTTGGACGTACACTTGGAGCGTGTCACCGACTTTGAGCGTTGACACGTAATCCTCACCCATCGACTTCAGGTCGGCGGTGGGAATGGTCCCCTCGCGCTTAGAACCGATTGACACCAAGATCGAATCGGATTCGACCTTCATCACGACGCCTTCGCGGACTTCGCCACGCTGTGGTCGTGCATAGTCGTATTCGTTGAGTAGCTGGGTCCAATCGAACTGATTTGCGTTTGCCTGACTCATGCTAAAGACTCTCCTCACACCAGTGTTATTACTAGCCAAACGCTGGTTACGCAGGCGTTTGTTGCGATTACAAAAACATATCCGCCGCCCGTAACGACAGCCCTGTCATTATACGAGGTGGCATTATATATGTCAAGTAGTAACAATGGAAAATGAACAATGAACAATGGAAAATTTGCCACAACCGCTCGTAGGGGCGAATATGATTCGCCCACGCAATATACGCTACCGCTATCACGCCGAATTCGATATATACTCTACACATGAGCATTATTTTCGTATTCGTGGATGGGATCGGGTTACGACAATACAGCCCAGATAACCCATTTGCAACCACGCCACAACCCCACATCGCAGCCTTGATTGGAGGACCGTTGCTGAGCGAACAAATTGGGCGCCACCCACAGGCTCTCCTCAACGCCCTCGATGCCACCATGGGCTGGCCGGGGTTGCCACAGAGTGGTACAGGGCAGACGGCGCTATTTGCGGGCATCAATGCGGCTCAACTCGTCGAACGGCACCAATCACACTTCCCTCCGACCGCACTGCAAGCCACACTGCAACAACGCAGCATCCTGCACCGTGGTCGACAGTATGGTGGCAGCGCCTTCGCCAATGCCTTTGATGCGGGCTACTGGCAGGCCGTCGCCAATCGCAAATTGCGCAAATCGGCGAGTGTGATAGCCAGCGAAGGCGCCCAAATCACCTTTCGCGATGTAGACGACCTCGCCACAGGGCGCGCACTGTCATGGGATATCACCAACCACGTGATGCACCAGCGTCATCCACAGCGTGTATCCGTGATTGATGCATTCACGGCGGGGACAAACCTGGCACGCCTTGCACATGGCTAT
>JBEANH010000108.1:0-7691 GCA_041165505.1 Chloroflexota bacterium | reverse complement strand
GCAGCGATGTACGCTTTTTCCAGCAGGGCGCCAAAATGATGCTCGATGGACTCCGGCACGCATAAAGACCAACGTGGTATTATACAGGGTGGCAAATAACAGATCATCGCTGGCCGTATGGCTAGAGGAACTTCCCGACTCCTCGTGTGGGCAACCATACAGGTCGCCCTGCGAAACCGCAAGCAGGGGCACGGTGCTGGTAACGGTACCGCGACGCAAGTCGACAACAGAGAGCAGTCCCGCCGATGGCCCGCAAGGGCTCAGGTAAGGGGTGAAAGGGTGCGGTAAGAGCGCACCAGCGGGGGTGGTAACACACCCGGCTAGGTGACTGCGCCGACTGATGGGGAGCAAGGTGCGTGGGGTGGGCTACCTGGTGGGAGCCGCAAGGCGTTTGCACTACCTCGTTCACTCGCATCGCCGCGCTGACGGCAACACGGGTAACACCCGTTGCGCTAGGAGGTGCCTGGTGCGTGCACCAGAGAGAGATGATGGTCTACAACAAAATCGGGGGTATCGTTATTTGTCACGACAGCGGGGAGGGCGGTAACGCCCTCCCCGCTGTCGTGTGGTCGCACTCACACCACACCCAACTACGGGGTAGCAGTGGGAGTTGCAGTACGCGTGCTAGATGGTGTCAACGTACGTGTACGTGACACAAACACGTTGGACAAGTTGTTCCCTGCCACCAGCACACCACCATCACGCAAGCCCATGATCGAGTTCTGGTTGTCTGAATCCACCGAATACACTCTCCCGCCATAATTCCCCTTGAACGTAATGTATCGGCGATTCCCCCACGCCACCAAATTCCCATCGGCAGTCACTGCTAGCGAGCTTTCTCGCCCTGCTGCAATCGCCACCACATTGACTATCTTGCTCGTTGGAATCGACAACTGCCCTGCTGTGTTGGCGCCCCACCCCACGACTTGTCCGTTGCTCAACAACGCCAACGTGTGATTTTCTCCTGCACTCACCGCAATCACCCCACTCAATCCCGGTGGCACTGAGGCTTGCCCGCGGCGGTTATCACCCCACGCAATCACCGTACCATCCGCTTTGAGTGCCACTGCGTGCCGGTCACCACCGTCCACCGCAATCACATTCGTCAACCCTGCGGGGAGATTTGTCTGACCGAAGTCATTGCGCCCCCATGCTACCACACTTCCGTCATTCAACACCGCAAATGCAAAGCGTGCACCAGCAGCCACGGCTTTCACTCCAGTTTGTGCATTCGCCGGAATATTCCGCTCGCCGTACAGGTTGTCACCCCACGCATACAAATTCCCACTTGTATCCAGTGCGTAGGCCGTCCCCACACTCGCCGCAATATCCTCAAACTGCAGACCGCGTAACGCCAGCGGAATCGTCGATTGGTTGATGCCCGGGTCATTCTTGCCCCACATCACCAACGTCTTGTTTTGCAGTAACCCAAGCACCCACAAGTTCCCCACTGCCGACTTCAACAGTGCTGCCGGCACATTCGTCGGTGTCACTGTCGGCGTCATCGTCGCGTTGTCTACGACAAACGAGTTGACCACATTTGCCGCGGCACCATACAACACCCCGCCATTGTTCCCACCACGCTGTGACGCCTGAATACTACAGGTACCACCACCCACCAGCCGCATTACGCCGTTCGTCAGCGTACACACCGTTGGTGTGAGCGAGGTGTATGTCACGGCCAGCCCTGACGAGGCTGTCGCCGCCAACGATGGTGCCGGCAACTCGATGCGTTGATCGCTCAACGCCGGGAAGGTAATCGTCTGTGGCATCCCTGTGACCAAAAAGCTCTTGCTCACCGGTGCGGCCGCATCATAACTCGTGTCGTTGATGCGCCCACCTGGTTGTGTAGCAGAGACCCGACACGTCCCCATCCCAACCGGTTTTACTTTGCCTGCCACAATCGTACAGACGAGTGGTGTTTCTGACACATACGTCACTGGCAACGTGGATGATGCCGTTGCGCCTGGATCAATGTCTGGCGCATCAATCTGCACATCACTCAAATCCGCCATCGTTATCGTCTGCCGATCACGAATCACAATATCACGCGTCACATCGGGAGCCGCATCAAACGTGGCTCCGTTCTTGATGCCCCCTGCGGCTGACGCCGTCACGCTACACGTGCCCGGCCCCAACACCGTCACCGTCGTGCCACTCACCGTACAAATGCTCGGCGTCGTGGACGCATACGTCACCGGCAACCCCGCCGATGAGACTGCTGCCAAGGCAACCGTCCGAGTCCCAGCCGGTTGTTCCGCATAACCAGGGAAATTAATCTGCTGGCTGGCGCGTAGCACAATCGTCCGAGGGACTACTGGTGCGGGGTCATAGATGACATCGGTGGCTGGGTTCATACCACCACTCTGTGAGGCAGTCACCACACAATTACCTGGGCGCATCAAAACCGTCACAATGTTCCCCGACACACGACACCACTGCGACGATGTCGTCGCATAGCGCACTGGCAAGCCCGATGACGCTGTAGCAGGCAAGGTAAATGTGCTACTGCCTGTGGTACTCGGATCAACGGGCGGGAAAGTAATCGTCTGTGGACTCTTGATGTGCACGTCGCGTGTCACATCACCAGCATCCTCGTACGTGATGCCGTTTTTGACCCCACCAGCCGCCGATGCTGTCAACGTACACTTCCCAGGAGTCACCACCGTAACCATGTTGCCACTCACCGTACATACACTCGGTGTACTCGAGGTGTATGTCACTGGGAATCCCGCCGACGACACCCCCGACACTTTGAAGCTCGTCGTCCCTGATGGTTGAATCCCTATCCCCGGGAAAGTGATAGCCTGTGCTGCATTCAACGATACATCGCGTGACACGTCGGTAGCTGCTTCGTACATGATGCCATTGAATGTGCCCGCAGCAGCTGAGGCTTTAACCGTACATGTCCCCGGTGCAATCTTTGTCACCGTCGTGCCACTCACACGACACACTGTGGGTGTCGTCACCGTGTAAACCACGGGCAGACCCGACGACGTGGTGGCTGCCAACGGAAATGTCGTCGCATTCGGCGTAAGTGCGGCAACCGGTGGGAAATTAATGGTCTGTGCACTCATGATGTTGATATTACGGCTCACATCGGCCGCCGCATCATACGACTTGTCACCCGCATCGTTTAAACCACCAGCTTGTGACGCCCTAATGGTACACGTACCCGGGTTGTAGACGGTCACCGTCGTACCTTCCACGGCACAAATCATTGGTGTCGTCGAGGTGTAACTCACATCCATCGTCGAAGAAGCCGTGGCCGCCACAGGAAAGCTGGTCGTAGTGGACGGTTGATTCGCAATGGCTGGGAAGGTAATCGTCTGCGGATAATTCAACAGGATATCTTGTGATGCCGTAGCAGACTCATACACAATCCCCCCACTCGTGCCACCCGCTTGGGTGGCCGTCAACGTACACGTCCCGGGGCCCACGCGTGTCACCGTCGTACCACTCACCGTACACACACTCGGCGTGCTCGACGTATATGTCACCGGCAAGCCGGATGAGGCCGTCGCTGCTACAGCAAAGCTGGTCGTCGCTACTGGGCGTGGTGCAATCGCCGGGAACGTCACTGTTTGTGTGCTCTTGATATTAATCGTGTTGGTCACACTTGTTGCCGCCGTATACGTCGTGCCACTATTCGTGCCACCTGCTTGGGCCGCCGTGATTCGACACGCCCCTGGCGTCACCACCGTGACTGTCGTGCCACTCACCGTACAAATACTCGGCGTCAGCGAGGTATATGTCACCGGCAATCCCGATGAGGCTGTTGCAGCTACTGCAAAACTCGTTGTTCCTGCTGCTTGATCTGCAATCGCCGGGAAGGTGATGGTTTGAGGTGAAGGGGTGGGCGTCGGCGTATTTGTTGCGGTTGCAGTGGGTGTACTCGTCCGCGTATTGGACGGTGTTGCCGTTGGTGCCGTATTAGAAATATTGAACGACGACGTCACTGATGCGGCAGTTGCCCAATTGACGCCATTTGCATCGAGACCACCACCTTGTGTGGCGGTAATCGTACAGGTGCCACTGCCCACAATGGTCACCGTGCTCCCCTCAACAATACACTTGGACGGTGTCAACGACACATACCCGAGTGGCAACCCCGAGGTCGCAGTCCCAGGCAACGTGAATGGATCGGATGTTCCACCGGCCACATGGTAGTTTTTGGTGATACCCGCCAATGAAAAATCAATGGTCTGGGGATTCCCCACAGATATATTGTCAACCCAGAACGATGCTCCCGACTTCTTACCACCCGTCTTGTCAAATGTACCATTGACGAAGATGAAGCGAAACGCCGAGCTTGTCACCGGAATCGTCGTTGACACGAACTGCCATCCCGATGCCGAAGTACCCGTCTGATCAATGACTTCGTATTGCGTACACGTGGTTGTATCGAGCAAATAGCCGAGCACTGCGAAGTCGTCTGCACCAGCAGCCGAATACCATTCGAGGTTCACAACTTGCCCTGATGTCGCCGAAAAAAGCTCACTCACGATGGCAGGACCATGCAACACGTGGTAGCCGGTCAATCGCCAATGTGAGCCCAACTGCATGAATACTGCACTGCTCCCCGCAGTAATCACCGGTCCACCAGAAATGGATGTCACCACTTCGACTTTCGATGAATACGTGCTGTTAATCGCATCATGGTCATTGACGGGTTTGGCGCCATTAGCAGAATTCCATGTTGGCACCGTGCCAAAACTTGTACTGCGTGTCCAAATCCCCGCATAATCAACTGTATCCTGCGTCACACAGCCACCAAGCGAATCAACACCTAAGTCAATAAAGTCATTCGTCTGACCAGGGAAAACATCAGCAGGTGCACTGGCATTGCTTGATCCATCGGCCACGTTTCCGGTAACCCCGTTACCGTTCATGATGGTCCAACCCGTCAACCCATTTTCAAAACTACCGTTCTGCAACAACGTACCCGATTGCGGGCGAAGTGGCAACGATACAGGTGTCGCTGGGATGGGCTGTTGCGCTTCTGCGGCAGGCATCCCCACTACACCGTATACCATCAGCCCTACCACACTCAACACGATAAGTTGTAGCCATGGTTTTGTGATGCTCATACGTGTAAATACCTCACATGGTCAGTAATATGTATTGCTGTATGTTACATCTATTTTTACTAATAATGACTATAAATTTATTAGTAAAAATTACACGTAATTACACAATACTATTGAGTATATTGACAGCGTTTTTCTTTTTGTCAATAATCTAAATAGCATTACTTTGTATTTGTTTTAATTACTTTTTTATAATATATTGATATAAAATATGTATTTAATTGTTAAAAAATTAATAATTAAATTTGATTACTATAATTCATTTATCTCATTACATGAAAAAAATATATCAACGTAAACTACATTATAAAATCGTCAATCGAACGTATATATTATTTTTTTAAATATAAAAAAACAATGATGATTTCTTATGCTATTTCAGTAACATATCAGTTTTTTCTCCACACACCGCACATGAGGAGAGAAGCACAAATGGAGTACACACCGATAAACGAGGGGCAGGCATGATGCCCACCCCTCGTTCACCACGTCATCTATACGAATGAAGCGCACACATTGCATCCTCATACGAAGTAACCGTAAGCGGTATGCGACACTCATTACCACTTCTCCCACACAGGCTCAGCGCTTTCGTAGACGCGCTGATCACGTCCAAAGACCACAAAGCGATCAAACCCGCGCGAAAACCAGCGGTCGTGGGTGACGGCAATGACGGTACCTTCAAACGAGCTCAAGCCTTGTTCGAGGGCTTCGGCACTGGCCAAATCCAGGTTATCGGTGGGTTCGTCGAGGAGCAGCAACGTGGCGCCATCGAGTTCGAGTAGCAGAATCTGAAAGCGGGCTTGTTGGCCACCTGACAGCGTCTCAAAGGCTTGTTCGGCCTGACCAGTCAACTCATAGCGGCGCAGTGCACCCATGGCGGCGGCCAGCGTCAGCGAGTGGTGCGTCCACAAGATGTCGAGTAGCGTTTTGCCGATAAACTCGGGGTGGGCGTGCGTCTGCGCAAAGAACCCAGCTACCACACGCGAGCCAAGGCGCCATGACCCGGTGTGATGGACACTCTGGTCGCCCGACAAAAGTCGCAAAAAATGTGACTTCCCGGTACCGTTTCCTCCCAATATTGCCACGCGATCACCGAATTCGATTTCGAGGTCGAACGGTTTGGTTAGTTGCTCAATAGCCAGGCCTTTGGTGATGACGGCTTGCACGCCAGTGCGACCGCCCTTGAGGCGAACTTTGATGTCTTGGACGACAGGTGGGGCTTCAGGTGGGCCATCTTCTTCGAAGCGGCGCAGGCGTGTCTGCATGGCACGGTATTTAGGGGCCATGGCATGGCTACTTTTGGCTTGGATGGCGAGTGTTTTGACCAATTCGATGAGGCGTTCGTGCTCTTGATTCCAGCGCAACAGCAATTCGGCGAAGCGTTCGTGGCGGGCTTGGCGGGCGGTATGCCATGTGGCAAAGCCTTCGCCGTGCACCCAGACGGTGTTGCCTTTTTTGCCGTACTCAAAAGTGATAATACGGTTCGCCGCCCGCGACAAGAGTTCACGGTCATGGCTGATAAAGAGAATGGTTTTGCGACTGGCGACGATTTGTTCTTCGAGCCAGCGTTTGCCGGGCACGTCGAGGTAGTTGTCGGGCTCATCGAGGAGCAGGACTTCGTCTTGACCGCGCAGGAGCACTTCCAGCACAATTCGCTTCTGCTCGCCACCCGAAAAGGTATTGACAGAGCGATCTGCCACGGAGTCAAAGGGTTGTTCGAAGGCCGACATACAGGCCACATCCCACAGCACTTCCATGTCGTAGCCACCCACATCGCCCCATTCGGTGATGGCATCGGCATAGGCCATCTGGCTTTCTTCGCTGCCTTCGGCGGCCATACGGCGCTCGGCTGCCACCAAGGTTTGGCCGGCGGTGCGTTGGGCGGTAGGCAGGATGGAGATGAGCAAATCGCGCAACGTCGAATTATCGCGCACCGATCCCACAAACTGGCGCATGATACCCAGTCCACCCGAGTTGACAATCTGGCCTTCTTGGACGGGGATATCGCCGGCGATTAGGCGCACCAGCGTCGTTTTGCCGGCCCCGTTGGGCCCCACAAAGGCGGCTTTGGCACCATCACCAATACGGAAGTTGACATCGCGCAACAACACGCGCCCATCGGATAATTCGTAATACAGTTCACTGACGTCAATATGACCCACAACAACCTCGCCTCTACACAATATGTGGGTATTATATCGTGTGCGGATGGCACGCGCATGGATTTTGGGTCTGCGCTGCGCGCATGTAAACGTCACGTAGAGGCGTATGACAAGTAGAGACGTATGACCATACGTCTCTACTTGATGGGATATCTCCACGTTCTCTTCGGGGCGCCATGTAATGACGCCCCGACACTCTCACATCAATACAAAAAACAATCCTGCCTATCCTGCCCATCTATGTTCTTGCGGGGCGCCATACATTCACGCCCCGACACACCCCTCCACCCACAAAATCCATCAGAATACCCCATTCCCATGGAATATCCTGCCTATCCTGTCCATCTATGTTCTCTTCACGACGCCATCCCCCGACACACCCCTCCACCCACAAAATCCATCAGAATACCCCATTCCCATGGAATATCCTGCCTAT
>JBEANH010000107.1:0-7744 GCA_041165505.1 Chloroflexota bacterium | reverse complement strand
GGCGTGCGACAGGCACACAAATAGGCGTGGCGCGCCCCCGAACAAGTGCCAAAGACGACCACCTTGCCCGAACAGTTGGGCAGTGATTTGGCATAGGCCAGCATCCCCGCCACATCGGCGACCACCTGGTCGTCGGGGACACCCCCGGCGGCGCGCACCTTGGCAGCCACATCCTCGGGGATGCCGTGCCCAGCGCGGTGATACAAATTGGGCGAGATGGCGATGTAGCCGTGGTGAGCAAATTTGCGCGTCACCTCGCGGTACCACTCGTCCCAGCCCGGCATGTGATGGATGACCACAATCGCCGGGAATGGCCCAGGGCCGAGTGGGCGTGCCACGTAGGCGCCAATCAAGTCACCATTCATGCTGGGAATGGTCAGTGTCTCGGCAATCATGCCCTCGTATTGGTTGGTTGCGTAGTGCATGGTATTTCCTTGTGTACGAAAAATTAATGACCATCCACGTCGGAATTCGCCCGCTGGACGCTCCCGTCATCGAGTGCCGAGATGGCGGCAACTTCGGCAGGGGTCAACGCGAAGTCAAAAATGGCCAGATTTTGGCGCAAACGCTCGGGATTGGCCGATTTGGGGATGGGCACCAGCCCCAGCTCGATGTTCCAGCGCAACACAATCTGTGCCGGCGTTTTGGCGTATTTCTGCGCCAATGCGGCCAAAGTGGCATGGCTGAGCAGACTGTTGCCTTGCCCGAGTGGGCTCCACGACACCGTGATGATGTGGTGGGCGCGGTCGTAGGCCACATGGTCGGTCTGGGTAATCTGCGGGTTGAGTTGAATCTGGTTGGCTACTGGGCGAATCGTCGTCTCGGTGAGCAAGTGGTCGAGATGGGCCGGCTTGAAGTTGGAGACGCCTATCGAGCGCACTTTGCCGGTTGCCACCAGCGCCTCAAAGGTGCGCCACGTTGACACGTATTCGTTACGCTGTGGTAATGGCCAGTGGATGAGCAAGAGATCCACGTATTCCATGCCCAGCTGGTGTAGACATGCGTCGAGTCCCGCTACGGCTTTGTTGCCGCCCTGGAATTCACCGTCCAGCTTGGTGGTGATAAACAACTCCTCACGCGCAATGCCACTCTGTTTCACCCCCAACCCGACCCCACGCTGATTGCCGTAGCGATAGGCGGTGTCAATGTGGCGATAGCCGGCTGCAATCGCATCAGCAATCACGGGTGCCGCATTGTCGTCTTTGAGTGGCCACGTCCCTAGCCCAATCTGTGGCATGGTCAGGCCGTTGTTGAATGTTACGTGCGGGATAGCCATTACGTCCTCGTTTCTTGGTTGGTATCGGTTCGTATCTGTATTGTATGGGAAAAAACAGACCGCCCGTGATGCCTTCGCATCACGGGCGGGTGGAACGGATTGCTTAGTCGCGGCGGCGTGGCCGGAAGCCACGATCGCCACCACGGTCACCACCGCGGTCACCACCGCGATCGCCACCGCGGTCACCACGGTCGGCACGGCTAGCTGCACGGCGGTCTTCGGGGGATTCGCCATTGAGGACAGCGCGGCGTGACAGGCTGATTTTGCCACCAGCGTCAACGTCAATCACCATCACATTGATTTCGTCACCGATGCTGACCACATCTTCGACGGTGTTGACACGGGTCGTATCGAGCTCGGAGATATGCACCATGCCATCTTTGCCGGGTACCAAGTTGACAAAGGCACCAAAGGGCTTGATGCTGACCACTTTACCGAGGAAGATTTCGCCGACCTTGATTTCCCGCGTGAGCGCTTCGATCATGCCGACGGCCTTCTTGGCGGCCTCGCCATCGGCGGTGGTCACAAAGACGCGACCATCGTCTTCGACGTCCACGGTGGCACCCGTGGTCTCGATGATGCCACGGATGGTCTTACCACCAGGGCCAATCAAGGCGCCGATTTTGTCCACTGGAATCTGCAAGGTGATGATACGTGGAGCTGATGCAGCCAAATCACCACGGGGGGTGTTGATGATGGCGTTCATCTTGTCGAGGATGAACATGCGTCCCTTGCGGGCTTGTTCAAAGGCCACACGCATGATTTCATAGGTAATCCCGGTGGTCTTGATGTCCATCTGCAGACCGGTAATCCCCTGCGAGGTACCAGCCACCTTGAAGTCCATGTCACCGAGGTGATCCTCGATACCTTGGATGTCGGTTAGCACCTGCCACTTGCCGTCGGCACCGGTGATGAGCCCCATGGCCACACCGGCGACAGGGCGCTTGATGGGCACACCGGCATCCATCAGCGACAAGCTGGAGCCACATACAGAGGCCATTGACGATGAACCGTTGGACGAAAGCACTTCGGAGACGAGGCGCATCGTGTAGGGGAATTCGTCTTTGGATGGCAAGACGGCGATGAGCGAACGCTCGGCCAAAGCACCATGACCAATGTCACGGCGGCGCGGCGCACTGAGGCGCTTGACTTCGCCAGTCGAGAACGGCGGGAAGTTGTAGTGGTGGATGTAGCGCTTGCTGGTCTCGATACCCAAATCGTCGAGGCGTTGCTCTTCGGCGGGTGAGCCCAACGTGGTAATGGTAAGCACCTGCGTCTGACCGCGGGTAAACAAGCCACTACCGTGCACGCGGGGCAACACGCCCACGTCCACGCTGATGGGGCGGATTTCGTCCGTTTTGCGGCCGTCCACACGCATACCGCTATTGAGGATGGCCGAGCGCACTGCATCGTACATCATGTTTTCATAGATGACGTCAATGGCTTTTTTGCGGCTGGCCAATTCTTCCTCGGGTTCACCTTCGGTGAAGTGGGTCACGATGGCAGCATGGAGCGCATCTGTTTGCTCTTGACGCACCGTTTTGTTGCTGTCGTGCAACGCTTCGTTGAGGCGATTACCGACCCAGGCCCGGATCGCTTGCTCGAGTGAGTTGTCTTGGGCAGGTGGGACAAAGGCCAACTTGGGTTTGCCACACTGTGCCACCAACTTTTCCTGCAATTCACAGATTTGGCGGCAGACTTGGTGCCCCTGGATGACGCCGTTGAGCATTTCTTCTTCGGTCAGCTCTGAGGCACCGGCTTCGACCATCAGCACGGCATCTTTGGTGCCAGCCACCACCAGGTCGAGGCGGCTATCCGCCATGTCGGCCATGAATGGATTGACGGCCACAGCGCCGTTGAGCCAGCCCACGCTGACGGCACCCACAGGACCCGAGAAGGGGATATCGCTGATGGCGAGCGCCGCAGAGGCCGCAATAATTGACAACGGACCCGGGTCATTGACCAGATCAATGGAGAAAGTGGTGACGATGATTTGCACTTCGTTGAAGTAGCCCTCTGGAAAGAGTGGGCGCAACGGGCGGTCGGTCAAGCGCGACGTCAAAATAGCGGTGGTGGTAGCACGGCCTTCGCGCTTAAAGAAGCTGCCGGGGATTTTGCCGGCGGCGTACATTTTTTCTTCGTAGTCCACGGTCAACGGGAAGAAATCAATGCCATCGCGGGCCGACTTGGCGGCCACCACGGTGGCGAGCAACATGGTGTCACCGTAGCGTACGGTGACGGCACCATCCGCCTGTTCGGCGAAGCGCCCGGCTTCGAGTGTCATGGTGCGTCCGGCGATGTCGGCGCTGACGCTGAATACTTTGCGGTCTGTCATTGGATCAATACCCCTTGCTTGCACCATCATTTCACCGCGATGGTCGTGCGGTGCCAAGTGCTAGGTACTGGAGTATGCCGTCGTGCCACAACCCCATACTCCAATCCCTAACGCCTTGGTCTTTGTTCACAGAAAAAGATAAAACTGCGGGCCACAGTGTGCGCCCGCAGTATATCAGCAGATCGTTGGGCTCACCACCACAACGGTTACCGACGCAGACCTAAGCGCTCAATCACCGTGCGATAGCTTGCGCGATCCGTACGGCTGAGATAGGCCAACAAGCGGCGGCGGCGACCAACCAACTTGAGCAGACCACGGCGGGTGGCATGGTCTTGTTGGTGGGTACGCAAATGATCGATAATCTGGTTGATGCGCTCTGTCAAGAGGGCAATCTGGACCTCAGATGACCCGGTATCGGTCGCATGTGTCTGGAAGGCACTGACGACTTGGGTCTTTTCGTTTTTCTCCAAAGCCATGTGGTATGTACTCCTCATTCAATCGCGTACAGGCTGGAGCGGCCTGACGTTCGGCATCGCATTGACACAAACATGCCAATGGGTGGTATTATACCACAGATTACATGTGATTGTCGGGGGCATTTTCCTTGACGTATCAGGTGGATATGAGTAGAATGGACAAAGTGTATTCAATGCGTGCAACTGCATCACTACAACATCTTCTGTACCGGATGGGTTGTGCCCTTGCGTATATCCCGGGCGTGCGCTGTGCAGCGCCACCATATCACGCACCGCGTACGGCACTCATCGGCAACGGAGTCACCGTACACGACGATAACGGTGTTGCAGTGTTCACCTGCTACGTGGTACTTGATCCCGCAGTGTCGCGGCAACTTCCTGAGGATTGTTTGGTGGTACAGTCGGTTATACACGCCGTGATTGGACGTGAATACACACAGGATTTTCGCATTGATGTGGTCGTTACCGCTATTGACATCAAGGGAACGCATGCCTCACACCGCACGGATTAAACCTCGCACCATGGCTGTGCGTGCCCTGTATGAGATCTTTCTAACAGATCACACCATCGAGTCAGTACTTGCAATGCATTTCCTGTATCCACGTATCAACGAAGACGATGAACGTACCGAGACGGTGAGTGAATCACATCAACAGGTCGTGCGTACACTCGTACAGCTTGCGGTCAACAACCGTCACGCCATGGATGCATTAATCCAAGACCTCGCACCGAGTGTACCACTCCTCGAAATGCCGTTGTTACAACGCATCGTGTTGCACATCGCCATCGCAGAGATGCGGTACATGGGAGCAGGGCGCGGTGACTACAAGTTGGTCATCAACGCGGCCGTCGAAATAGCACGTGCATACGTGGGGGATTCGTCGGCACGGTTTGTCAATGGGGTGCTCGGCACCGTGGCGTTACGCTACCCGGCATCATGAATTGGTCGCCTATCGGGGATATGCCCCGTGGTGAATACATGCACAATGTAGTCAAGATGACACATAGGATACTTGTGTCGCAGTGTACAGAAGGAGTACGTACATGAACGCAGAGTTAGAGAAACGCCTAAAGGACATCGTCGTAGAGCGCCTTGGGGTTAGTGCCGACAAGGTTGTCCCCACCGCAAGCTTCGCCGAAGACCTCAAGGCCGACTCACTCGATTTGGTCGAATTGATTATGGCTCTCGAAGAAGAATTCGGCATTGACATCCCCGATGATCAGGCTGAAAAGATTCTCACCGTGCAAGATGCCATGAACTTCATTGACAAAAACGCCAAGTAATTAGGGGGCGACTCACAAAACCGCCAGCGCCAAAGGCGCTGGCGGTTTTGTGTGCACACTACACCCCTCCTTAGCGGTATATGTCTCAGACCGACTTCCCCATCTTGCGTCACACGACAGTCACCTCCATCCAAAAGTCGGATGTACACACAAAAACCATCATCAATCGGTGCGTTTCGGTGTACAATCAGGGTATTAGTCTGTTTATTGTGCCAGGCGAAGTGAGGTCGGCATGAATTTCCTCGGCATCGGTCCGGGTGAATTTTTCTTCATCCTAATCGTCACACTGATTGTGATCGGCCCTGAACGCCTACCCGAGTTTGCCCGCAGTATTGGGCGTAACATTGTGCGCCTCCGCAACTGGATGAATGCATCCCCTGATGCACAACTCCTCATCCAGCTCCGCCGTGAACTCGAAGGCGAAATCAACGATATTCGCTCGACGTTGCGCCAAGAAATGCAAAGTGTCCGCGCTGAATTCGAAGAAGTGCGCCAAGATTTGCAGACCGCCGGCAATAGCGTGGATACATCACTGAGCAGTGCAACCGCAGCAATCAATACCCCACCAAGCACAGGAGTGGCATCGTCATCAACTGCCAATAACACGTTTGCAGCGCTTGCAAATACGGCGAGCACCGATCCACGGAGCGATGTCACCGCCCCATTCACCATTGCCCCCAGCGAACCCACCATCGCCCCGGTACGGGACACCCCCAGTGCCGCAAGCGCCACGGTCGCACGTAGCCAGAAACCGAATTGGGTTGCGACAAATGATACCGCACCAGTGGCAACGGATGCCCTCGCCGGCGCAACCGCTGATACAACCACACCCGCAGTCGTCACGGATACGCTGGGAGCAGTGCCCAGTATGGATGCGCCCCTGGCGAGTGATACGCAACCAACCACCGCCATGCTCCAGGCCGAAATTGCCGAACTGCGCCAAGAACTCAGTCAACGCACCTCCACCGTGGCGACGCCCGGCAGTATGAGTCACGATAGCCTGGTGATGATGCGCATCGAAGTTGAACAGATGAGCCGCGACTTGGCCAGCATGCGTGCGGAAATTAAACAACAGACATCGCGCCCCCCCACCCCGACATCGGTGTCGTATGACGACTTCATGATGATGCGCCTGACGGTGGGTGAATTAACCCAGCGCATCGAAGCGCTCACCAAACAGCTCGCATCCAATACCCCAGTGGAGCCTTCTGCATGAACACCTCGCAACTCATTATCACTGTTGTCGTATTCGCGCTCCTCATCGTGATTCCGTTGATTGTCATCGGGCTCGTGCGCTGGCTCGTGCCCCTCGAAGATCCCGACGAAGCAGACTTTCTCAATGATGCAACAGCCCCCGCCCCCACCGAATCACTCAAAGACTTCTGGAGTGCCCTCGCCCCCCACCTCGTCGAGCTCCGCGACCGCCTCGTCAAGGCGGCGCTCGCAATTGCGATTGGTACGGTCATCGGCTTCTATATCGTCAATACACCGGTGCTCGGCGGCGTCGCACTCCCCGATTTCATGATTCAACAACTCGCACCACCTGGCACTCGCCTCAATGCGGTCGGCGTTGGCGAGGTGTTTTTGGGGTACATGCAAATTGCACTGACCATCGGGGTTATCTTGGCAATGCCTGCGGTGGTTTACCAACTAGTGTCTTTTTTCTCGCCCGGTCTGCTCAACGCCGAAAAGCGCATCGTCTACATCGCCTTACCCATCGTGACCGAGCTCTTTTTGGCGGGTGTGGCCTTTGGGTGGTTTTTTACCGTACCAGCTGCGTTACAGTTTTTGCTCGGGTACGGACAAACCGAGCTAATTACTACCATGCCAACCACTGACAGTTTTTTTCATACAGTAGCCACACTACTGCTGTGGAATGGCGTCATCTTCCAACTTCCTGCTATTATGTACCTCCTGGCCCGCCTCAATGTGGTTAATACGGCGATGCTCACATCCACACGGCGCTATGCGGTGGTCGTGATCACCATCATCGCTGCCTTGATTACCCCCACCGGCGACCCCTACAACTTGTTGTTGCTGGCCATCCCCATGTGGCTCCTCTACGAGCTCGGCATCGTGTTGACTCGCTTTGTGCCCAAAACGAGTGAGCCGGCTCCAGTTGCCTGATTTGATCGTCTGCGGAATTCGATCAATAATGCGTCAGGATCTCACTGTAGAATGACGCATGACTACGCCAATACATCAACTCAAACCGTTTCTGAAATGGGCTGGCGGCAAACGCCAGCTCTTGCCCGTTATCCACGGCACTATTGACTCACTCACTCACTCACTCACTCACTCACTCACTCACTCACTCACTCACTCACTCACTCACTCACTCACTCACTCACTCACTCACTCACTCACTCACT
>JBEANH010000106.1:0-7803 GCA_041165505.1 Chloroflexota bacterium | reverse complement strand
GATTTCCACAACATGCTCACCGCATCGACCATGGTCAAGCCGGTGCCAACGATGATAACTGGCTGATGTGGTGCGATTTCGCGGGCGATACCCTGCCAGTCATAGCCAGCAATCACCCTACGCGGCTGTGCCACCCAGCGCTGGAGTGGATTGGCACTGGGTGCATGCCCGAGGGCCAAGACGACGTGGTCTGCCACCACACGTTGCCCATCCTGGAGGAGCACGATCCGCTGGTGTGGCTCGATGTCGCATGCCTGTGCCTGGATCTGCGTATAGTGCCCTGCACTGGTACGTATGGCGCTAGCAAGTGTGTCCCGCAGATACTGTGCGTACCAGTGCCGGGGCACAAAGGCGTTGGTATCGTGGTGGTCGTACTGGCGTGCTACCCAATCCGCAAAATGACTCGGAGCATCCGCGTATATGCTCATATTGGAGACACGCACATTCAGCAACAGCGTTTCGTCTGGTGTGCTATAAGCAACGCCCATGCCGACGTGTGGTGCCGGGTCAATGTGCGTTACCTGGTCGCCGTGTTGGGCGTGACGTAGTAACATGACGGCTACTGCTATTCCACTTGCCCCACCACCCACAATTACGGTATGCATACCGACTCCCTGATGTGTTGCCTGCATGTATTATACGTATAAAATATATAAATTCAATGGGAATTAAAGGAAATTATGAATTATGTGTGGGGATGTGATGGGTGCAGATGTGTGACCACACCGCCCACGCATCGCAGGTATAATGGACACAAGCAGAAAAACGATGGTGAGGGTGGCATGGCGGGTAATACATTTGGCAGTCTGTTTCGCGTAACAACATTCGGCGAGTCGCACGGGGTAGCGGTGGGCTGTATCCTCGACGGTTGCCCTGCAGGAATCGCCCTCGACGAGGGGATCGTGCAGCACGAGCTCGACCGCCGCCGTGTTGGCCAGAGCAAAGTCTCATCGCAACGTCGTGAACCCGACACGGTGCAGATCATGTCGGGCGTCTTTGAGGGGCGTACCACCGGTGCGCCCATTGCCATGATGGTGATGAACACCGATGCCAAGTCGCATCACTACGACAACAACAAGCACACCTATCGCCCTGGGCACGCTGATTTTTCGTGGGATGCCAAATACGGCTTTCGCGATCATCGAGGCGGTGGGCGTTCGAGTGCGCGCGAAACGATTGGGCGCGTGGCGGCTGGTGCCGTCGCCAAACAACTGCTTGCCCACGCGGGCATCTCCGTGGTGGCCTGGGTGCAGCAGTGTGCGCACCTAGTGGCGCAGACCTTTGACGAAGCCCAAATCGAGCAGAATATGATGCGCTGTCCCGACCCCGTGGTCGCCGAACAGATGATTGCGCTGGTTGATGAGGCGCGCAAAAGTCTTGATTCGTTGGGGGGGATTGTGGAAATCCGCGCCCGTGGTGTACCTGCTGGGCTCGGTGAACCGGTGTTCGACAAGCTGCAAGCCGATATTGCCAAAGCCATGTTTAGCATTCCTGCCATCAAGGGGCTGGAGTTCGGAGCAGGCTTTGATGTGGCAACGATGCGCGCCTCTGAGCATAATGATGCCTTTATTCGTAATCCTGACGGCAGCATCGGTACGGCGACCAACCATCATGGGGGGATTTTGGGGGGGATTAGCACCGGCCAAGAAATCGTGCTCCGCATTGCGGCCAAGCCCCCTGCGTCCATTGCGCGCCCACAGCAGACCGTAGACCGCGACGGCAACCCGACCGAAATAGAGGTGATTGGCCGCCACGATCCGACGGTGCTGCCCCGCCTCGTGCCCATTGCGGAATCCATGTTGGCGTTGGTCCTAGCCGATCACTTGCTGCGTCAGCGGGTGGCCCGCCTAGAAAGCTAGCACATGCCAGAACTCCCAGAAGTCGAACAGGCAGCACGCACCCTGGGCGAACAAATCGTCGGAGCCACCTTTTCGGGGCAGGTGCGTTGCATGTGGGCACGCACCCTCGATAGTGTGCCCGCTGCCGATATCGGCGCCCAGCTCCATGGAGTGCGTATTGCGGCCTGGCGCCGGCGTGCCAAGTGGATTATTCTGCCACTTGCCAATGATTGGGCGCTGACGGCTCACCTGCGCATGACGGGGCGCTTTGTGGTGTGTGCACCCGACGCCCCCGACGATGCGCATTTGCGTGTGGCCTTTGGCTTGATGGATGGGCGTGAAGTGCGTTTTATGGATCAACGTAAGTTTGGGCGTATCCATCTGTGTGATCCGCAGCAGTTGGCACAGCTCGAAGCCGCACATGGCCCCGAGCCCTTTGATGATGCGCTGACGGGGGCGACGTTCTTTGCGCGACTCAGCCAGACATCACGTGTCATCAAGGCGGTGCTCCTCGACCAAACAGTGCTGGCCGGTGTGGGTAATATCTATGCGGACGAGGCGCTGTGGCGTGCCCAGATTCACCCGCAGACGCCGGCGAATCAGCTGGAATTCGTGCAAGCGGATATGCTCCTGATGTCGGTGCGTAAAGTGCTCCACCAAGCGATTGTCAATGGGGGCAGTACCCTGCGCGATTACCGTGATAGTTACGGTGCCAAAGGAACGCAGCAAGATAACTTTATGGCGTATGATCGCACAGGCCAGCCGTGCGAGCGCTGTGGTACGCCGATTGTCAAGACGGTGGTCGCACAGCGGGGCACGCATTTTTGCCCCTCTTGCCAAATGGTGTAGCCGCCGTGTATAGTAGATGAGATTCATGCCCCCGTAGCTCAGTGGATAGAGCGACGGTTTCCTAAACCGCAGGTCGGCCGTTCAAGTCGGCCCGGGGGCACCACTGGTGAGCGTCGCTCATGCGACGCTCATTTTTTATGCAACAAAAAATAACACCGTGACGTATAACTTACGTATGAATGTTTGAAATGAGAATATTCATATTGAATGTGCCGCTAAACTACAGGAGTGTGTATGAGCATTACGTATGCGCATGTGGGTGAATGGACGAACGAAACGTTTGAGTTATTTCTTGAGAAATCAATAACTTGGGGCGAAAACGATTTGGCAGCACAATTTTCACAGGGGTATGCGAGTGTGGATGATGCGGTGGATGCCTTGATCCGTTGGAACACCAGTGCAAATGGGTTGACGGGTTTTGTGACGGGGTTGGGTGGTATGGCTACACTGCCATTTACCATACCGGTATCTGTTGCATCATCGTTGGGTATTCAGCTGAGTATGACTGCTGCGATTGCATCGTTGTACGGGTACAAAGCGGATGATCATCGGAAAAAGATAGCGGTGTATTTTGCCGGAGTCAATAGCACGTTGATTGATGTATGTCGTGGTGTTGGTATCGAGTTGACGAAGAAACTTTCTCTGCGCATGATTGAGCAGATTCCTGGTACGTTAATTAAAGAAATCAATAAGCAAATGGGATTTCGTTTACTGACAAAAATGGGTGCAAAGGGCATCATCAACTTGGCGAACGTGGTACCGGTAATTGGGGGATTGATTGGGGGCACCATTGATGCGACTGCGTGTTATGGTGTGGGGAAAATTGCCAAGAATGTATTTCGCCCAATTATGATCGAAACCGTGTACTAAAGCGAAGAATACGTTACTATACTCGTAGAAACAAGCAGAACTAAAGGATTGTGTGTATGCAAAAACATGTGATGTGGGTTGTATGTCTGGTATTGGTGGCATGTACAGTGCCGAATTCACTGGGGACAGCACCCACCGCGGTACCAACTGACGTGCGTGTGGATACGGCAACATCTACCACGATGGACCTGGTTGAGACACCCAAATCGGTTGCACCACTGTCGTGGCAGACGTGTGACGACGACGCAGTCGCTGAAGACGATCGTGATATTGTAGAATGTGCAACCCTGGTCGTGCCACTCGATTATGCGCAACCCGACGGGGAAACCATTACATTGGCCTTGGTGCGTATCCCAGCGAGTAGCACACGCGAGGGTGCCGTATTGTACAATCCGGGTGGTCCTGGTGGGTCTGGCTTCGAATATGTGGCTCGTGGCGGGCAGCGGTACGTGGACACGCTGGGGTTAGAATCGTTTGACTTTGTGGGATTCGACCCACGAGGTGTTGACCGTTCGGCGGGGATTCGCTGTCAGAGTGATGCTGAACTCGATAAATACATGTTCCCTGACACGACTCCTGACACGCCCGAAGAAACAGCATTTCTCACTGAATCGCGCTATGCTTTCGCTGACGCATGTAAGGCCAAGTATGGCGATAAACTGCAACACTACTCCACTGCAAACACGGCCCGAGACATGGACATGATTCGTATGGCCATGGGTGATGAAAAGATTCGCTATGTGGGGGTATCATATGGCACCTATTTGGGTGCCATGTATGCGACGTTGTTCCCAGAGCATGTACAGGCCATGGTGCTTGATTCTGCCTATCAACCCACCGGTGATACCATCGAAGATCAGTATTTGACGCAGCTCAAGGGTTTTGCACTGGCCATGAACAACTGGATTGACTGGTGTGAATCGGAAGCGGGTTGTGCCTTTGCCACGGGTGATGTGGGTAAACGCTGGGATGCGTTGTATGCGCAGTACGATGCCAATCCGGTGACTGCAGCCGATGGGCGGGTTGCCAACCAAGAGGTTGTCGTACTCGCCACGATTTCGGCACTCTATAGCGAGAGCAGTTGGCCAGAACTGGGGGTAGCACTCAACAATGCGGAGAATGGTGACACACGTGGGATTTGGAGTTTGGCAGATGCATACAACGAACGAGAAGATGATGGTTCGTATGCCACCATGCAACAGTCCAATAGCGTCATCAACTGTGCAAGTGGTTTGACCTACGACACGGTTACCACGGGTGCCGAAGAATTGTACCAACAGATGCGTGCTGCATCGCCCTATTTCACCAAAGATTTAACAGTCGAGGACTTGCAGACTCCCGCTGATTGTGGCAAATATATGCCTGAAATGACGCAACCCACACTCGGGTATACGGGGACGGCTCCGATTTTGGTGGTAGCAGGTGAAAACGACCCCGCCACGCCGTTGCGCTGGGGCACCAAAATGCGTGATGCCATGGGATCCACGGCCCGGTTGGTCAAATACACGGGTGAAGGACACGGTCAAGTGTTATCGTCCACATGTGTCAGCGAGTATGCGAGTGCCGTACTGGTGTTGGGGACGTTGCCTACCGCTGACGTCACGTGTGAGCCTGATCCGGCGGTTGCCAAACCGGAATGGTGGGGTGAGTTGCCGCAAGTAGATGATGCAGACCAGCTCAGTAGTGCGGTTATCATGTCGGCACTCGGTTTTACGGAATCCGAAGTCTTCTTGCAGGCATGGGCCGTTGATAACGACACACCAGCGCAGCTGATTGACACCTACGGGTATGCATTCGAAACGATGGGCTATTTACCTGCAGGGGAGGCACGCGATATTACGGGTGCCACGTTGCAGTACTACACGAGTGGTGACAAATACGTGGGTCTGTTGCTAATTGATGTGCCGACATTGCAGAGCGAAGACTGGTCGAGTGTACAGATCATGATTCCCGCCGAAAAGGCGTTGGTACTGTACCTCTACTTCCCCGAATAAACGGTGGTGGGTGTGGAATCAACGAGCACGGTGTGGCATTGCCACACCGTGCTCGTTGTTATGGACGGCGAATCGTCGGGGTGCGGGTGGGGGTGTGGGTACGGCCATTGCCAAAGATGCCTGGTGTGTTGGTGCGTGTACTGTTTAGCCCAGTGGCGTTGCTACCGATAATAATCATGCTACCGTTGCGTGTCGCAAAGACTGAATTGCTGTATGATGCTTCGATGGCGACCACGTCTTGGAGTGTTACGGGGATGGAAACATTTTTGTGTGTGTTAAGCCCCCATCCGATGACTCGCCCATCGTTGAGCAGTGCCAACGAGTAGTGTAACCCGGCTGAGACAGCTACCGCTCTGCGGAATGTACTGATTGGTGCTGTCGCCTGTTTAAAGCGATTATCCCCCCATCCCACAATAGTTGCATCGTCGAGTAGCGCCAGTGCGTGCCCTTCACCTGCACTAATTGCCACCACACGTTGTAAGGTGGCAGGTGGGGTCATGTTGTAGAGGTAGTGTCCGCCCCAGTGCACCACCGTACCATTGGCGCGGAGTGCCAGCGAATAGCTACTACCGGCGGCAATGGCGGTGGCATCGTTGAGCCAGAGTGGCACATTGGTTTGTCCCCAGTCGTTGCGCCCCCAGGCGATCACGGTACCGTCGCGTTGGAGTGCCAGCACGTGGTTGGTTCCCGTAGAAATGGCAACAGCGTCGTGCGCATATGACGGCACATCGTCAATGCCGTAGTTCATGTTTCCCCACACATAGACGTATCCGGTATCATCAACGGCGCTCGCAAACGACGCACTGGCATCAAAATCTACGATATTTTTGGTGAGGACGGTATCGGGAATATTCGAGGCTGGATTACTACTCGTCCCCCATGCAACGAGCTTCCCGTCTTGGCGTTGTGCGATGGCATAGTTTTGCCCCATGGCAATCTTGTGAATCGTGCTGCTCGCAAGGGTCGGTGTAATTGACGGCGTCAGTGTTATTGATCGTGTCAGTGTGGGTGTAAATGTGCGCGTCATGCTCCGGGTCATGGTAAAGGTGCGGGTGCGCGTGGGTGATCGTGTAATAGAAACGGTACGGGTAAACGACGGTGTACGGGTACGTGCCACAAGGGTGAATGTGAGTGATGGTGTACGGGTATGAGAATGTGTGGCAACCGTCGTATCACTGGGAGTGACAGAAATCGCCGGAGTTGTTGCGGTCATGGTCACACTCGCCGTAATGGACGGTGTCGTAGTCCGTGTTGCTGTTGCAGTATGCGTGGCAGTGCGACTCATCGTGTGTGTGACGGTTGCTGATACGGTGACTGTGTTGGTCGCAGTAGCGGAGTGCGTTGCCGTGACCGTTATGGTGTCCGTTTCACTCGGTGACGCTGTGGCGGTGTCCGTGGTTGTCGCCGTCTTGGTTGTTGTATCGGTGCGGCTCGGTGTCGCCGTATCTGTCGCGGTATACAGCGGATTCGGTGTGTCCGTCACCGTGGGTGTTTCGGTGATGGTTGCAGTCATCGAAGCTGTTACCGTATCTGATTCAGTTGGTGTGGCCGTATCCGTCATCGTCTGTGTCATCGTACTCGTCGTACTCGCCGTGGCCGTTTCGGTTACCGTTGCACTCAGTGTTTCTGTGGGTGTCGTGGTCTCTGTTATTGTTGCTGTTGGTGTATTGGTGCGTGAGGGTCCCGGTGTCTGTGTCACAAAGTAGAGTCCCTGATTGGCCGACGTAGTTGCAACGGCTGGATCAATGAAGGCACCATACGGGACTTCGATTGGCGTGCTTGTCGGCGTGCGTGACGGCGTAAACGTCAACGACGGTGTCGGCGTTTCTGATGCAAAGCGCAGGCCTTGGAGTGTGGCAGCTTGTGTGGCCGAGAAATTATCAATCCACTGCCCAAATGGCACGATGATTGCGGTATTGGTGGCTGGCACCGTGTTGGTTGGCGTGTTGGTCGGTGTATTGGTTACTGTTGGGGTATGTGTGGGTGTCGGTGTGTTCGATGGTGTTGCGGTATCCGTATTCGTCGGCGTGTTGGTATTGGTCGGTGTGCTGGTGGGTGTACTGGTATCGGTTGGCGTGTTGGTTGGTGTATTGGTTGGCGTATTGGTTGGCGTGTTGGTCGGTGTGTTGGTATTGGTTGGCGTATTGGTCGGTGTATATGTTGATGTGTTGGTTGCCGTATTCGACGGGGTATACGTTTCCGTCGGTGTACTGGTTGGCGTATAGGTCTCGGTTGGTGTGGCCGTATCCGTC
>JBEANH010000105.1:0-7859 GCA_041165505.1 Chloroflexota bacterium | reverse complement strand
GACATGAGCGAAACTGTGGAAATTGATGTGCCAGTGCACATGCAGGGCGTATCACCATTGGTACATCGTGGCGATGCCCTCTACAACCATGTCAACACGTTGCGGGTACGCGCATTGCCAGGGAATTTGCCCAGCGAAATCCGCGTGGACGTCAGCATCCTCGACACATTTGACAAGTCTATCCACATTAGCGACATCAAGTTGGCTGGTGCAACCATCATCGGCAATGCAAACGACCTGGTGGTCGGCTTGGCACAAACCGGTCGTGGCGATGCCAGTGCTACAGCCACCACTGCCGCTGAGCCCGAATTGGTACGCTCACGCGAAGCCAAAGCATAGTTTGCAGTCCATCAGACCCTCCCTCATGGCACGTGCTATGGGGGAGGGTTTTTGTGGGTAAAAAACCAACCGCCCGTCGCATTGACTGCGACGGGCGGAATGGAGGCGGGTATCGCCGGTGAGACAACTCGGTTAACGGGCTACCTCAACGGTGATACCCATACGCATGTGACTACTACCCATGAGCACCACCTCCTTTATGCCTGTACGGCACGTGTTTTCAAAAAGGATCCTAAACAAGATATTACGCAGGTTTATTTGATTTGTCAAGTGGAAATTTTTGCGTTCTGACGTGAGCGAACAGAGGGCAGATGGTATAATACGCATTAATGATGGAATAGTTGCGTGAGAGGGAATGTATATGCGCCGATACGTCCTCGCCATTGACCAAGGGACCACCAGCACCCGCTGTATGATTTTTGACCAGACGAGTCGAGTCATCGCAGTGGCCCAACACGAACATGTGCAAATCTACCCCCAACCAGGCTGGGTGGAGCATGACCCCAATGAAATCTGGCAGCGCACCCAACAAGTCATCGGCGAAACGCTCCAGGCGGCAACACTCACACAAAGTGATATCGCCGCCATTGGCATCACCAATCAACGTGAAACGACGGTGGTGTGGAATCGCCATACCGGCCAACCCTACGCCAATGCCATCGTCTGGCAAGATATGCGCACCGATGCCATCTGCAAGGCGCTTGCAGGCACCCACGGCAATGATCGCTATCGCGACATCACCGGCTTACCACTCGCCACATACTTTTCGGGCCCCAAAATCCGCTGGCTCCTCGACCATGTGCCCGGGTTACGTCAGGATGCCGAACGTGGCGATGCCATTTTTGGCACCATTGACACGTTTTTGATTTGGCATCTCACTGGCGGCAGCCACGGTGGCATTCATGTCACCGACGTCACCAATGCGGGGCGTACCCTGCTGATGAATCTGCACACCCTTAACTGGGACAACACCATGCTGGCCGCACTCGATATTCCCCGTGCCATGCTGCCCCGCATTTGTTCGTCGAGCGAAGTCTACGGCCACGCTACCGGACTTTTGGCCGGAGTCCCTGTGGCCGCGGCCCTCGGCGACCAACATGCGGCCACCGTCGGACAAGCCTGCTTCCGTCCAGGTGATGTCAAAAACACCTACGGCACGGGATGTTTCATGTTGCTCAATACGGGTACCACCATCATTCCATCCAAACACGGGCTTCTCACTACACTCGCATACAAATTCGGCGATCAACCGGCTGTCTATGCCCTCGAAGGCTCCATCGCCATCGCCGGTGCGCTCGTACAGTGGTTGCGCGATAATCTGGGCATCATCGCCAAAAGTAGCGACATCGAGGCGCTGGCAGCGAGTGTTCCCGATAATGGGGGGATGTACATCGTCCCCGCCTTTTCTGGGCTGTTTGCCCCATACTGGCAGAGTGATGCCCGTGGCGTCATGGTCGGCTTGACGCGCTACATCACCAAAGCACACATTGCCCGTGCCACCCTCGAAGCCGTGGCATGGCAGACCCGCGAAGTCCTCGATGCGATGATGCAAGACAGCGGCGTCCCTATTACCCAACTCCGTGTGGACGGCGGGATGACGGCCAACCAGTTGTTGATGCAATTCCAGAGTGATGTGGTTGGGGTGCCGGTAATCCGCCCGAGCATCACCGAAACAACGGCATTGGGCGCCGCCTATGCGGCGGGCATCGCCGTCGGCTTCTGGCAAGATCTCGCCGATGTGGAACGCTACTGGCGCGAAGCACAGCGCTGGACGGCTCACATGCCCGTTGCGCACCGTGAACAACAGTATGCCATGTGGAAAAAAGCAGTCACCCGCACCTTTGCGTGGATCGAGGATACACCATGAAACTCAAATCACTTGTGGTAAGCGGTCAGCCCGAACGCATCGCTACTGGATTCCTCTTTACTGAGGGGCCAGTGTGGTGTGATGGCGTGCTACGCTTTTCTGATATTCCGGGCAACTGCATCTATGAATGGCACCCCCACGGACACGTGCGGCGCTGGCGTTACCCCAGTGGTAATTCCAACGGCTTGACCCGTGACCGCAACGGCATGCTCATCGCATGTGAACACGGAAATCGTCGTGTGAGTCGCAGTGATGCGACAGGGCAACCACATACCATTGTTGATTCGTACAATGGCAAACGCCTCAATAGCCCCAATGATGTGGTCGTGCGTGCGGATGGCGTCATCTTTTTTACGGATCCACCCTACGGCATTGATGAATCACAGCGCGAACAACCCCTCAATGGTGTCTATGCGGTGCATCCCGATGGGCGGATGCTACTGGTGGGGAGCGACTTTGATCGTCCGAACGGGCTCGCATTTGCACCCGACGAAAAAACACTCTACATCGGTGATTCACGCCGGCGCCATGTACGCGCCTTTGCAGTGGCCCACGATGGCACACTCGAAGCACAACAGACCGTGTTTGACATGGACCATCCACAGCCAGGCTCTCCCGACGGCATGAAAGTGGATCAGGCTGGTCATCTCTATGTGACTGGTGCAACTGGTATTTGGGTCTTTACCCCGGATGCAACCTGCCTCGGCGTCATCGCCATGCCAGAACTCCCTGCGAATCTGGCGTGGGGCGATGACGATTTGTGTACGCTCTACGTCACTGCTCGCACCTCCGTGTACCGTATTCGCACCACCACACCGGGCATACCGGTCGTCAAATCATCATCGTTTTCGTAGATTCCGGGAGCGTGTTGTGACCCACCAACCCATGTCGCTGAATGTCGGCAATTATGTGCTCGAGCGCCAAATTGGGCGTGGCGCTACTGCGCGGGTCTGGCTGGGGCGGCATCGTAGCCTCACGCATCGCCAATTCGCCATCAAGATGTCGCAAACGCTACTCGACCACGAGACACAAATGCTCCAGCGCGAAGCGCTCATGATGAGTCGCTTGGCGCATCCCGCCATTCCCCGTATCTACGATCATGGCATCATGCCCACCTTTCACTACATCGTGATGGATTTTGCCCCCGGCGTATCACTGCGCCATCTCCTCAAAGTCCACCGCACCCTCCCCATCGAGCACGTTCTGCCCATTGCCCAACAGATTGCAGCGGTGATTGATTACATCCACATGCATGGCATTATTCATCGTGACATCAACCCCAATAACATTTTGATTGATGGCAGTGATAACACGACACAAATCGCCCTGATTGACTTTGGCATTGCCCTCGATACCCAACAGCCGTCAAGTCCATCACCAGTCAATGAGCTTGGTACCAAACCGTACATGTCACCCGAACAACGCGCCGACGCCAACGACGTGTTGCATCTGTCAGATATTTTTAGTTTTGGAGTGATACTCTTTGAAATGCTCGCTGGCAACCTGCCATGGGATGACCAGCCAACCCACACCGTCCCCACGCTGACACAACGCGGCGGTAGTGGTATTCCCAGTGAAGTGGACGACGTACTCAGCACGTTGATGGCCTATGACGCCACCGCGCGCTACCGGACTGCCACCGAAGCCGTGACGGATTTACAGCGTATTTACGCCAAACACACCGCACAGACGACCATCGTTGTCGAACAAGAACCAGTCGTCATTTCGCAGAGTGCTCACCCCGTCGAAGTGGCACTTGCAGTAGCACTCAAGCAAGAGATTATCAATGAAAGCTTGGCATTTGCCCAACAGACGGGCACACCGGAAATCATCCGTGAACTGATGAATGCCTGGGGGGACGCACACTTTTATCGGCGGAAACTGTTGGGACGACGCGCAAACATTACGTCAATACAAAATCGCACCATCTTTCACTATACGGTGAACTGGGTCAGTGAATCACGGTATCAACCACATACCGTGACGACCATCAGCCCACTCGCAGACGAACCAATCAGCGAGACAGTCACAACCAGCGACCGCTGGCAACTCACCCTACCCACGCTCCAGCCATCTCAGCCCGATATGCGCGGCCTGCTGGTCGTACCGGGGAGCCAGACACGCATTCCGTGCCCGCACTGCAATGAGGGCAAACGCATCTGCCCAACCTGTCACAATCGCCCAATCACCGGTAGTGATGGCACACAAACAGCCGCCTGCACGGTGTGTCGCGGCACGGGCCATGTATCCTGCCACGAATGTCTGGGCAACGGGCAACTCTACCAACATCTCGAGATGAAGTGGCAACGACATGGTCACAGCCACACCACCCACGACGATCACGCCCACGTCCCGCAGAGCTGGCTCAACAGTCACTGTACACCACGCCTCGTTTACAAGCATCAAGAAGGTAACGGCATCCGCCCCGAGTGGAAGCGCATCCCCAAGGTGGCACAACTCATTGATGAAATTAGCAACCGACTCCCCCAAGACAGCCGGATTGTGGTCTGTGAACTATCAATCTATGTGGTACCGATGAGCGAATTCATCTTTGACATCGGCCACGAATACCCGTGGATTCAGGCTGGCACACCACCACAGTATCGCTGGCAGGTATATGGATTTGAACGAATACTCACGCCCAATCGTCAACTGATTGATTGGCAGTTGATTGCACTCATCGTGGTATCAGGATGGTGCGCTATACTGACAATTGGTGTCATCTTACTCGTTACCTAGTGGGCAACACCACAATTTCAACGTCATTTCATGCATCTGTTTACCGCGTACATACGTAGCGAATGATACCAAACAGATGTGGGGGTATTTTCCATGCGAGTGGCAATGCTGAGTGTGCATACCAGCCCGTTGGCTGGTCTAGGGGGCAAAGAAGCCGGCGGGATGAACGTGTATGTCCGGGAACTCAGTCGTGAGTTGGGCAGACGCGGAATTTTTGTGGATATTTTCACCCGGAGCCAAGAGCTCAATGCCCCTGTACAAACGACAGTCGAGCGTGGCGTCACACTCGTCACACTCCCTGCGGGGCCACAGACCCCCTACGACAAAAATCTCATCCTCGATTACCAGGATGAATTCATTAATGGCATCATGGCATACGCCCATGCGCATCATCACCGCTACGACATCATCCACAGTCACTACTTCGTGTCGGGCATCATTGGGCTCGCACTGCGTGCACAGCTAGGCATCCCGCTGGTACACATGTTTCACACCCTCGGTGCCATGAAAAACAGCGTCGCCCGTAGTGCTGAAGAACGCGAAACGGGAACGCGCATTGCCCTCGAAAACAACATCATGCGCGAAGCGGATGCGATTGTGGCCGCAACCACACTCGACCTACGCCAAATGGTCTGGCACTACGATGCCCCACCCGATCGTATCAAAATCATCCCGTGTGGCGTTGACCTACAGCGTTTCCAGCCACATGACATGGCAGATGCACGTGCAGCACTCGGGCTCCCCGCACAGCCCACGCCTCTCGTGCTACTGATTGGGCGCATCGAACCGCTCAAAGGAATTGATGCGTTGATTCGTGCAGTAGCGCTAATTCGTGCATCGCATGAGCATCTACGTGACGTCACCGCGATTGTGGTGGGTGGTGCTAGCGACGACCAACCCGAGGCGTGGAATGGCGAGCAACGCCGCCTCGATGCGCTCCGTCACGAGTTGGGCATCCCCGATGCGGTCAAATTTGTGGGGGCGCGCCCACAGAGTCAATTGTCGTTGTATCATGCAGCGGCCGATGTGGTCACTATGCCATCACACTACGAATCTTTTGGCATGGCAGCACTCGAAGCCATGGCAAGTGGGCGCCCCGTAGTGGCCACGAATGCAGGTGGCCCTGCCACCATCATCGAAGCTGGCATGAACGGGCTCCTCACCCCACCCGATGATGCCACCACACTGGCACAGCAGTTGGTCACCATTCTCGATAATCCACACGTTGCTCATCAAATGGGATTGGCCGCACGTGTACGAGCCGAACGCTATGGCTGGAGCAACATTGGATGTGATATTCTAGACGTGTATCGTTCGCTGATTCGCCAGCATAGCAACACATCATCCGCATGCGCCTCCTTTTGATTGTATGGAGTATCGTTTTTTGCTGTAGTGCGTGTTCGAGCCCCAATTTGGTCATCAGCAACGCAACGAGTGACGATATTCCGCAGATACCGAGTGTGACACCCGAACCACCAGGCAACATTCAGCCTGTGGCTGCCACGATCACGCCCATTCAACTCGTGGTGCTCGATGACGACCCACCACCCGCACTCGACCCGATTGAGGTCGGGGCAGTAGGTGCGGAAAGTCCCTTGGACCAGCACATCCGCGATCTCGTGAACGCAGGATTGTTTAGTGGCAGCATACTCGTGGCGCGACAAGGGCAGATTGTGCTCAGACGCGGCTACGGCATGGCCAACACGACTACACCCAACATGGCGACCACACGCTTTCGCATTGCATCCATTACCAAACAATTCACTGCCACTCTCGTGCTCCGCTTGCACGAACAAGGACGACTCAACATTGACGATGGCATCTGCAACTACATCGAAGCCTGTCCCAATGCCTGGGGACAGGTCACCATCAGGCACCTACTAGCGCACTCGTCGGGCATTCCCGACTACACCGAGTATCGTGATTTTGATGCCACCCAGGCCATCCCCACCACCCGTGAAGCACTCATCGCACGGTTTCGTGACCAACCACTCCAGTTCACTCCTGGGAGCAGTTTCAAGTATTCCAATTCGGGGTACATTCTGCTTGGAGCCATTCTCGAATACGTGACGGGGACGTCGTACGACGAGCTATTGCGCGGCGAAATCACGGCACCACTCGGGCTCAACGACACCGCCTATGACCGGAGCCACAACGGCACAGGACTCAATCTCGCGTTTGGTTGGTTGCGCCGTGGCGTTCCCGCGGATGCAATTGATTCGTCAACCCTTGATACCGCTGGTGCACTCTATTCCACCGTTGACGATCTGTTCCGCTGGGATAGAGCGCTGGCCGAAGGCCGCATGTTGCGCCCCCAAACGCTCGAGATGATGCGCACCGCCCAGGTCAAGCGCTACGGGCTCGGGGTGATGCTGTACCCACTAGGCAATATGAATGCCGTACATCATGATGGCATGGCGAGTGGCACCCGGACATTCCTCGGCAACTTCACAGACAACGATATTACTGTTATCGTCTTGAGCAATTTTGAAACGGCCGATGTCGAGAGTATTGCAGCCTACTTGGCACAACTGGCCACGCCATAACACGACTTTGCTGTAACATGCCCGCTGCGCCTACTTCGGGGTGCCATATGATGATGATGACACCTCTGCTCTGGTTCAATTTTTAATTGTTCATTCTTCCCAATACCTACGCCACAATCACATCGCACAACAATAGCTATTCCAAAATTACCCGGACGAATATTATTCGTCCCTACGATGGGGGGGATTACGGGCGAATATCATTCGCCCTTACGATAGGGGGATTACCGGCGAATAGCATGCGCCCCTACGATGGGAGGGGATTATAGCGAATAGCATGCGCCCCCACGATAGGGGGATTATAGCGAATAGCATGCGCCCCTACGATGCGGGGGATTATAGCGAATAGCATGCGCCCCTACGATGCG
>JBEANH010000104.1:0-7872 GCA_041165505.1 Chloroflexota bacterium | reverse complement strand
CCGTGGACGGCCAATCCCACCCAGTGGGATATGGGCTACCTCGACCTGCTCTACAAGTACGAGTGGCAACTCGCCAAAAGCCCAGCTGGCGCACATCTCTGGTACCCCATCAACTGTGCCCCCGAAGACATGGCACCCCAAGTGGATGGCAGTGGCCAAAAAGTCCTGCCCATGATGACCACCGCCGACATGGCCCTCAAGATGGACCCCATCTACCGTGCCATCGGTGAGCGCTTCGTCAAAGACCCTGACGCCTTCGGCGAAGCCTTTGCACGGGCCTGGTTCAAGCTGTTGCACCGCGACATGGGTCCCAAAAGCAACTATGTGGCTGGTGACTACAAGAATGTGAGCTACACCTGGCAAGATCCAATCCCCGCTGGCCGTACACCGAGTGCCGACCAGCTGAGCAACGCAACCGCCGCCCTCAAGGCGAGTGGGCTAGGCGTGAGTGCCATGGTCGAAGTCGCCTGGGCCAGTGCGGCCACCTTTCGTGGGTCCGACAACCGTGGTGGAGCCAACGGTGCCCGCATCCGTCTCGCACCGCAGCGGAGCTGGGCCGTCAATAACCCTGCCCTGCTGGCTACCGTGTTGCCCGTCTACGAAAAAATCGCCACCGACACGGGCATGAGCGTCGCCGACGTGATTGTCCTGGCCGGTGGTGTCGCTATCAGCAGTGTGAGCGGTGCGACCGTCCCATTTGCGGGTGGCCGTGGGGATGCCCGCCAAGAGGATACCGATGTGGCCAGCTTTGCACATCTCGAGCTCCGCGCCGACGGCTTCCGCAACTACGCCGAGAAAGAGTTCGCCGTCAGCCCCGAAGAAATGCTCCTCGACAAAGCACAACTCCTCGGTCTGACTCCCGTCGAGTTGACCGTGCTGGTCGGTGGGTTACGCGCCCTGGGCGTCAGCCGCAGTGGCGAAGGTGTGTGGCACAGCACTCCCACCCTCGATAACGGCTGGTTCAAGACGCTCCTCAGCATGGACGTCAAGTGGGTGCAGACGGGCTACAACAGCTACGTCGCCAAAGACCGCATCAGCGGTGCCACGGTGCGTACCGCCACACGCATTGATCTCGTCTTTGGCTCCAATTCCGAATTGCGTGCCATCGCCGAAGTCTACGCCCAAAACGACAACAACGCGCGTTTTGTACGCGATTTCATCGCCGCCTGGACCAAAGTCATGAACGCTGATCGCTTCGATTTGCGCTAAGCGTCATCGTGTCACACCCCGGGGCATGCCACACGCATGCCCCGGGGTGTTTTTGTGATGGCAACCACTCATTGGCACAGAGCAGATTTTGCTATAATAGGCGTATACGATTCGTTAATCAGTGCTACCCACCGGAATATGTGTTGTTTTGAATGGGAGGTTTTGCATGACCGAAGATGCGCGCCCCAGCAGTGCCGCTGCGGACATCTATCATCCGACAGCCGACATCGTCGCCAACGCCAATATCACCGCCTACATGCACCAAAAAGGCTGTAGCACGTGGGATGAGCTCCATCGCTGGTCGCTCGATAACTCACACACATTCTGGCATGATATGGCGCAACGCCTCGAATGGTATCACCCCTACACGACCATTTTGGACGAAAGTGCTAAGCCGTTTTTCACGTGGTTTACCGACGGCAAAATCAACATTGTCCACAATGCCATTGACCGCCACCTCAAAACCTGGCGGCGCAACAAGCTCGCCTATATTTGGGAAGGCGAAGATGGCACGGTACGCAATTTTTCGTATGCCGACGTCAACCGCGAAGTCAGCAAGCTGGCCAATGTGCTCAAAGCCATGGGGGTACGCAAAGGCGACATTGTCTCCATCTACTTACCCCGCGTCCCCGAGTTGCCCTTTGCGATGCTGGCCTGTGCCAAAATCGGCGCTGCACATTCCGTCATTTACGGTGGCTTTTCACACGAAGCGCTCCGTGACCGCATCGCTGATGCACATTCCAAAGTGCTAATTACGGCCGATGGCGGCTACATGCGCAACAAAATCATCGAACTCAAAAAAATCGCTGATGATGCCATGGCGGCAAGTCCCACCGTACAAACCTGTATCGTGCTCAAGCGCACGAATCACAGTGTGGAGATGCAGACAGGGCGCGACTACTGGTACCACGACTTGATGGCACTCCCCATTGCAGGTGAAACCTGTGCCACCGAGGTCGTGGACGCCGAACACCCCCTCTTCATCCTCTATACGTCGGGGTCAACGGGCAAACCGAAAGGGGTGCTCCACACACATGGCGGTTATGCGGTGCATACGTCGGCAACGTATAATTTCACCTTTGACATCAAAGAAGATGACATCTACTGGTGTGCGGCCGATCCCGGCTGGATTACCGGACATTCCTACATCGTCTACGCCCCACTGATGGAAGGTGCCACCTCGATGATCTACGAGGGAGCCCCCAACTACCCCTACCCTAACCGCTGGTGGCAGATCGTGGAACGCTACAAAATCAGTATTCTCTATACTGCACCCACTGCCATCCGTGGGCTGATGCGCTTTGGTGATGCCTGGCCCAAGCGCCATGACCTCTCTAGTTTGCGCTTGCTCGGCTCGGTGGGGGAGCCCATCAACCCCGAAGCGTGGCGCTGGTACCACGACGTGATTGGTGGCGGACGTTGCCCCATCATGGACACGTGGTGGCAAACCGAAACAGGTGGCTTCATGATTACACCCAATCCGACGACGCCACTCAAACCCGGCTCGGGAACCAAACCGTTCCTGGGTATTGAAATGGATGTGGTGGACGAACACGGCAATAGCAAAAACGCCGACGAAGACGGCTTGCTGGTGGCCAAACGCCCCTGGCCAGGCATCATGCGCACCATTTTGCACGACCCCGAGCGCTACGCCAACCAATACTGGCATAGTGAGCCGGTGGGTATGTATACCGCCGGCGACTCGGCACGCCGCGACAAAGACGGCTACTTCTGGGTTATCGGCCGCATTGACGATGTCATCAAAGTCTCCGGATATCGCCTCGGCACCGCCGAAATCGAAAGCGCCTTGGTCTCACACCCCGCCGTTGCAGAAGCTGCGGCTATCGGTCTGCCCCACGAAGTCAAAGGCACGGGTATTCACTGTTTTGTGATTTTGCGTGCCGGCATGGATGGCAACGAAAAACTCAGCGAAGAGTTGCGCACCCATGTGGCCAAAGAACTCGGTCCTATTACCAAACCCGAAGCCGTCACGTTTGTCCCCGCACTCCCCAAGACGCGCTCAGGTAAAATCATGCGCCGTGTACTCAAAGCCCAAGCACTGGGTCAGGATTTGGGTGACACCTCGACGCTCGAAGGCTAATCGTTTGTGGTTGGGGCGTCTGGATGGGGAATCAACCCATTCAGACGCCTTCTCTATCGCATGACAGGAGCGTGCTCATGCCCCGTATCGGTGCCGTCATTATTGGTCAAACTCCACGCCCAGATCTGGTGAATCCGCTCCGGAAAGCGAACGCACTCTACCAGTTTGTTGAAGTTGGCGCCCTCGATTATGTTGACATCACCGCAATTCCCAGTGACCCGCGTGGTGATTATTTGCTGACGACCCGCTTGCGCGACGGCACGTTGGTCAGTGTCGAAGAAGCCTTTTTGGCACCACTCCTCCAACAGGCAATCAGCCATGCCGAAGCCCAAGGGGTAGATGGGAGTGTTTTGTTGTGTGCGGGTCCATTTGACATGCTCAAAAGCCAAAAGCCGCTCTATCGCCCAACGGCCATGGCCACCACCATGATGCAGGTACGCGGCTATCAACGCATCGCAGTGCTCTCTCCCAACGATGAGCAAGCCCGCCCCATCCGCGAAAAATGGACAACCCGTGGATTTTCCCCCATCATGTTGGTAGACCCGCAACTCCCCGATGCACAACTCGGGGCATGGATACACCAGCAACTCTCGTTCCAGTCACCAGATTGTTTGGTACTCGATTATGTGGGGCATCCCCTTGAAAAAGTGCACGCCATCGAACGCAGTATTTCCATTCCTGTAATTGATTTAGGCAAAATCGTCACCGACATGCTCAAACACATGTCGTAGAGGAGTCCTATGCCACGTCACCCCTTTCTTCACGGTACCTACACGATTGCTCCTACTCCCTTTCTCCCAGACGGGAGCATTGATCGCCCCAGTTTGGTCACCATGGTCAACTTCCTAATCGGCCTGGGCGTCCAAGGCATCACCATCCTCGGTGTGATGGGAGAAGTTGACAAACTCGGTGATGCCGAACGCGATGTCATCATTGATGACGTGATTAATGCCAATGCCGGCCGTGTGCGCATCTGTGTGGGGACGAGCCACGTCGCCACCGACCGCTGTGTGGCGCTGAGCAAGCGCGCCAGCGAACTCGGCGCCGATGCGCTGATGGTGGCTCCACCACGCCTGGCCAAACCCAACGACGCCGCCCTACGCGCCCACTACCATGCCGTGGCAGCGGCCGTCGCTATCCCCGTGGTGGTACAGGATCACCCCATCAGTAGCGGTGTGCTGATGAGCGTTGACTTTTTGGCCAAACTGGCCAGCGAGGCACCGCGCTGCAATTTCCTCAAGCTCGAAGAAGAACCGACCCCCGCCAAGACCACACGCATGCGCGCTGCTGCCCCAGACATGGTTATTTTTGGCGGTATGGGAGCCAACATGCTCCTCGAAGAGCTCCGTCACGGTGCTGACGGCACCATGACCGGCTTCGGCTTTAGCGAGATTCTGGTAGACATCTGTACGCGCTGGTTTGCGGGTGACCACGACGGCGCCGCCCATGCGTTTTATCAGGCCTGCCCACTCATCCGCTACGAAAACCAGCCGGGCATCAACTTGGCCATCCGCAAGTACATCTACATGCGCCGTGGCGCCATCAGCCATGCGCATGTCCGTGCCCCATCCAGCCCACTCCCCGCAGACGTCATTGCGGACATACACGATATCGCGATACGCCTCAACTTGGCGCATCATTTCAAAGGAGGAAACGCATGAATCTCGGTCTTGCCGGCAAACGTGCCGTGGTCTTTGCGGCCAGTCGTGGCCTCGGCTACGCCTGTGCTCTGGGGCTCGCCAAAGAGGGAGTCAAACTGGTCATTGCCAGTCGCGACCAAGCGCGCATTGATGAGGCCGCCGCCAGCATCCGTGCCCAAAGTGGTGCCGACGTCATCGGCGTAGCCGCCGACGTCAATACACCGGCCGACGTGCAAAAAGTCATTGATGCCTGCGTCCAGCGCTACGGCGGCCTCGAAATTGCGCTACACAATGCGGGTGGACCGCCGGCTGGTGGCTTTGATGCCATCAGCGACGCACAATGGTTGACCGCATTCAACCAAAATCTGATGAGCTTTGTCTGGATGAGCCGCGCCGCTATCCCACACATGAAGGCGTCCCAGTACGGCCGCCTTATCACCATCGCTTCGTCGTCCATCCGCCAGCCCCTGCCCAACCTGATTCTCTCCAACGTGATGCGCGCGGGCGTCAACGCGTTGGCCAAAAGCCTGTCACGCGAGGTGGCTGCCGACAAGATCAACGTACACGTGGTTGGACCTGGCCGCATCGCCACCGAGCGCATCGAGGAACTCGACCGCGCCAATGCCGCCAAAAGCAACCAACCCATCGAACAAGTCAAGGCGGCCTCCATGGCCAGCATCCCGGCCGGACGTCTGGGTGAGCCCGCAGAATTCGCCAATTTCATCGTCTTTTTGGCGTCCGAAGCTGCCGCCTACATGAGTGGCACCGCCACCCTGGTTGACGGCGCCGCCTCCAACGCCCTGCCCTAAGCCACCATCTGCTCGCGGCGGCACGCTGTGGTGTCGCCGCGCAAAGGATTGCACATGATTGATCTCATCATTCACAACGCCACTGTCGTCAATGCGGATGGTCGTCACGCCGTTGACGTGGCCGTCCATCAGGGCAAAATCGTCGCTATTGGTCATGGTAGCGCCCTCCCCGATGCCGCCGAGCATGTTGATGCTGGCGGGCTTTTTTTGTTGCCTGGGGTGATTGATAGCCACGTGCACATCCGTGAGCCGGGACGCACCGAGCGCGAAGACTTCGCCACCGCTACCCGTGCTGCTGCCGTGTCGGGAGTGACAATGGTCTGCGAAATGCCCATCTCGTCGCCATCGGTGCACAACCCGCAGATCCTCGCTAATCGCATTGCGGCTGTGCAACCCAAGGCCTACGTGGACTTCGCCATGTACGGTGCCGCCGCCCACGACAACCTGCCAGACATCCAGCCCCTCGCCAATGCGGGGATTATTTCCTTCAAAACGTTTCGCACTGCCGTCCCGGTGGGACGCGAAGCCGAATTCATCGGCCTCTGTTGCCCCGATCCCGGTGCCTTTTATCAGGTGCTGTGTGAGACGGCCAAAACGCGCCGCCCCGCTGCCATCCATGCCGAGGACGAATACATTCTGGCGCAGCTCGCCACGCAACTCAAGGCGGCCGGTGACAACGGCCCCACCAGCCACGGGCGGGCTCGCCCACCGGTGGTCGAAGAAGCGTGCGTGGCGCAGTCCATTGCGCTCGCACGCGCTGCCAAGGCCTGGTTGCACATTGTACACGTGTCGAGCCCTTATTCCGTAGATCTCATCCGCCAAGCCCGTGAGGCGGGTATCAAGGTGACTTGCGAAACGTGCCCGCCCTACCTCTTTTTGACGGATGCCGACCTAGAGACCCACGGCCCCTACGCCAAAACGAACCCGCCGGTGCGTGACGAAATGCTCGTCGAAGCCATGTGGGAGCGAGTGGCGCGTGGGGACATTGACATCATCGGTACCGATCATTCGCCGTTTCTGGCCAGTGAAAAAGAAGTCGGCTGGGACAACATGTGGGCGGCCCCGCCAGGTGCCCCCGGCATCGAAATTCTCGTGCCGCTGATGCTCACTGCCGTTGCCTATGGGCGCATCTCGCTCGAACGCCTCGTGGCACTGCTGAGCACCAACAGCGCAGCGATTTTTGGCATGCAGGGACGCAAAGGGGTGATTGCCGTCGGTGCCGATGCCGACTTCATCCTCGTTGACATGGCCGCCGAGGGGCGCATCGACGTCAACACGTGGGAAAGTAAATCGCGCGTCACCGCCCGCCTGTGGCACGGCCGCCAGACCCGTGGTGCCGTCGTTGCCACCTATGTGCGCGGCCGCCAGGTCGGTCGCAACGGCAAGGTAACGGGCGATGCCGGCTGGGGACGCTTTGTGGCACCTACACCCCTCATGCCCGAAAGGCCATTTCTATGACACTTGCTATGAATACCCTCAAAGCCAAACTCACCAGCGGCGCCATGGTTACCGGTACCCTCGCCATGGACATGCGTGCGCCTGCCTATGTACATGTGCTGGCCGATGTGGGCTTCGACAGCATCTTTTTCGACCTCGAACACGGCATCTACGACCTGCCCATGGTGGCCGACCTGATTGGGACGGCGCGCTTGTGCGGCATCACGCCCATCGTGCGCGTGCCCGACCTGCGCTACGGCGACATCGCCCGCCTGCTCGATGCTGGTGCTATGGGTATCATGTTGCCACGCATTGATACCGCCGCCCAAGTCGAAGAAGCCATGCGCCACATCAAATACCCGCCACGTGGCGACCGTGGTGCGGCCAGCGGGCGTGGCGCCACCGACTACCGTGACGCCAATGCCCAGACGCTGACCAGCCACATGAACGCCCAGACCATGGTAATTGTGCAAATCGAACGGGCTCAGGCAGTAGCCAACCTCGACACCATTGCCAGCGTGCCCGGTGTTGATATGCTCCTCGTGGGACCGTTTGACTTGACTATTGCCCTCGGTGCAACCCGCCCGTCGGATCCAGCCGTCGTGGCGGCCATGGATGCGGTGGTGGCTACAGGCAAACGCCACGGCATCGCCACCGGGACGCATGCGTCGGACCC
>JBEANH010000103.1:0-7915 GCA_041165505.1 Chloroflexota bacterium | reverse complement strand
ATAGTGGCGCTTTTCGGTCTGGTATTCCACGTGCCGAATGGCAATCGTGATACCGCGAGCGCGCTCTTCGGGGGCGTTGTCGATCTGGTCGTACGCCGTAAACTGTGCAGCACCGCGCAATGCCAACACCTTGGTGATGGCAGCCGTCAACGTGGTCTTACCATGGTCGACGTGACCGATGGTACCGACGTTGATGTGTGGCTTGTTACGCTCAAACTTCTGCTTTGCCATGACTCCTCATGCCTCCACATTACCTACAAAACAACTAATTCCATACCTGACAAACAGACTAACCGCGCCGCTTCTCGATGATTTCTTTGGCCAGATGATCTGGCAGCGGCGAATAGTAGGCAAACTCCATCGACGAAGTTGCTCGACCCTGTGTTGACGAGCGCAATTCTGTCGTATACCCGAACATCGAACCCAGTGGCACATATGCACGTACCACCTGCGCATTCCCACGCGCTTCCATGCCTTCGACTTGGCCACGGCGGCTGTTGAGGTCGCCCAACACCGTACCGAGGAAGTCTTCGGGCGTAACCACTTCGACCTTCATCACTGGCTCGAGGATCTGTGGGCCGGCCTTTTTCACGCCGTCCTTGAGACCCATTGATGCCGCAATTTTAAAGGCCATTTCTGACGAGTCCACATCGTGGAACGAACCGTCATACAACGTGACCTTGATGTCGACCACTTGGTATCCTGCCATCACACCACCCGCCATAGCCTCTTTGACACCGGCTTCGACGGCTGGGATGTATTCACGTGGAATGGTACCACCCACGATGGCATTCACGAATTCAAAGCCCTTACCACGCTCGAGTGGCTCGAGTTGGAGCTTGACGTGACCATATTGCCCTTTACCACCCGACTGCCGCACAAACTTGCTGTCAATGTCGGCATTGTTGGTAATGGATTCGCGGTACGCCACCTGTGGCTTGCCTTGGCTGGCTTCCACCTTGTATTCGCGGCGCATCCGGTCAACGATGACTTCGAGGTGCAACTCACCCATGCCAGCGATGATGGTCTGACCCGTTTCCTGGTCGGTAAAGACACGGAAGGTGGGGTCTTCTTCGGCCAGCTTGTTGAGCGCAATACCCATCTTGTCTTGGTCGGCTTTGGTCTTGGGCTCGATGGCCAACTGAATCACCGGCTCGGGGAAGCGGATGGTTTCGAGCAATACCGGATTCTCGGGGTCACAAATCGTATCCCCCGTGAAGCTTTCTTTGGGACCGACCATGGCCGCAATGTCGCCAGCCAATACTTCGTCAATTTCTTCGCGGTGATTGGCATGCATCTGGATGAGGCGGCCAGCACGTTCGCGGCGCCCACGGGTCGTGTTCAACACGTAGTTGCCCTTTTCGAGCTTCCCCGAGTAGACGCGGAAATAGGCCAGCTTACCCACAAATGGGTCTGCCAAAATCTTGAAGACCAACGCCGTAAACGGCTCGCCATCATCGGCTTTACGCACAATGAATTCGACATCCTCAGCATCAATATCCGTACCGGGGACAACGCCCTTCATGGCCGGGATATCGAGCGGAGACGGCAAGAAGTAGGTTACGCAGTCGAGCATGCGTTGCACGCCCTTGTTGCGCAAAGCTGCGCCACACAGCACGGGCACCAACGTGTTGGCGATGGTGGCAGCACGCAACGCAGTGCGCAACTGCTCGACGCTCGGGGTTTGCCCCTCGAGGTACATCATCATCAACTCGTCGTCTGTTTCGGAAATGCGCTCGATCATCTCGTTGCGCATCTTTTCAGAACGTGCCTTGAATTCGTCGGGAATCTCGACCCATTCTTCCTTCTTGCCCAAGTCGTCGGTGTACAACACCGCCTTGAACTCGATGAGGTCAATGATGCCACGGAAGCGGTCTTCGGCACCGATGGGCAACTGAATACACACCGGCTTGGCACCGAGACGGTCAACAATCATGTCAACGGTACGCTCAAAATTGGCACCAGTGCGGTCCATCTTGTTGACAAAACAGATGCGCGGTACGCGGTACTTGTCGGCCTGGCGCCACACCGTTTCTGACTGTGGCTCCACACCAGCGACTGCGTCAAAGACCACCACACCACCGTCAAGCACACGCAACGAACGCTCCACCTCGGCGGTGAAGTCTACGTGCCCGGGAGTGTCGATGATGTTGATACGATACTTGACACCCGCTACTTCCCACTCGGCGGTGGTGGCAGCAGCCGTAATCGTGATTCCACGCTCACGCTCCTGCTCCATCCAGTCCATGGTGGCGGTGCCTTCGTGTACTTCACCGATCTTGTATGTACGGCCGGTGTAGTAGAGGATGCGCTCCGTGGTCGTCGTCTTACCCGCATCAATGTGCGCGATAATGCCGATATTACGGTAGCGATTCAACGGTGTTTCGCGAGGCATAACCCTTACCTACTCCTTGTGTCGCACAAGCGACAATTTACTACTCAATTAGAAGCGCCCATAATGCGAGAAGGCACGATTGGCTTCTGCCATGCGCTGTACGTCTTCACGGCGCTTGATGGTCGAACCCGTGTTGTTGTACGCATCAACCAACTCTGTGGCCAAACGCTCAATCATCGGCTTCCCACTGCGTGACCGCGCAGAACCCAACAACCAACGAATCGCCAACGACAAACGGCGCTCCGCCTTGACTTCGACCGGCACCTGGTAGGTGGCTCCACCTACACGGCGCGGCTTGACTTCGATCACCGGTCCTGCATTGCGTAACGCCCCATCCAATACTTCCATGGGGGTCTTTTTCACACGCTCTGCGGCCATCTCCAATGAACCATAGACGATTTTTTCAGCGACGCTCTTTTTGCCACGCATCATCGTCTTGTTGATCAACTGCGTGACTACCATGCTGCCAAATCGTGCATCGGGGAGCACTTCACGCTTGATTGTCTTGCCACGTCGGGGCATATCGACCTCTCACCCTATCAACAGTCACTCGTCTGAGTGCTACTTCTTCTTGGCTGGCGCGGCACTCGCCTTCTTGGTGCCGTACTTCGAACGACCCTGCTTGCGGTTTGCGACACCCTGTGAGTCCAACGTCCCACGCACAATGTGGTAGCGCACACCGGGCAAGTCTTTCACACGACCGCCGCGAATCAACACCACTGAGTGCTCCTGCAGGTTGTGCCCCTCCCCGGGAATGTACGCCGTCACTTCCATGCCGTTTGACAAACGTACACGCGCAATCTTGCGCAACGCTGAATTCGGCTTCTTTGGTGTCATCGTACGTACCTGCGTACATACCCCTCGCTTGAACGGTGACCCGCTCCCACGCGTCAACTTGCCCTTCAACACGTTGTAGTTGAAGCGTAGCGCTGGTGCCTTGACCTTGCGCTCTACCGGCTTGCGTGGCTTTCGTACTAACTGATTGATCGTCGGCATGCTCTCTGCTTTCTCCTCAGTCCCCACTGCACACAAAAAATACGTTACCCTCTGGGTCTGGTCGCAACACCAGCTGCGCCTTAGAGCGAGGGTACTCGAATTACTTCACACTGTCGCCGGTTCGCCGGCAAGTAAGAATGATACCATAGCGCCCGCGCTCGTGTCAAATCAACTCTTTTTGTTTCTGATGCCCTAAATCCCTTTTTTTTACGAAAAACACCACTTTTCAAAGATTACAATACGATGACAAATGAAATATTATGTTAAATAAACAATGCCTACGCCAACATCACAGCGCATAACAATGGCTTGTCCGAAATTACCCGGGCGCATGGTATTCACCCCCACGAGCAACCTGGTATCCATCCCGACAGAGAGCATGTTTGGCGCAAGGGCGTATCAATGCACCGCCGCACCGGCAATGCGCCGCCGAGATCGGCGTGGGTATTGAAATAAGTACGTAAAAACAGGCATACTAACCATCGCACAGGACGAGGGATATCACAACCTGTTGTATGATGAAAGAAGTCCGCATAGTAGTCCCACTAGAGCAAGGAGTACGCATGAGCAACGATGCTAGCATACGCCCCGACCGCTACCACGTCAGCGTAGACGAGTACGTCTTTTTCCGTGAACACGGCTATTTGGTTGTCAAGGGTCTCGTATCACCTGCCGAAATTGCCGAGCTGGCCACCCACACCGACAATTTGCGCTACGGGCGCGAAGTCATCCCCGGTGTACCACTCCCCCCCGACACACTCACCCCCGAGCAACGCGTGCAATACTGGCTACGGGTGCACATGCTCCACCGTGTCTCTGCCATCCACGAACGCTACTTACTCCACCCGCGCATCCTCGACGTGCTCGAGGCCCTTATCGGCCCCGATGTCCTCGCCTTGCAGACGATGCTCTTTTTCAAACAGCCCGGCCAACCCGGCCAGGGCTACCACCAAGATGCCTACTACATCCCGTCTCAGCCCGATACCTTGATTGGGGCGTGGTTGGCCATTGACCGCGCCGACGAAGAAAACGGCTGCTTGTGGATGACCGTCGGCTCACAACACGAGCCCATCTACCCCGATAGTGATGGTCAATCACCCAACGGCGACCAGGTCATCAGCGACATCCAGCCCATCTTTGGTGCCAGCAACACGGACGAGAGCAAGAACGGACTGACCCGCGTCGCCGCCAAATACGCCGGCCGTGAAGTCAAGGTCGAGGCTGACCCCGGCGATGTGGTCTTTTTTGGCGGGCATGTGCTCCACCGCTCGCACACCAACAAAAGCAAAGATCGGCTGCGTCGCTCGTTTGTGGCCCACTACTGCAACGCACGTTCGGCAGTGCCGTGGAACCATGGGCAACCCTGGGAAGGGGAGCTGGCTAACTACCTGCACATCCTGGCCCGCGGCACCACTCACTTGCCCTACGCCCAGCCAGCGTTTGGGACACCGTGTGCGGCCAACACGCCAGCACCCGTGCAGGAGCACCGCTTCCGTGCCATGTCAATGATGCCATCCAGCAACGGGCTGATGATTTTGACGGCGCATGCAGACAACCATGATGATGATGATGAATGAAGAATTAAGACAATACCTACGCCAAAATCACGGAGCATAACAATGGCATTTCCAAAATTGCCTGCATAAATGGTATTCGCCCCGACGATGGGCCGGATTACGGGCGAATATCATGCGCCCCGACGATGGGCCGGATTACGGGCGAATATCATGCGCCCCGACGATGGGCCGGATTACGGGCGGTATGGTATTAAAAATCCCGCGTGAGGGAGCATTTTTGGTGCAAGGGCGGATCAATGCACCGCCTCACCAGCAACGTGCGGCCTCGATTGGCGTAGGTATTGTTATGAATTAAGAATGATGGGGTGGTGATGCATCGGGTGTGGCAAAGCTTGCTACACTCGATGCATGTTTGTGTTAGGGAGACTTTGATTGCGTATGGATGGTGGTATGGAAACACGTCTGAAATTCGTATGATCTGCTACAGGCTTCGCACGGGCATCTTTTGCATTCATTCATCATGCTTCATTCACACTGCGTCCACCCATTCCGGGGGATGTTTTTGAGGATAATCGGGGGATGGACGCACCAGGCGATGCCCGCTACAGTATGCCTAGATTCACCACATACAGACGGAGGCATGCATGCACCCGCACACCAACTACTACCGCCATGCGCTCGCACAGCTCGCACAGCAACACACCCCACTCCCTGACATCTGTACGTTGATGGATCTGGTCGTCGTCTGCGATTTGCCGTATACGTGGCTCGCCCACCACCTGGCCAACGATGCCCTACCGGGGACATGCTTCGGGGATGCATCGCACTGGCGTTGTCGCCGGCAAACCGTCATTGAATGGCTCAAGGAGCACGCCCATGAATACCCAACCCCAGTGGCCGGGACTCAGCGCCGTTATCCACCACACCATTTACCGGCACACCCTCATCACGATTGAAGACGCTGCCATGCATCTGCACGTGCCGGTGACAACCCTTTCACAATGGGCACACACCCACGGGATTACCATTCACCAGACTCCCGCTGGTGCCATGATTGCCACTGCAGACATCGAGAGTGCGGTGACTCGTCGTTCACCGCACTCTCGTCCACGGAGCCGTACCCCGTACCGCCAGTAATCGTTTTATTCGACCGCAGCACGTTCGCTGGTGTCAATGCTTTCTGCAAAATTATCTGCGGTGACATCATCGGGATTAAAGCCCAAGGCACGCAAGCGGGCGATGAGCATTTTTTCTCGGGCCGCATGATGATCGGCACGGGCACGCTCGAGTTCGGCACGTTCGTGCTCTTGTTGGGCACGCTCGTGGTCACGTTCGTAGAGCTCGGCCAGCTCGACGTAGCTCATGAAGCGCTCACCATCGGGGCGACTCAAGACCAACTCACCCTCTTCGATACTGAACTGTACACCGAGACGTGGACTATGCCACCCGGCCAAGGTGTCAATTTCCTCGAAATGACTACCGTTGTGAAGCCATCCCACAGTTTCATTGGTATCGGGATCGTACATGTAGTATTCTTCGACACCGGCACGCTCGTAGAACTTGAGGCGCCGACAAATGGTGACCATGCTCATGCCGGGGACGATCACGTCAAAGACGACCTGTGGCACCACGTTGCCTTCGTCCCACTGGCGGTAGGCGGTACGCTCGCCACGTGCCACACCGAAGGCCACAAAGACATCGGGGGTAGCGCTGTCACCTTTGGCGGGGTGGGCGTACCACGGGATACCGCCCGAAATAAGCACGTCGCGGCGGGTGCGGAAGAGTGCTTCGAGCCCACCTTGGAGCGTAACCATCCAACGGATACGTTTGGTGCTTTCACCGGTGATAATGCGTGGTGCCATTGTGATCTCCTTACTCGTATTTATTCAGGTATTACTGCACGGCTGCGAGCGCCCGGCTGACACTTTCTTCGGGGCTGACTTTGATTTGTACGTCCACGAGACGCCCATCTGGGCCCACCACCACGTGGCTACGAGTCACACCCATGTATTTCTTGCCGTACATGCTCTTTTCACCCCAGACACCATAGGCCTCGCACACGGTGTGCTCGGTGTCGGCGAGGAGCGCAAAGGGCAACGCAAACTTCTGCTTGAATTTGCCATGCGATGCTACGTTGTCAGGACTGATGCCCAGTACTACGGCACCAGCTGCTTGGATGGCCGCATAATTGTCACGGAACCCACACGACTGCGTGGTACACCCCGGAGTATCGTCTTTGGGGTAGAAATAAATCACCACCGTCTTGCCACGCAATGCGGACAACGTGACAGGGGTACCTTCGTCGTTCAATAGGGTAAAATCTGGTGCCATGTCACCGATTGCAAGTGTCGTCATCGTTGCATCCTTTACCACACCACATACCAAGTACTCTGATACACGAGTATAGCACACATGTGCTATTTGTGCATAGTGGCAAATATTGATATCAGATTACGATTCGCTGATATGCATCACTTCACAGTACAATGGATGGGGGTACGATACCGCTGACGAGGACCGACATGCGCTTCGACATTGTGACACTCTTTCCCGACATGTTTACCAGCCCATTCCAAGCGAGTATTCTCAAACGTGCGCAACAGGCCGACAAAATCACCATTGCCATCCACGATATCCGCGCCCATGCCCATGACCGACATCGCACCTGTGACGATACGCCGTACGGTGGAGGTGCCGGTATGGTAATGAAAGTCGAGCCACTGGCGGCGGCCATCACTGCTGCGCATAGCGCAGATAGCACCCCTGCCCACGTCATTTATCTCAGCCCCGAAGGTGAAGTGCTCAACCAACACCACGTAGTAACACTCAGCCAACGGCCACGCCTGATGCTGATCTGTGGGCACTACGAGGGAATTGATGAGCGCATCCGTACCACCCTTGTGCACCAAGAGATTTCGATTGGTGATTATGTGCTCACAGGGGGGGAGCTCGCAGCCATGGTACTCGTGGATGCGGTGTCACGCTACGTGGACGGGGTTATCAGTCA
>JBEANH010000102.1:0-8024 GCA_041165505.1 Chloroflexota bacterium | reverse complement strand
AAAGTGGTGCTGGGTCGTGATGCGAGTGACAGTTTTTGGCAGAATTACTTTGGCAAATCTGCACCCAACGCCCTGCAACAGATTGTGGCGCATGGACGTGAAATGCTGGTGCGCCTCGAAGAGAGTGGCGATGAAATTGATGTGGTGATGCATGCACTCGCTGGGGGCTACGTGCTGCCGGGGCATGGTGCTGACCCGATTCGTGCCGGGGCAGGGGGCTTGCCCAGCGGGCGCAACATTCACGGCATTGACCCGTGGCGCTTGCCCAGTGATGCGGCGTTGGTGCGCGGCAAGCAGATGGCCGAGCAACTCATTCATGCGCACAAGGCAGAACAGGGCACGTTGCCACAGACGGTGGCATTGACGCTGTGGGCCCTCGATACCATCAAATCGGAAGGCGAAAGCATCGGTGTCTTTTTGGGCTTGATTGGTGCGGAGCCAGTACGCGATGGTCAGGGCAAGATATACCGCTACGAGCTGATCCCACTCAACAAACTGGGGCGTGCGCGTGTAGATGTAGTACTCGACATAAGCAGTATTTTCCGCGACAACTTCCAGATGCAACTCGACTTGATGGACGACGTGATTGTGCGTGCTGCCAAAAGTGGCGAACCGGCGGAGTTAAATCCGATTGTGGCGCACGTGGCCGATTTGCAAAAGGCGGGGCAGAGCTTTGAAATGGCCACAGCCCGCTTGTTTACCCAGCCGCCTGGTGAATACGGCACGGGTGTGGATATGCTCGTTGACGAAAGTCAATGGGATCAACGCTCCGACTTGGCCTCGGTCTATGTGCAACGGAGTGGCTATGCGTATGGTGGTAGCCGGCAAGGGGTGGCTGCACAGGTGGCCTACCGCAAAATGCTCGGTACCGTGGATCATGTCTTTCAGGCCATTGACAGCGTGGAATTTGGTTTGACGGATATGCAGCACTACTACGGGCATAGTGGGGCAGTGCAGCTTGCTGCGAGTTACGAAAGTGGCAAGCAGGTATCACTCAGTTATGCGGAGAGTTATACGGGACGCACGACCATTACCAAAGCCGCACAGATGATTAGCATGGAAGTGCGTAGCAAAATCCTTAATCCACGTTGGTTTGAGCCACTGCTGGCACAAGGGTACGCAGGAGCCACCGAAGTTGCCAATCGTTTTACGAACGTATTTGGCTGGGGTGCAGTTGGTGATACCGTCGAGGGGTGGGTCTTTGACGGCATGGCACAGACGTATATCCTCGACGAGGATGTGCGCCGACGCTTTGTGAATGCGAATCCGCAGGCCGCAAAAGCAGCCGTGCAACGTCTCCTCGAGGCCCACGGTCGTGGCATGTGGCAGGCGAGCGACGATGTGATTGCGCGCTTGCAAGAGGTATATGCGGATCTCGAAGATCGTCTCGAAGGGATTGGCGCCGAGTAAGGTGCGCGGTACGACACCCACACATGGCAGTGCCGTGTGTGGGTGTTACATTTCGCTGAAATCGGTGCTGCTGTCGTTGATCATGTCGTTGAGTTCTGCCTGTGTGATGGGCATGCCACGTTGTTGGCGCCAATAGCGAAACCAGCGGAAATTGTTGCGAAATGCGGTTTCAACTTCGAGTGGGCTCAGTTCGGGGACTTTTTGGCGGAGCATGCTGGCCACACTTTGGCGCTCTTCACTGCTCAACGACGGTACGCCGGCGATGATGCGTGCAGCACGTAAAAAGAAAATCTCGCGCTCGAGGGCAGGAAATTCTTCGTTGATTTGGCGAATGTTGCCTAGGTAGCAGATGGTGCGTTGGCGTGGTTGTCCGCTGTCGTCACGAAAACTTTCTACCAAGTACGCATCAAAAAACGATACGTTTGCTGTGTTTGCATTTTTGTGATGGCGCACAATCCAACGAATGTACATGCTGCAGTCCTCTCAATTAGCGGTGTCGTGTCACACCGCGACGGGCACACACGTCGGCCACAGGGCACTGGGTGCAGCGCGGTGACGTAGGCGTACAAATCTGTTGCCCAAGGGTGACGAGAAGTTCGTTGATGTGCATCCAGTATGCCACAGGTAATCGTGCTGTCAATGCGGCCTCCGTGGTGTCTGGTGTCGGCGTCTCTAGGTATCCCCAGCGGTTGCAGATGCGATGCACATGCACATCCACACAAATCGCCGGGATGCCATGCCCAACTGCCAGCACCAAGTTGGCTGTTTTGAGTCCGACACCGGGGAGTGCGAGGAGCTCGGTACGTGTACGGGGCACCGCTCCCGCATAGGTGTCACACAGGATGGCACAGATGCGCAGGATGTCGCGTGCCTTGTTGCGGTAGAAGCCCACAGGGTAGATGAGCTGTGCGATTTCGGCTTCGCTGAGTGTGCGCATGGCGGCAGGTGTACTCGCACGGGCAAACAGCCGAGGTGTCACTTGGGCGGTGGTTTCGTCACGGGTACGCAAGCTCAGCAGTGTGGCAATCAGCACTTTGAATGCTCCTGCATTCTGCATCTGGTCAATCAGCGGCTGTGGTTTGTCGGCTAGCGCACTGGTCAGCCGATCGAGCACCTGCGTAATTGGGAACTCACTCATTTGCACTCAGCTCAGTCAACGAGAAATTGTCGAAATCAACTTGGACATTGGTATCGCCGCACACCACGATCATACCCACGCTCCCCGATGTGGGCACATCGAGTTGTAGCATACCGAGGTCTACATCGTTGATACTCAGACTCAACTCGTTGTTGACGAGGGTCAAATCAATGCTCGTTGATTGATCGAGCCCGGGAACAACTGCATCCACGAGCATCGGGTCTATAAACTGTTGTGACGTACCATCGCTGTTGTTGCGTACCACAGAGAGTACGCCACTCCCACTCAAGAGCACCATGGTATAGCCGAAATCGCCATTGTCGCCAAAAATCACACCGTAGGCGATTTGATTGGGGTCACCGCGCACAATGGTGCTGTCAACGCGTAAGCGGAAACTTTGTACTGCGGTGTCAGCACGGGGCAGTGGATTTTGCCAGACGGTCACATTGGGTGACGACACGATGTGGTAGCGTCCATCACTGGTATACGAGCCCCCTAAACTGAACGATACGTTGTCCGGATTCGCAAACGCTTCGCGGAATGATACCTCGCCACTCTCAATGGTAACGTTGTCGTAGGAGACCTTGGCATAATCACTCGTGGTGGTAAATGCAGACAAGGTGAGTTGGCCCCGTACTGGTGACAAATCGTCTACTTCGTTGACGTGAATGCCATTGATGAAGACGTGGACTAACGTGTTATCTGCGTGCACGAGTAGTTGATTGGTGGTGTTGAGTCCCGGGCGTAGGTGATGGGTGAATGTCCATGGCACGATGTCGCTGATTTCACCAAAGGTGCTCCGAAAGATGCGGTAGTAGCCACGGGGGTTGATGGCAACCATCATGTAGGAATCGGTGGTGTTCTGACGGAAGCGAATGCCGTAGTAGGCATCATCGTTGCCTGCGTGTTGTGTCATCTCTACGCTGAGCACGAAATCCTGCACGCGGCTATCGAACGTGTCATTGTCGGGAACGCCTTTCCACAGGGTGTACACTTCGGCATTACTCATAAAGAGTTCTGTGGTCAGTGCCTCGTTTTGGATGCTCACCGCCGATTGATCCCAGCGTGGACTAGGTGAATCAAAGGCATCATTGATGGTGAGTGGGCGTGCATTGTTGAGTGTCGTAGGTGCCTGTTGCGCCGGTGGTGCGACGGCTTGTGGTGTGCTCCCGATGCGTTGGATGCGTTCGGTAAGGTCGGGCACCATGAATGCGGTGCCGAGTAATACCCCTACTTCAACCACAAGTGCTACCAGTAGCACAACGATGCCGATGGTGAGAATCCGGCGACTCGAAATCCGCATATTCCAAACCTTTTAGTCAATTTGCTGTTCGTACCACAGCAAACCGATAATCATCAACTCGATACATTTGTCCACGTAGGCGATTGGAGTGTGTGCCCCAAAAAAGAGCCACAGGACGATGGTCAGGGCAGTGTAGAGTTGTAATGCGATGGTGACACGTTCACGTGGAACGGGGATGCCGATATTGGCGTATGCGGCACCCAGCAGGAGATAACCGACGGCATTGGCGTAGAACATGGGCAGGGTGGCAGTAATCGCCAGAAAGAGGTGAATTCCCGCAGTAGCGAGCACACACAGCAATACCCCGACTCTGATGAACTGTTTCATAACCATTGCTCCTACCGGTGCAGGGCATTCCCCTGCACCGGGTCGAACGACCATTTACTCAGCCGCAGCAAAACCGATGACACGTGCACAGGCACGCAGATCGGCTTGGGCAGATACCACGGAATGGGTGCCATGCTGTGCCAAAATCTTGTCAATCATGATTTTGAGCTGTTGAATGGCCACATGCATCTGCAAATCATCGTCGAGCGCCGCAAAAAACGCAGCGCGTTCGGTGGCCAGTGAAAGTGTGGGTCCCCCATTGGTAGAACGTGCCACCAGAGCCGCCTTGAGCCGCGCAATGTCATTTTCTGCGGCGGCAGCATCCGCACGAATGTAGTTGAAGTCTTCGCGGTACGGGAACGACGCCAAGTACCAACGAATGGAGTCGGGGCTCTGTTGTAGAACTGCATCCCGCACAAAGACCAAATTACCCAACGATTTGCTCATCTTGTTGCCGTCGAGCCAGGTTAATCCACCGTGCACCCAAAACGTGGCAAAGGGGCGTTTGTTGGTGTAGCCTTCGGTTTGCACGATTTCAGAGGGATGATGGGGAAAGACCAGATCGCGCCCACCACCATGCACATCAATTTGGTCACCGAGATAGCGTGTGGACATCGTCGTACATTCGATGTGCCAGCCGGGACGCCCAGGTCCCCATGGGCTTGGCCAGGTAGGCTCGCCAGGGCGAGACACCTGCCACAATACGAAGTCGAGTGGGTCGTGTTTGTTGGGGTCGTTGGGGTTATTCCCACGTTCATTGGCCGTGTTGAGGAGCTGTTCGTAGCCGCCGAGACGCGCCATTTCACCGTAGCTTGGCTCACTACTCACGTCAAAAAAGACGTTGCCGTTGCTCACGTAGGCTTTGCCGTTTTTGAGCAATCCTTCGATGATGGGAATCATGCCAGCGATTTCTTCGGAGACTTTGGGGAAGAAATCGGGTGCAATGAAATTCATGGCCCGGCAGTCTTTGATGAACTGGTCAACTTCACGCTTGGCAAGGGCATCCCACGCAATATTGTCACGATTGGCACGTTCAAACAGCGGATCATCCACGTCGGTGACGTTTTGGCAGTAAAGCACGGAGCCACCTTGGGAGCGGACATAGCGGATAAAGATGTCGAAAATCAAAAATGTATGGGCGTGACCGATGTGCGTCGTGTCGTATGGTGTCACACCACATACATACAGCGTGAGCGGACGATCCTTGGGGATCTCGAGCGGTGCCTTGTGGCCGCGCAAAGTGTCGTAGAGTTGCATAGTCTGGGAATCCTTGTGACGCAAAGTGTTGCTCTTTCCATTATACATGACTCACACGTACAGGGGTAGCGTTGTGATACGATACAGGCAATGATGTGCAGATGAGGCCACCTGTGAAGATTGCCATTGATATTAGTCGTTTGGCTACTGCCCAGCGCACCGGCACAGAGCGCTATACATGGGAAGTATTAGCTGGGATTGTCGCCAACCCAGGTGCACACACATACATGCTCTACTGTGCGCAGCTTCCGGCCGCATTGCCGCCACTTCCTGCCAATGTGCATGTACGGGTGATGCCATTCCCGCGCCTGTGGACGCATCTGCGTCTTGCATGGCAGCTCTGGTGCGATCGCCCCGATGTGCTGTTTGTACCGTCTCACGTGTTGCCGTGGAATGTGCGCCTCGTCCCTGGCATGCGGGTGGTTACCACAGTGCACGATTTGGGCTTCCTGCACTTCCCCCAAGCGCACACAATCTTTCAAAACAGCTACTTACGACTCTCAACATGGTGGGCAGCAACAGCTGCAGATGCAGTTATTGCGATTTCCGCAGCCACGGCCCACGACCTCCAGCAGTTTACGCAGATTGCACCGCAGCGCGTGCACATCATTGCACATGGCGTGTCACCACGCTTTGCGCCAGGAGCAGCGCAGCCGCAACCGTGGTCGCGCTATATGCTCTACGTGGGGACGCTCCAACCACGCAAAAACCTGATACGCCTGATTGAGGCATTTGCACGGGGCGTACGCCACCCCGACACACAGCTCGTCATCGCAGGGCGTGCGGGGTGGCTGAGCGAGCCACTGGTGGCAACGGCACAACGCTGCGGTGTGGCTGACCGTGTGCATCTCATCGGCTTTGTCCCCGACGACGACTTGCCCGCGTTGTTGGCATCTGCCCGTGCGTTCCTTTTTCCGTCGTTATACGAAGGATTCGGTATGCCGGTACTCGAAGCAATGGCGAGTGGCGTACCAGTGATTACATCGAACACGTCAGCACTGCCCGAAGTCGCCGGTGATGCGGCACTCCTCGTGGATCCTACGGATGTGAACGCTATTGCAGCGGCAATTTCGCGCGTTGATGGCGATGATCTGCTCCACGCCGAATTTGTGGCGCGCGGGCTGGTGCATGCGACGCACTTTTCGTGGCAACGCTGTGCACAGGCCACCTACGCCCTGCTCACGAATCGCACATCATGACGCAACCACGTTACTACGGCTGGTCCATTTTAACCGTGTTGGCCATTACCGAAACACTCTCGTACGGCATGCTCATCTATGCGTTTAGCGTCTTTGTGGTGCCACTCGAACTCTACTTTGGTTGGTCACGAGCCACGATTAGTGCAGGTGTGACTGCCGCGCAACTGGTAGCAGGCACCCTTGCATGGCCGGTGGGTATCTGGCTCGACCGACACGGGGCGCGCTGGTTGATGACCGGTGCCGCGCTCTGGACCGCCGGTTGGTTTGTGCTCTGGAGCATGGTGAGTACGCCGTGGCAACACGTCGTGGTATGGGTCATGTTGGGGATTGGTATGGCGGGGCTCTTGTATGAACCCGCATTCGTGGTGGTCGCCAACTGGTTTGCACGTCGGCGTAGCACTGCGCTCACGGTACTCACCTTTGTGGCCGGTTTTGCCATCATCATTGCAACGCCTGTCACCGAGTGGTTGATTCGTCGCTTCGATTGGCAGGTAACGGCACAGGTGTTTGCTGTGGTCATGCTTGTGGTGGTCGCACCACTCCATGCCATCTGGTTGCGCCGCGTCCCCGCCGATGTCGGTCAGTACGTGGATGGTGATGCACATCCGCCACAGGTATCGGTGCAGACGATTGCCGTCGCCGATGTGTGGGCAGTGGTGCACGATAGTGCATTTTGGTTGTTGACCATCGCGTTTTTGGCATCCACGGCCGCCTTGGTCGTTGTCTTGCAGACGTTCATTCCCTATCTCATTGATCAGCGCTATACGCCCGCAGATGCGGCCTGGTATGCGGCTGCCATGGGAGTACTTGCGTTACCGAGCCGCTTGCTATTTACGCCACTCGGTGCATACGTGTCACGCTATACGATTGCAATGGTGCTGTGTATCATGCAGAGTCTGGCACTCGTGGCGCTGGTTTGGCTCCCGTCAGCGTGGGGCGTGTGGGGGTGTGTTGTCCTATTTGGTCTGAGTTTTGGGGCGATTACACCGGTGCGGGCCGCGTTGTTTGCAGAGCGCTACGGGGTGGCCGCCTATGGTGCAATTAGTGGGGTGTTGGCGTTGATTTTGACGGTGGCGCGTGCAGTGGTGCCACTCGCTGTCGAGCTCGTACGCCACGACAACGGCAGCTACGAGACCACCTATGTGTGGGTGGGTATCGTGACTGCCGTGTGTGCGCTATGTATCGTATTGGTGCCGCCCAAGGTGCAATGAATTATGGTGTAGGAGTGTGTGTGCGAGTGGCGGTACGTGTATGTGTGCGTGAAACCTCGACACCAAAGAAGCCCGCTCCTACGTGGCCACCGACGAGCACGCGCCCATCGCGTTTGGCGATGATGGAGTTCTGTGCGTACGAATCCACTAACACGGCATCAACTGCTGCGGGGAAGGTT
>JBEANH010000101.1:0-14093 GCA_041165505.1 Chloroflexota bacterium | reverse complement strand
GGCTACGGCTGGATTACCAACCCGCGCAAAGCGCTCTACAATCGCATCTACAACCGCACCACCTGTGGCATCCCCGGCTTGAGTGTCTTTGCGCTTGTCTTGCTCTGGTCGGTGTGGCGCTAATTACACCCATCCCATCACACGCCATTCCTCGAGGCACGCAATCAGCGCCAAGCGCCACCGTGGTGGCAGATCGTCGGCCATGCGCCGCACCACTTGTGCCCCCACCTGGCGCACCACGGCCGCCTGCAACGCCGCCCAACTAAAGCGCAGATAATCGGCAACCCACTGCCCAACACGCCAGCCCAAGACGCGAAAGGCAATACCGACAATGGGCCGATAGATGCGGAACATGCCCAAGACCATTTTGTGGTAATCACTCCAGCGCATCTCGTCACGGAAATAGCGCGTGGCAAATTCCACCCCTGCATCCTGTAAAATCCCCATGAAATGATGCTGCAAACGGTTCACATCGTCGGGTGTATCGCCCCACGGCTGCATGAAGCGACTAAAGACCCAGTTGAGCGAGATATTCACCTGGTATGGCGTCACATGCTGCATGGCATCCACATCGTCTAACCCTGCATCGAGCGCCAACGCCAAAAGTCCCGTGGTCCGCCCCAGATTGCGTACATGCGACCCAAACCCACAGAACGTCAGGGGCGACTGCTGCGCCGCCGCATCTCCCACCGGTACCACCCCACGCAACAACGGAGCCTCGTGGCGACGCAACGAATGACGTGCCGGTATGTAGCCATATACCGGCTTGTGGTGATGCACGTCTGTGGCACTTTTTTTGTAGGTATAGAGGAGTGTGAAGTAATCTTCAAACAGCTCCATTAAATTCGGTGTGGGGCGCATATCAACAGGTTTACCGGGGTGCAGTGTGTCATAATAAAAGAGATAAATAGTGAGTTCGTCACCACGTCCGGGGAAGCCTTCCCACATGTATTGTTGGGTCTTTTGCGCATCCGCCACCGTCAACAGAATATCACCGAGGTGTGGATTATGTTCATCTGGCGCATCCCCTACCACAAAGCCACTCGCCACTGTACCCACGGTGGGACAGACGCCAGCATAGGGCTTGCCCGCAAAGCGTTGGAGCGACAACGGCGACGTGGTGCCCATACCATCGAGGAGCAAGCGCGCCGCATACTGTTCGTGCGCACCTGACGCATCCTGCACGGTGACGACCACCTGTGTCGCACCACTCGTGTTGCTCACTATCTGCACAAAGCGCCGTCCATCACGAATCGCGCCACCGGCAACTAGCAATTTGGTACGGGCGAGTGTCAGCAACGCTTGGGCATCAATCGCCACGTTGAGGACTTCGGGGAGGTGGAGCGTCACCGCATCGCCATCGGGACGATGAAAGCGCACGATACCATCGGCGTATTCGTTCATGATGACAGGGGTGAGCTCGTCCCACGTACAAAAACCGGTGGCAACGAGTGCAGTCAACTCGTAGCGCGAGATGTTCCATTCACGGTGGGCACAGCCCACGTCAAAGCGATCAAAGACGAGGACACGGTAGCCCTTTTGCGCCATCACCACGGCATGAATGAGTCCAAGTCCGCCGCCCGCATAGACCAAATCACCATGCCACTGGGCGGTGCGGGCGGCGGCAGCGACCGCCGCATTGTCGTGGTGGTGCCACACCACCGGCTGAGGCAGTGGCACATTGCTGGCCACCGCCGTGCGGATATGGTGCCACACCGTGTCGAGGTGGGCGATACGGGCAATGTGTTCGTCAGCCTGCATGGCCGCAAAGGCGGCGGCAGTACGTGGGTAGCGCTCGGCATCAATGACCATCACAGGCTCCTAACACGGTTAGATGAGGAATTTTCCGTCTTTGTGGATGAGCTGGCCATCGGCAAAGACTTCGCCGCCACTACGCAGGTCACAAATCATGTCCCAGTGCAATGCAGACTGATTGTGACAGCCCGTCTCGGGGTAGGCGGCGCCCAAGGCGAGGTGCACCGTGCCGCCGATTTTTTCGTCGAACAGAATATTGCGGCTAAAGCGCTGGATGCCGTAGTTGGTACCAAAGGCGACTTCGCCGAGGCGACGCGCCCCCTCGTCCATGTCGAGCAACGAGTGGAGCAACTCTTCGCCTTTGTCGGCTGTGGCCTTGACCACTTTGCCATCCACGAATTCTAGGCGCACACCGGTCACCTCACGCCCCATGTAGAGGGCGGGGAAGGAGTAGGTGATATGGCCAGTTGTCTTGGTTTCTTCGGGGCCTGTAAAGACTTCACCGTCAGGAAAATTGCGGTCGCCCGCACAGTTCACCCAGGTGCGGCCATTGACGTAGTAGTGCAGGTCGGTGCCAGCACCGACGATATGGATGTGGTTGGCTGTCTGCAGGCGCTCAATGATGCGGGCTTGCTCGCGCTTTTGTACCTGCCAGGCAGCCACGGGGTCGGCTTCGTTGAGTTTACCCGCCGCAAAGACGAATTCGGTGTAGTCGGCCAGCGACATGTCGGCTTCTTGGGCTAGGCCGGCGGTGGGATAGAGCGTCAACACCCAGCGGAAATCACCGTGGGCGGCGCGTTCCATCATGCGCTTTTGCACGGGGCTCATCGCAGCACGCCGCTTGGCCACTTTTTTGGGGTCTACGCCACTCAATGCACGCGTATTTTCGTCGGCAATAATTGACAAGTGCACATCCACCTGCTCGATTTCGTCGCGGCTCAGCTGTGGCACATAGTCGAGCTGGGCGTCACCGGCGTGTTTGAAAAAGATTTCATCGAGGCCATCCAGGCTCAGGCGCATCAACGGGTTGGCACCAGCCACAACGGCTTCGTGGTAGACCGCTTTGATCAGCGGAGCCGCATTGGTGGGCGCCACAATGCGAAAGAGCTGTCCAGGAGCGGTTTCGAGTGAATAGTGTACCAATACTTTGGCGAGACGTTCGAGACGCACATCGTACATCGCAATTTCCTTTCATTATTCCTGTTTATGCACCTGCATACACGCCATCCGCAGTTCGGGGGCATGATGCCGTGTGAGTTCGGCCAACGTGCGTGCGGCACCATCAGCAGGGAGCGGTTCGAGCATGTCACGCACGATTACACTGATATCGAGTGCCGTCAGCACATGTTGATCAGCATCGCTATAGACGAGGGGTGTCATATCGTGGCGTTTGAGCATGGCTGTTTCCACCGCCGTATAGTCGTTGCTGTTGAGCACGGCCACATCAATAGCACCACGCCCGATTGTCCGTGCAATGCGCGCCACATAATCAACCGCACGGAACGCATCGGTATGCCCTGCAATGGTGGTAAGTGCCCCACAACAGGCAACCCGACCAGTCAGGGTACGCAACGTTTCACCGATACCACTGGGCATCAACGCGGGGAGCACCGTGCGATAGAGATGACCTGGCGCAATGATGACCAGATCGGCCATGCGCAATACTTTGAGCGCCTGCGCATGTGCAACCACCGGCGGATCAAGAGTGAGCTGCTGTACGGGCGCAGATAACGGCTGTGTGAGGGCACTCGCCCCCACGTACGTGTGATCGTCACTCGTCTGTGCCACGATATCGTGCGGGTGTTCGCTAGCCATCAACACATCAATGTCGCAACGCAGCTGTTGGCGCATGGCATCGAGTGTGTCGGCGAGTGCACCCGTGCTTTGCGCCATGGCAATCAACTGTAGTACGGCAAATGGAATACGGTCATAGGGGGTGCCCAATGGCAAAAATTGCTGTTGCATCAGCCGCTGCACTGCCACATCGCCACTGAAATGGAGCATGAACTCGACGGCAGTAGCCAGACCAGGGAATGGTCCCAAACGGCGAATCAACGCATCCGCACCACTATTGGCACAGGTCGGCACAATCACCGACAAGCGCGTAGCAATGGGACGTACTGCGGCAATAGTTTGCCACAACCCACTCCCACCACCAATCACGACTATGTGCATAGCGCCACTCCTCTCTGGCTATTCACGCCATTGCTGTTCGCCGAATGGCACATCGAGTGCCGTATCGGGCACATCGCCGCGGTCGTTGCTCGTCAGCGTAAAGACGTGACGCAAGATGGCCACCTGTCCCGCAGTGAGTTCGATTTTGCGCCGCGCCATCACTTTGTGTGCCACGTCAATCATCCGGTCAATACGAAACTCACGGAAGCGCTCGCCACCCCAAGTAAATGCGGGAATGGTTTTGGGAGCCACATGCACACCAAAAATATTTGAACCCGTGGCAACCACGGAGCCACCATTGAGATGCACACCGATGCCCAGTTTGACATGATCGGCCAAAAAACAACCCAACTTCAGTCGGCCACTATCAACTTGCCCATACCCTTCGATGGTGACTTTAATGGAGCCGTAGGTGTTTTTGAGGTCACTCGTAGTAGTCATGGCCCCAATATTGACCCATTCGCCGATATACGAGTGCCCAAAAAACCCGTCATGGTGTTTGTTGCTAAAGCCTTGGACCACCGTGGCCTCGATTTCACCACCAATACGACAAATCGGCCCGATGGTGGTGCCAGCCCGCACACGCGCCCCTGAAATCAGGGCACCGTCGTGGATGGCCACCGGTCCTTGGATGGTACTAAATGGCTCGATGCGCGCAGCACCAATCACAATTGGGCCATCACGCGCATCAAGTGCCACTGGCCCCTCGATTTGTGCGTGTGGGTGTACGTAGATGTGTTCGGGCGCCAACAGATGGCACCCTGCTGCCGCACTGTGCTGGCGCATGGGGATATAGCGCGTAACATCACACAGGGGGACATCGCGACGAATCATCGGCGCATTGTGCTCCACGATATCCCATGGAAAGTTGAGCATCAGCGGGCGGCCAGTGCGTGTCCGCCCGAAGCGCTGTAGTTCCGCGAGGGCGGCATTGCCTCGTTGCTCAAGCAGATCCGCAAAAATAGCACTCGCAAGTGCTGGCGTCACCCGTGCTGCTACCAGTGTGGCCCCACCGGCAGGGGTACTCGCCGTATCGCTGACCAGCACCGTTCCTAGCGGTGCATCATGGAGCTCTGCCAAGCATTCAATGTCAACCAGCCGACTATTCACCAGCAAAAGGGGGACATTGCGACTGAGCAATCGGAGTGGCCAGCGGCCTTCGCCCCATACATCGGCCAGATAACCGCGGGTAATGGCTGCTGGAGATACCCCATAGCGGGCATGCAGGCGTTCACGCAACGTGAAGATGCCACAGCGGATGTCGGCAGCCGTGCGCGTATACGTCAGCGGCAACAGTGCCCGCGAGCCTTCGTCTTCAAATAGGACTAGCGTGTCATCCATGCCACATCAGCGCCCCCGTCGCATGATACTCGTAATCGCTGCTGCCACTTTGTCGGGGTCGTGGCGCAACACGCGCACCGTACGACTCTTACCGGGGTCTTCGAGCGAGGCCGTCAGCTGAATCACCGCCGTGGCCAGATCTGCCTCGATGATGACTGACCCTTCGATCATCACGCCACTGCCAGCGCCACGATCAATAGCCTGCACCACCGTTTCTTCGTACTCTTCGGGCGCCAAATAGACGGGTGTTTGGCGTGCTGCCGCATAGATTCGCTGCACATCGGCATCAATGCGTTGCGCATTCACCAACACGTAGTCAGGAGCAAAGCCACCATAGCGCACGATTTGCCGAATATGGTCTGCAACCGTAAAGCCCTGAGTCAAACCCGGCTCCGTCATAATGCTACAGATGTAAATTTTTTTGGCTTTGCTAGCCAAGAGTGCTTCACGTACTGCAGGCATGAGCAGATTGGGAATAATGCTTTCAAAGAGGCTGCCTGGCCCCAGAATAATCGCATCCGCCTGGGCAATCGCATCGAGTGTGGCACGAGTCACCGCTACTTCGTGTAACGGGGTTGTGGTGCTTTCTAGTTGCACATCAACCACATAGCGCTCCACGTAGCGTTCGTCGTGTGTCACCCGATCACTCGGTTTGACACGCACCCCGTTGTCGAGCACAAACGTCACGTCAATGGGGTGGGGCGTAGGCACCACAAAGACCACTTTTTCGAAATTGAACAGGCTCGATGCTCGATAGTAGTACTCTACCGGGTCTTGTACCGGTGTAATACAGGTCATCGTATCCACGGTACGCCCCAAACTCGCCAGCACCAGCATGCCTGGCCCCCCCGACAGCACCGCTAGGCGCGGCGCACGATCGGTGCGCCGGTAGTCGAGGAGCACTTCATCGTTTTGCGTTTGTGCATTAATAGGAATGACCACTTTGTCGCTCAACGACCAAATCCCGTAGCCGAGTGTCCCGACCCCCAGCAACAAAAAGAGTATGCCACGCCAGAACTGTGGCACAAATTGGATGGTCAAATAATAAAAAATCCACGGCAATTCGAGGGTGCGGTAAAGAAACGTCAATACGTAGCCAATCCCGAGCGCCAAAATCGCACAGCCCACAAACGCCAGCGCAAGTGGGCGCATCAGGTGTGATAGATTGGCGAGCCGACGCCGAATCCCAAACATAGTCACTCCTTTATTGCGGCGTGGTGTAGCTACGCAATGCGGCCAAAATCGTATCCCGAATAAACGCAGCCCGGGTCTCGTTCACCGCCTCAAATCGCGTGGTAATCACTGGTTCTGTGTTGGATGCCCGCAAAAGTCCCCACCCATCACCAAAGTCAATTCGCAGGCCATCGGTTTCATTGATGGGATATTTCCCCACAAACTGAGTGCGCACATGGGCCACTGCTGCAAATTTGCGCACATCGTCGAGTTCGATGCGTTCTTCGGGGACTTCGGCCATCACCGGGTATGGCGCAAGCGCCTGCGACAATGTCTGACCACTGTGCGTCAACGCTTCAATCAAGCAGGCGCCTGCAAAGGTGCCATCATCGAAGCTATGGCCAGGGCGATTATTAAAGACGTGCCCACTCAGCTCACCGGCCACAGGAGCGCCCAGCTCACGCATTTTGGCGGACTGATTGGTATAGCCCGTCTTCCACATCACAGGCGTCCCCCCCAGCGCCGTAATTGCATCTGCCAGCACCTTGCTACATTTCACATCAAACACGATAGCAGCCGGACCTTTTTTGAGGGCCTCACGTGCCATCACAATCATGTAGCGATCAGCAAAGACCATCTGACCTCGGTCATCGACCACCCCCAGCCGATCGCCGTCACCATCGAGTCCGATACCCAATTGGGCACCTGTTTCTTTGACCACGCGCATCAAATCGCGCATATTTTTTTCTTTGAGTGGATCGGGATGATGATTGGGAAAGGTGCCATCCGGCTCGATGAACAGTGGCACCACCTCACACCCCAACCGCTCAAAGACGCGTACTCCCAATGGGCCGGCCACACCATTGCCACCATCCACAACAATTTTGATGCGGTGCGGGATGTGTACGAGTGCCGCAATGTGCTCCACATAGGCATCGGCAACGTCTACGCTGGTCATGCGCCCCTGCCCCGATGCAAACTGCCCAGCGAGTGCCAAGCGCCCCACTTCCTGCACCTCTTCGCTCGAAAACGGCACCCCACCATGCACCGGCTCGTAATGCCGCATTTTGAGACCGTTGAATTCAGGAGGATTATGGCTGGCCGTCACCACTGCCCCACCATCCGCCTTGAGGTGATCAACCGCAAAGTACATCACCGGCGTGGGCACCATGCCGATGTCAATCACGTCACACCCCGTGGACTGCAATCCACGCATCAGCGCTGCCGCAAAACCAGCCGATGTCAAGCGTGCATCATATCCCACCACAATGCGGCGACCGCCCTTGGCACGAAACAGCGTGCCTGCAGCACGCCCCAAGACCTCATACACGGCCTCACTCAGCTCTTTGCCCACAATTCCACGGATATCATACGCCCGAAAGATGGACGGGTGAATCGTCGTCATACCCACTCCTTGACCAATTCGCACCACTACTCTGTATTATAGCCGGCTAAAACAAGCGTGCCTGCTCAGGTGCGCCTTGCTGATTTTGCTGCCACCTGGATCCGTGCCAGCCAACACAAACGACGTCTTTTTGGAGACACTGCCTGTCGCTTTGCCACCATGCGTTGCCACAAGCGCCTCGACCTGCTCACGTCCTAGGGGCAACGTGCCTGTCACCACCACGATTTGGCCAGCCAACACGTCACTCTGCTTTTGGATGCCCCCGCCACTGACCTGTACACCGACTGTTGCCAGTTTGGCGATGAGAGCCCGATTCCCGGGGCGGGCAAAAAATTCCACCACATTCTGCGCTTTGATTGGACCAATCCCCTCGATGCGGCTGATTTCGACCACATCGGCATCCGCCAGCGCCTGCAAACTCCCAAAATGGTTGATGAGCAGTTGTGCCACCACCGTCCCCACCATGTGGATACCCAGGCTGACCAACACGCGTGTTACCGGCCGCATTTTGGCGTCTGTAATGGCCTGCATCAGATTGGTAATTTTCTTTTCGCCAAAGCCGTCCATGTCAGCAAAATCTGTGGGCTGGAGCGTAAAAATATCGGCTACATCATGGATCAACCCACGCTCCACCAACAACCGTGCTTGTTGTTCGCCAAAGCCCACAATATCGAGTGCGTCCCGCGACACCGCATATTCGATGCGCCGCTTGCGTTGCTCCGGGCATTCATCGCTGTTGGGGCAACGCCACGCCACTTCGCCTTCGGGGCGGACTGCTGCCGTTCCACACGCCGGGCAGTGCGTGCTGCCACCATCGGGCCGATGATATACGGGATGACATCGCCTGCCCGTTTGAGAATCACACGGTCGCCGATGCGCAAATCGAGCTTCTCAATCAGGTCTGCGTTATGCAGGCTGGCGTTGCGCACCGTGACACCACTCAACTGCACCGGTTCAATCTCTGCAGCGGGGGTTAACACGCCCGTGCGCCCCACCGCAACGGTGATGTTTTTCAGAATACTCGACGTTTCACGGGCGGGGAACTTGTAGGCCAACGCCCAGCGCGGATCACGCCCTGCCACGCCGAGTTCGCGTTGCTGGGAGAGACTATTCACTTTGAATACGATGCCATCAACCTCGTAGGCGAGGATGTCGCGCTTTTGCATCCACGCCTGCGCATAGCCCAATACGTCATCAAACACACCAAATTCTCGGGCATCTTCGTTGATATCAAAGCCCAAATCACGGAGCGCACACAACGTACCCCACTGTGTATCAGGCCAGCGCCCACCCGCCACCGGACCAATCGCATATGCGAAAAAGCGCAATGGTCGTGTTTTGGTGATGGCAGGGTCTTTTTGGCGTAGTGAACCCGATGCCGCATTGCGCGGATTGGCAGCAGTCTTTTCACCGGCGTCGCGCAGACGTGCGTTGAGCTCAGCAAAGTCGTCGGAGCGCATGTAAATCTCGCCGCGCACTTCGAGTTCCGCAGGAACTGCAGTCGCACTATCGCGGCGCAACTCCCACGGCACCGTTTTGATGGTGCGCACATTGGCCGTAACATCCTCACCAACGGTGCCGTCACCACGCGTAGCAGCCCGCACGAGGCGGCCGTAGTGATAGGTGAGTGCAATAGCGAGACCGTCAATTTTGGGCTCAGCCGTCCACGCCACATCCGTGCTCCCCAACAGTTTATAGACGCGGTCACGCCACTCACACACACCACGTTCATCAAAGGCATTGGCCAATGACAACATGGCTTGTGGATGCGCCACCTTGGTAAACTGAACATCGAGCTCCGCCGGGACACGTTGCGTCGGTGAATCCACCTGCACCAATTCAGGATACGTAGATTCGAGGTGGCGCAATTCGGCCATCAAAGCATCATATTCGGCATCGGTAATCGTGGGTGCACTCAACACGTAGTAGGCGTGATCATGGGCACGAATACGTTGGGAGAGTTCGGCAACTCGCTCGGCAGGTGTCTGCATCACAAACCTCACAAACGAATACACATGTGTGTGTGCTTCATTTTATACTGAAACAGCCACAGACAAAAGCTCAGTTCCATCCCATGCAACTATTTGACACGCCCATCTCGCCCATGCTATAATTCGCAACGTTGTCAATAATCCTCGATAGCTCAACGGTAGAGCGGCTGACTGTTAATCAGTAGGTTCCTGGTTCGAATCCAGGTCGAGGAGCCAATTCGACCGCCGTGGTGCAGTGCACCACGGCGCGATTGTTTTTAGTTCGGCATAATTTCTAATTGCTGTATCAACAGCGCAATGAATCGGGCATCCCGCGGTGATGCTTGCTGGCGATACGCCGGAATAATGGTAATGGTTGTCGCCGTACCATCCGTCGTAAATTGCGCATCCTGCACGGTCATCGTCCCACCAAACCGCACCACGTGCCGCTGGTCACCGACCACCACCGTTACCGGTGCATTGATGTTGCGTTCCCACGCCAACGCCGTAATCCGCAGAGTAAAGGTAGCAGGGAGCGGTTGCTTCATCACCACTACCACATTGCGAAAGTCACTGGCATCGCTCCACCGGCCATCCACCCCCAGCCCGTAAATGCCAGTAATCACGTTCACGTTGCCCGGTAGCCACGGCTTGCGCAGGTCAATGGGGGTCGTCACCGCAGTTTGACTGCGTAGTGCATACTCATCCTGTAAAAATTGTGCCGCGGCAATTACCTCGGCCGTACTCCGCCCTGAACGCACAGGACCGACCGGGGGCGGCAACTCGTAGTAGGCCAACGTGGCTGTTGCGTCCTCGAGCACGGGGGCTTTCCCCAACGCCGTACGAAACTCGGTTTCGACGGCGGACATGTTGCGATAGCTCCGATCAATCAGCAATCCCGTAAAGCCGAGGCGCGACAAGACGGTCAGCTGGGTTTTGATGGGTGCCCGTGCCAAGAATTCGTAAAAGAGGGCACCATCACGCCCAAATCCATTGCCGTGGCTACACGCCAAACTGGTGTAGAGCGCACATCGTGTCAACGCATAGTCGGCATCGTTTTCGGGAAAGGCCAATGCCGGCAGTTGATAGATGGCCGCATTCGTACCAGCCCGTGCGTCGAGGGCACGGAAAAATGCCATTTCACGCTGCCATACGGTGGTGCGACTCGCATGCGTTCCATACGGAAGTGGATCCACAAGCATGGGATTATCACTCGCCCCACCCACCACCATTACCCCGACAGCAACCACCGTCGCCATGCGCTGTATGCCTTGGCGTTGTTGTGCCAACCATTGTTGTACGACCCACACCACTGCCACGATGCCGATAAAAATGGCATAAATGGCAAAGCGATTGGTACCACGAATAATCGAAGTCAAGAGCAGGCTTACCACCAACCCACCACCACCAACGGATGCATAGAGCACCAATACACTCAACTCAACGCCCAGAAAACGCATCAACGGAGACACCGTGTGACGCAACCACGCCCGCAACAATCCCCATAGCACCAGCACAATGCCCAGCGAACCCACTACACTGTTGGCGTGGTATTCGTTCCAGCGCATCCCGTACATGGCGTTGTTGAGACTGTGTTGTATGCGCATGTCCGCAACGAATTGCAAGAGCGCTGCCGGCCAGAGCGCATAGCGCACACTATCCTCGACGGGGCGACTCAGGGGAATCGTATTGGGATCCACAATACTATTGATGAGTGGCGATATCAGACCACTCATAATCCCCAGCATGATGGTTGCTACCATGCCCCCACCGCACCAGAGCATATTCCACGATTGATCACGCCATGCGACTACCATGGTTGTGATGCTCAGTGTGATGACACTGAAAATGGCGTAATAGATGTTGTATCCACCCATGACAAACCCGAGCACAATACTCGCTAGCACGTGTGGGCGTTGCCAAAACTGTGCGGCACGGCCTTGCCATACCTGCCATGCAATGTAAAACGTCCATGGAATGCAGGTGTAATTGGTAAAGACCACATGCCCGATGCGATAAAAGTGGAACGGCACAAAGTTGAACAACGTGGCCCCCACAATGGCCCAGAGTGGCGCAAGCCCAAGGGCACGCATCACCACATAGCTCACCACCGCATTCGCCACAAAACTCAACACCACATACAGGGTATAGATGGCAAACCACTCTGGCCAGAACTGCCCAATCAGTTTGACGGTAAGTGCATCGAGAAACGACATGGGAAAGTCGTAGAGGGTGGCCACAAACGGGTACCCGTAGCGCGTATTTTCAAAAAACCAAAACCCCTCAACTTGACGCTGAAACAGCACACCGTACGAGCGTGCGTCACCGTATATCCTGAATGGCACCGAAACGTCTGGTACAAAAAATGAGGTCCAACTACTCATGTACCCGTTGATTATCAGATAGCTGATCAACGTCATCGGCAACCAATAGCGGATTTCTGTTTTGAACACATGGCGTAGCGACATCAATTTCCCTTGTTATGGCACTTCCGCCCACAACGACTGTACAAACACACTCCCATGGTGTGTCGTCGTGTGCGAATCGGGTGGCACTTCGATTACAATTGCGTTGGTTGGCACATCCTCCTGGCGGAATAGTACCGTGTATTGCGTCATATGGCGCGATAGCACTATTGTTTGCTCCTCGTTGCCAATCCGAATTGGCACAGACATTCCAGCGTGTGCATCATCTGTCTTGGCGCGGATATGCAGCTTGAGTGGACGCTCAATCGGATCTCGCACTTGCACGACAATCGCCGTTGCTCCGGGCACAGACCACCGGCCATATCCGGCTTCACGATCGGCCAACCCCGTCACCGATACCACGTCAGATGCCAGCTGTGCCTGTGAAAACAGCACCCCTGCCTGCCAGCGCGACGACTGTACTTCGGTGAGTCCTCGTGGCAGTTGCTGGAGCAATGTCGTGCGTGGCACTTGATCAACGAGGACCACCAGCAGTACCACGGCCACCACCCGCCATTCGCGCTGCCCCCACCGGGCACATTGCTGTTGGAATGTGGTGATTGCTACTTGTAACGCCCAAAACCCGATCCAGATACTCGCATGCTCCCATTGGGAAAAGGGCAAGAGTTGCGCCAGTAAAAACACCGCCCCCGTACTCAGTTGATTCGCAACAAACAGGATGACCAACACGAGGGCGCTGACACGTTGTGCAGGGAGGGGTGGCGCAGGATGCACCAGCTGCCACACCGCACGCCACACCACCATCGCCAAGCCGATTACCGCTACCACTCCCATGGAGTAGGTATGCGTGTGATCAATCGCCAAGGCGGCATAGCGACTGCCAATGGTTGCAAGCGGAGGGATGGCGTGATGTGCGGAAGGGAGCACGAGTGCCGCCAATGAAACCCCCTGAAACACAGGCTGTGCACCAGCGCTTTGTGCCCAATGACCCACAGTCGGGAGCACAACCATACTCCAGCCCAGCAACGCCACGCCGACAAGTGGCCACACCTGCGACCATGCGCCGACTTCGATACGATGGAGCATGACCGTCACCATGAGCACAAATACAGCCATGAGCGCAGCACTTTTGCCAAACAAGACCATGCCACACAGCACCCCTATCATCAGCACCCAGTCGTACCACGCCCATTGTCGCCATTCCCAGAGCTGCGGGCGATACCAAAAGGCGGCAATACAGGCACTTATCAGGGGCACTGCCACAAACCACTGTGCCAACAAGTCAGGCCAATAAAAACGTGCCGGCAATAACCCGAATGCAATACTTGCTACCCATGCCCACCATGGACGACATGTCGCCGCACGAAAGGCGACATAGGCCAAAAGGGTGCTTGCCATGGTACTTGCCAGATAACTTATCAAAAAAATGAGCCATGGTGATGCCACAATCCGGCTCGCCAACCACAACACGACGAGTGCCCCCTGTGCCGATTGAAGTTGCTCTGGAACACCGATGAGCGCATCATGGGGCGTCAACACCACGGGCCACCACCCCTCATGCGACTGCATGTGGGTAATCGCGAGTAGCGTCGGTAATGCCCGTGGCTCATACATCAAGACCGCATAATCGGCAGCCACATTCGTACGCACATTCCAAAGCAGAATGGCGCAGACACACGCCACCGCAGCCAGCATCCATGTCCATTCACGGCGCACCAATGCCCATGCATGGTGCCACGGAGAAGAGGGATGTATCTGCGCGAGCTCTGTCATGTCTATACCCGTCGTTTTGCTACTACCGCATCACATATCGGTTGCTTCATCAACCGTCTGCCAAAAATCTTCTAG
>JBEANH010000100.1:0-8318 GCA_041165505.1 Chloroflexota bacterium | reverse complement strand
GGTGTATCACCTACATTGCGTGACTGTGCATAGGTATACGGTGATGCATTTGGTACACTCAGCACCGCCACCACTAAAGACGTTATGACAATAAATGGCACTTTGTAGCGCATCACTCACCTCAAATATTGTTTTCTATCTCTGTTGACCATAGCACATGTATTACGAATTTTTTATGGTATTTTTTACATATTATTGCCCATACCTGTGTGGCGTGGGTGTCCTGGTAGGTAGCGACGCATGGACCATGGGGCGCTACCATACAACCCATACGTCTCTACCATGACAATGATGTCCAATGACGATGTGGGGTGGCATGGAATGCCGTAGGGGTGCCATACAATGACACCCCCTACGGATTTGTGGGGTCACACGACACGCCATCTAATCTAATTGATACGATTGCTCTGCGCCTCTGCGTGAGAATACATCATATACCTTGGATCTCATGGATGGCGAATATTATTCGCCCCTACGATGTGGATGCCATGACCACACCACCCACATTTTTAATTCTTAATTCTTAATTTTTAATTAATTCACATGATTCCCGACGGCACATAACACCCTGGATCAAACCATTCTTGGCTGGCACAAAAGGTTTCAATATACGCGATGTCCAATCCCATATCCAACAGGACGGGTAAACCGGGATGCGGCCCGGGGATGCGCAGTGTGACCCATGTGGCACCATGCGCAAAGGCCCACGCCACTGCACTTTGTGTCACGGCAGCAGCATGTGCACGTGCAAATACCCCCACTGGACCGATGTTGTATTTTCCCTGTGGCGCACGGTCGTAGTGGCGTGGCTGTATCAGCGCCTGGCCCAGCAGACGTGTGCCATCGCGCATCTGTAGCAACGTGGCGTTGGTGCCATCGCACAGGTGCATGATGTCCACACGGCGGTCGTGGCCAATCAGGCGTTGGTCATAAAAGAGCCATTCTTCGATGTCGTGGCACACCTGGGTATCACATTGTGGGGCATGCGGCTGGGTGCGGGTGCTCGACACCAGTTCATACATGGGATAGCGCGGTATCATGCCCGCCCGCACATAGCGCGACGCCGCCCGTGGGTCGCTCGACGCCAACGTGCAGTGGATGAGCGTCGGGTCGGCGTGAAGCGGTGCGAGCAAGGCGCGTGTCACGCCGTGAGACTGCCAGTCAGGATGCACAAAACAATCGGCCAAGTAGCAGACCCGCCCACGCGTCTGGGTGCCCGCAAAGCCGACAATCACCCCGTCGACCTCGGCAACCCACAAATTCCCCGTGGCAAAAAGGTGTGGGAACCAGGGTGCCATGCCCAGTGCCGCCATTTGGGCGTATTCCACGGGCTCAGGATAATCTGTTGCCAGCCAACACTCATGCACTGCCACTACATCAGCCGCCTGTGCTGGTCGTATCGTTATCATGGGGTATCTCTTTTGAGTAAAAAATAGCCTACCGTGTTACTCGCTCTTACCACTCCGCCCGGCGCGGCGTTGGCGCTCGCGGGCACGGCGCGTCGTATCGCCGTACTGCGGCGTATCCATATGGCGCCGGCCACGCTCGACCATGATGCGCCAAGCCTCATCCTGGCTCGTCATTTCGGTCAACTGTGTATCCTGCAAGCGGTTGGATTGGCGATCGTTGAGGCGGGCAATGCGCCGGCTAAAGGCCGCATCACTGGCCGACACATCGGCCACACTTCGCCAGTAGCGCCACAAAATCGCCACAATCGCCAGAAACAATACTGCAGCAATCACAAACAGCGAAATTGGCGCATCCATGACGTACCCTCCCGTTATATACGCACCGTCGGGCGATATTCGCCCCATACCGTACGCAACACGCCACACACTTCGCCAATGGTCGCATTGGCCGCCAACGCAGCCCGCATCGGAATAAGCAGGTTGTCACTACCGCGAGTGGCCTGTTCGAGCGCCACGAGCAAGCGGTCAACCAGCGCATTGTCACGTGTGGCACGGATATGCGCCAGGCGCTGGTGTTGCTCATTAGCCACCGTCGGATCAGGGCGGAAAAAGGGCACACTGGTAGTGGTATCATCCACAAAACGATTTACTCCCACCACGGTGCGTTCGTTGCGTTCGATTTGGCGCTGGTAGGCGTAAGCCGCATCGGCAATCGCCCCTTGCACCCAGCCCTGCTCGATGGCCGTCACAGCCCCACCCATACCGTCAATTTCGTCAATCAAGGCCATGGCCTGTGTCGCCAACTCATCCGTCAGTGCTTCGACCACGTACGAGCCCGCCAGCGGGTCTGCCGTACTGGCGACGCCACTTTCGTAGGCGATGAGTTGCTGGGTGCGCAGTGCCAGGGTGGCGGCTTGTTCCGTGGGCAAGCCGATGGCTTCGTCGTAGCCGTTGGTGTGCAGGCTCTGTGTGCCCCCCAGCACCGCCGCCAGCGCCTGCATGGTGGTACGCACCACGTTGTTGAGCGGCTGCTGGGCGGTTAGGCTCGAGCCAGCAGTTTGCGTGTGGAAACGCAGCATCAGGCTTTGCTCTTTTTGGGCACCAAAGCGCTCGCGCATAATCGTGGCCCACAAGCGCCGTGCTGCCCGGAATTTGGCGACTTCTTCGAGGAAGTTGTTGTGGCAGGCAAAGAAAAACGACAGGCGCGGCGCAAAGCGATCCACGTCGAGCCCCGCCGCCTGCGCTGCGCTGACATAGGCGATACCGTTGGCCAGCGTAAAGGCGATTTCCTGCGCAGCAGTACAGCCCGCCTCACGCATGTGGTAGCCACTAATCGAGATGGTGTTCCACTTGGGAATGCGTTCGGCACAATAGGCGAACGTATCGGTGACTAGGCGCATTGACGGCCGCGGCGGAAAGATGTAGGTGCCGCGGGCGGCGTATTCCTTCAAAATGTCGTTTTGGATGGTGCCGCTGAGGGCATCTGCACTCACGCCTTGACGCTCGGCAGCCAACTCGTAGAGCAAGAGCAACACGGCGGCCGGTGCGTTGATGGTCATAGACGTGCTGACTTTATCGAGCGGAATGCGGTCAAACAGTGTCAACATGTCGTCGAGGCAGTCAATGGCAACACCGACTTTACCTACCTCGCCATCGGCGCGCTCGTCCGTCGAATCGAGACCCAACTGGGTGGGCAAATCGAAGGCCACCGACAGCCCAGTCTGCCCCTGGGCGAGCAGGTAGTGGTAGCGCTCGTTGCTGGCTTTGGCCGAGGCGTAGCCGGCGTACTGGCGCATCGTCCAGACACGGCTACGGTACATGTCGGGGTAGACACCGCGGGTATAGGGGTAGTGGCCGGGGTCGGGTTGGGGCGTCCCTGCGTCTTCGGCGTGATAGACGGGTTTGAGTGGAATGCCCGAGTCGGTGGTGTGCGCTGTCATGCCATACTCCAATCATGCTTTTCTTGTACTATAAACGAAAACCGCACGAAACGACAACTCATACCGCCACGGGCAGAGTATAATACGGATATCCGGCTATACCAAGGATGCGTATGCAGAGCACATCGCAGCGCCAGGTCACCATGGCGCTGATTATCATGGCAGGGATAAATATAATCTGGGGCATGGCCTTTCCCATCACCAAACCCGCCCTGGCGGATGTCCCACCGATATCGTTTGCCTTTTGGCGCTTCGTGGTATCGCTGTGTATCATGTTGCCACTGGCGTGGCGCGCCACCTGGACGTTGTTGTGCGGGCCTGACCGCAAACAGTTGCTCATCATGGGTATGCTCGGTTTCAGCATCACACAAATCACACAGGTGTATGCCCTCTACTTGAGCCCTGCCACGCACATCGCGCTCATGTCCACGACCACGCCGCTATGGGTGGCACTCTTAGCAACCTGGTGGCTCAACGAACCATTTACGCGCCGCATGAAAATCGGCACCGCTATCGCCCTCATTGGCGTCATCATCGTCCTCAATCCCAGCGATGGACTGAGTCGCGACTGGCGCACTTGGCTCGGCTATGCCATCTATCTGATTAGTGCGACTGGCTGGGCCGCCTACAACGTGATGGGGCGTGACATGATGCAACGCCACCCGCCATTGCCCACTACTGCGGCAGCCGCTACCATTGGCGTCATCAGTTTGTTGCCATTCGTGTTTGTTGAATATGCACTGGGCATGCCAACCCGCATCAGCGCCCCCATGCTGCTGGGGGTCGTCTACACCGGGTTGTTGGTTACGGTGGTCGGCTATTTGACCCTCTTTTGGGCGCTCACCAAGACCACATCGGGGAATGTGGCTGCCATGATGTATTTCCAGCCCATCGCAGGAGCAGCACTGGCCTGGGTGTGGCTCAACGAACAACAGCCACCAGCGTTTTTTATCGGTTCCGTACTGACTTTTGTGGGAGTCTGGTTGGTAATTGGTGGAACGACACCAGCGCCCGAGCGCGCTGCAGTCGCATAAGCAGTGATACGCAACGACGCGTATCTGTTGGCAATGACGCCATAGAAAGAATTCACCCATGCACGTGTTGTTTGTGGCAGCTGAAGTTGCGCCACTGATGAAAGTCGGGGGACTCGCCGATGTGGCCGGAGCACTCCCCGGTCAGTTGCGTCGTGATGGTGTTGACGCCCTGGTTGTCATGCCACTCTACCGCAAAATGCGCGCCGTGGTTGCGTCAACCGCACCACTTAGCGCCGGATTTCTCACTCTCGGCGAGCGCCAAGAAGAAATCCGTGTCTACCTCGTCCCTGATGCCGAGGGCACCCCACGCTACCTGCTCGATATCCCTGCTGCCTTCGATCGCGATGCCGTATACGGCGAATACGACGATGATGCCCGTTTCATTCTGTTTGCCCGTGGTGTCATGCATCTCATCCAGTACCTGCGCGAAGTCGCACGCTGGAGTCCTGACGTGGTGCACGCCAACGATTGGCATACGGCACTCGTGTTGGCCTACATTCGCACCCGTTATGCCTACACGTTTGGGCATATGGCCACCGTCTTTACCATCCACAATCTCGCCTACCAAGGTGAATACGGCGGCTGGACACGCCATCTTGCCGGGCTCGACGAGTGGGGTGGGGTCGAGCATCATGCGGGGCTCCCCGGTGACACGTTTAATTTTATGGCGCGTGGCTTGCTAGCCGCCGACATGATCAACACCGTCAGCCCCACCTATGCCAACGAAATTTTGTCACCGGCCTACGGCGAGCGTCTCGACGGCATTTTGCGCAGTCTGCGTGACCGCCATAGTGGCATTTTGAATGGCATTGACACCACGTTTTTTAATCCGGCTACAGACCCGCATATTACCACCCACTACACGGCTGACACACTTGCAGGCAAGGCACAGTGCAAAGCAGCGTTGCGCACACTGTGCAAGCTCCCCGATGCCGGTGATCCACCACTGGCAGCCATGGTGACGCGCCTTGCATCCCAAAAGGGCATGGATTTGCTCGATGCCGCCTTGCCAGCCATTTTTGCACAGACCGATATGCAACTCGTCGTATTGGGCAGTGGTGAACCCCATTGGGAGCAGCGCATGCGCGAAATCGCTGAACGCTACCCAGAACGCATGCACATCCACATCGGCTTTGATGCCGCCTTGGCCAACCGCATCTATGCCGCGTGCGACCTCTTTCTGATGCCGTCACGCTTCGAGCCAGGTGGGCTCGGGCAACTGATTGCCATGCGGTATGGCGCCGTGCCCGTGGTACGTGCCGTCGGTGGGCTCAACGACACCGTGCGGGAGGGGAGTAATGGCAACGGTTTCCGTTTCACCGAATACACCCCCGAAGCGCTCGGTGACGCCGTGCAACACGCTGTGATGTGCTACCACGACCGTGATACGTTTATGGCAATGCAACAGCGCAACATGCGTGAAGATTTCACGTGGGGACGCTCGTCCAAAGCCTACATCCGCCTCTACCAGCAAGCCATACAGCATCGGAAGGGACACGCATGAGCACACTTGTGGCCGTTGTAATGGGTTCACATTCCGATTGGGATATCATGCAACACAGCGTGGCTACACTCGTCGAGCTCGGTGTGCCCCACGAAGCGCAGGTGGTATCGGCACATCGTACCCCCGATTTACTTTTTTCATTTGCCGAAAAAGCCGCTGGCCGTGGGTTACGTGCCATTATCGCCGGTGCCGGCGGCGCCGCCCATTTGCCCGGCATGCTGGCTGCCAAAACACTGGTGCCCGTCTTTGGTGTGCCGGTCCCCAATGGGGCCATGAATGGCGTTGATGCCGTCTGGTCAATCCTGCAGATGCCCGCAGGCGTGCCTGTGGGCACCCTCGCCATCGGTAAAGCAGGTGCCATCAACGCAGCCCTGCTTGCGGCCGCTACATTATGTCATGACCACCCTGCGATTGCTGCCGCACTAGCACAGCGCCGTGCCGCCAGCGCCCAAAAGGTGCTCGACCACCCCGACCCACGACTAGCCCCGTAACCACGCGGCATCATGGAATGACCGTCCAGCATGTTATGTCATTTCGCTTCAATCCCGTCGGGGTGCCATTGTATGGTACCCCGACATGGCGTTTGGTAGCATACCGACATCCTGCGACACACCGCAAATGTCGCCCGTGCGACCAGCACATCCATGCATGACCGCTGCGGACTCTGCGCCGCTACGTGCGGTACGACCACCATACAATGACGCCCCTACTACGAATATCTCCGAATTTTTCATGTTTCATTTTTAATTCCTCATTGTGATGGTGCATTTGGTACAATACCATTAAGCACATGTGAAACGGTGACAGGAATGACACAAACACGTAGACTTGGGATATTAGGTGGTGGTCAATTAGCACAGATGCTCGCTCTGGCGGCTGTACCGCTCGGGGTGCGTTGTCACATCTACGACCCAAGTCCAGATGCACCAGCACAACTGGTTGCTACCCATTCCGTTGCAGACTACACCAACGCACTCACCCTCGCACAATTTGCAGGCCATGTGGATACGGTCACCTACGAATTCGAGAATGTTCCTGCGAGTACGGCCCAGGCACTCGCACAACACAAGCCACTCCACCCACCTGCCACTGCACTCGCCATCGCCCAGGATCGTTTAAGCGAAAAGCAGTTTTTTGTGGAGCTCGGCTTTGCCACGGCGCCATTTGCCGCAGTTGATGCCACCGGGAGTGTGGCCACCGCCATCAAGCAGACGGGGCTCCCTGCCATCGCCAAAACACGACGCAACGGATACGATGGCAAAGGGCAACAGCGCATCACCAGTTTGACACACGCGTACCAGACCATCGTTGATATGGCCGGTCACGACCTGATTATCGAGGGTGTCGTCCCCTTTACACGCGAGCTCTCCATTTTGGTGGCCCGTGACACATTTGGGACGATTGTGCGCTATCCGTTGGTCGAAAATCATCATCACGAAGGCATTTTACGCCTTTCCATTGCACCAGCTGCCAATGTCCACCCACAAATCGAAGCCATGGCTGATGCCATTGCACAACGCACCGTTACCGCACTCAATTACGTCGGGGTGCTAGCCATCGAATGTTTTGAAGTCGTTACCGCCACTGGTCCAATGCTCCTGATTAACGAAATGGCCCCGCGTGTGCATAATTCGGGGCACTGGAGCATCGAAGGTGCAATCGCATCGCAGTTTGAAAACCATGTCCGCGCTGTCAGTGGGCTCCCACTTGCCCCTGCCGGACTACGTGGCATGTGTGCCATGCTCAACCTCATTGGCGACATCCCCGACGTGGCAACCATCCCGAGTGGCGTGCATGTGCACCTCTACCACAAAGCCGCACGCCCAGGGCGCAAAGTAGGTCATCTCACCATTGTGGCACGTGATATGGCCACCTTGATGAGCAAAATAGAGGAATGTCGTAGCATTCCCGGCGTCTGGTTGCCACCACGCCACGATAGCATGCCCCCTGCAAAATCCAAGCGTCCACGCGAATAAGCGGTATAACGGTGTAGGCGCATACACGAATGTGATTCACCACGACGCATAACCACACGTCTCATTGCCATCACCCATGTTTATCCTGTCCATCGCTGTTTCTGCATTACCTCGCGCATCGCTATCCTGTGTTATGCGGTACAATGGCACTATCCAGTCATCAATAGCCCACCACAGGAGACGACAATGGCGTACGGCTACCATGGGAAGATTTTGCATGTTGACATGACCACGCAAACCACGCGGATCGAAACACCCGACGAGACCTTTTATCGGCTCTACGGCGGCGGTGGTCTGATGGGCACCTACTACCTGATGCACCACACCCCTGCTGGCTGTGATGCACTCAGCCCCGACAATATCCTCGTCTTCAACACCAGCGTCGTGGCCGGCTACCCTGCCGCTGGGCTGGTACGCTACGTGGTCACCACCAAGTCACCCTTGAGCGGCGGCGT
>JBEANH010000099.1:0-8429 GCA_041165505.1 Chloroflexota bacterium | reverse complement strand
GCTCCATGTGAATGCGGCCGAGTGGAAACCGCTGATTGCCGAGCAGCTGATTGACTTTATTCGTTCGCACGTCTCGGCCATCGGTGGCGTGACGCCGGCGCGCAAATTGGCGGCGTTTTGTGAGCAGTTTGGGGTGCGCACGGCATGGCATGGACCGGGCGACGTGTCGCCAATCGGGCATGCGGCCAACGTACACCTGGACCTGTGTAGCCCCAACTTCGGTATCCAAGAGGTGATTCACTTCGGCCCCAATCTGTACGATGTCTTCCCCGGTTGCCCAGAAGTACACGGCGGTTACGTGTATGTCAACAACAAGCCGGGCTGGGGCGTGGACTTCGACGAAAAGAAGGCGGCCAAGTACCCCGCCGAAACCAAGGTCGTGGAGTGGACACAGGCGCGTTGGCCCGACGGTACCATCTGGACGCCGTAATTCTGTGATTTGTACGTACATCCGTCGTGACGGGGTAATCCCCACCACGACGGATGTATCGTTTGTTGGAGTATGATGATGTCATCCCACTATCCCACCCTCACCACAACCCGTTTGAAACTGCGCCCTTGGCACGACGACGATATTGCCCTCTTTGCGGCCATCAACCAAGATGCAGCAGTGATGCGCTGGATAGGTGACCCGCTCAGCGTCGCACAAAGCGAGGCCTGGGTGGGGCGTATGCGCACCATGTGGCACGAGCATGGGCTCGGGCTATTTGCAGCCGAATTGCGTGACACGCCGGGATGTATCGGCTATATCGGCCTTTCGATACCGCGCTTTACGGCGCATTTCACGCCGTGTGTGGAAATCGGCTGGCGCCTGGCGAGTGCCGTGTGGGGGCAGGGATTGGCCAGCGAAGGCGCCACGGCAGTACTGGCGTGGGCACACACCGCATTGCAGTTGTCCGAGGTGGTGTCATTTACCACGCGTGGGAATGTGGCGTCGCAGCGGGTCATGCAAAAAATAGGCATGCACTACAGCCCTGCCGATGACTTCGACCACCCCATGCTGCCAGCGGATCACCCGTTGCGTCCACACGTGTTGTACCGCGCGCAGCGTTGATGATAACAGATACGAAAAGCCCCTGTTGTGATACAACGGTGTATTGCAACAGGGGCTGTGGTGTGTGAACTAGAGAAATTCCACAAATGACACGCTGGTGAATGGGATCGTCGCCACGCGTGCGCCGAGTGTGCCGGTAACAGGGTCACGGGGCAGGACGGCCACATGGTTGTCGTGCTGGCAGGCCACCAGAATGCTACGGCCGTCCGGAGCGATGGCAAAGTTGCGTGGCCAGGCGCCGCCACACGAGTAGACGCCGATGCGCTGTAGATTGCCGTCGGCGCCGATGCGGTAGGCGACGATGGTGTTGTCGGTGCGAGTCGTGCAGTACAAAAACTGCCCATCGGCGCTGATGTGGATGTCGGCTACCGTGTAGTCGTTGTTGGCGCCGGTGATGGTGGAATGGTCGGCGACATGCGTCAGCTGGCCATTTTTATAGGTAAACACAGAAACACTACAGGCCAGCTCGTTGGCCACGTACAAGATGTGCCCATTGGGATGGAAAATCGTGTGACGTGGGCCATTGCCAGCAGGGACCTTGACCGCGTGCTGCCGTACCAGTTGGTCGTGCATGCTGTCAACGGTGTAGACGACCAGCTCGTCGGTGCCGAGGTCGGCAGCAATGACGTATGCGCCGTCGGGTGTGTTAATCGCCGAATGTGCGTGGGGGGCATCTTGGCGACTGGCATTTGGGCCGGTGCCGCGGTGTGCGGCTAGATCGTTGAGACCGCGGATGTCGCCGTTGGCGTCGCGGCGTAGGAGTGCGACGGTCCCCGAGCCGTAATTGGAGACGACCAGGTGTTGCCCGCTGACGCGCACATGGCAGGGCCAGCCACCACCGCTGGGGCGGCGGGTGCCGTGGCTGAGGGTGGTGCCGGTGCGGCGAATTGCTACCACGCCGCCGTTGCTGGATGTCTCGCTGACGGCGTAGAAGTGCGTCGGTGTCTGCGCCAGAAACGACGGGCTATCAATGCCGCTGAGGGTGCTCACCACCTGGTAGGAGCCATCGGCGGCAACATCGAGGATCATGACACCGACCTGGTCGGCGGCGTTGTAACTTCCCAGCAAAATGTGTGGCATGTGTGGGTCTCCTTCTTTTACCAGTTGGTCACAGAGCCGTCAATGCGGCGCAGATGGGGTGCTTCCCAGAACTTCCAGGTGTGCTTCTTGGCGGTGGCTTCGTCGAATTCGATGCCCAGCCCTGGGGTCTGAGGCACATCAAAGACGTTGCCGTTGAGTTTGGGATTGACGGGGAAGAGCACGTCCACGTCGTTGATGCCTTCGCCCTTGTAGAGATTCTCGCTGGGCGAGACGCGCACTTCGAGCCAGGCAAAATTGGGGACGGCTGCCGCCAAATGGATGGTAGCAGCAGTACAGACGGGACCAAGTGGATTGTGGGGCATCAGGTCAATGTAGTGTGTTTCGGCCCAGCCGGCGACCTTCATGGATTCGGTGAATCCACCCACGTTGCAGATGTCGAGGCGGGCAAAATCGGTCAAGTGGCGTTCGATGTAGGGGGCGAACTGCCACTTGCTGGCGAATTCTTCGCCGACGGCGAAGGGGATGGGGGTCATTTTGCGCAGGGCTTCGTAGGCCTCGGGGCTTTCGTCGCGGATGGGCTCTTCGAGGAAGTCAATGGTGCCGTTGGGCATGCGCTGACAAAAGCTAGCCGTCTCGGCGATGGAGAGGCGGTGGTGGTAGTCAATGCCCAGGGTCAACTCGTCGCCGAGACGCTCGCGGATTTTGACGAGTGTTTTGGCGGTGATTCCGAGGGTTTCACGCGGTTCAAAGACCCCTTCGCCGTGGTCACGTGGTGACAGCATGCCGGTGCGAATGACGCGCCAGCCGTGATCCCAGAGTAGCTGTGCACTGTCAATCATCTGCTCGGGGGTGCCTCCTGATGTGGTGGCAAAGCAGGGAATATGATTGCGTTGCTGGCCGCCGAGGAGCTGGTGCACGGGGACACCGAGCGCCTTGCCGGCGATGTCGTAGAGGGCGATATCAATGGCACTTTGGGCGGCGGCGAGCACGCGCCCACCCTCGAAGTACTGGCTACGGTAGAGTTCTTGCCAGATGCGTCCCATGTGCATGGGATTTTGCCCAATCAAAAACTGGCGGAAGTGGTTGATGGCACCGATGACGGCGAGTTCACGCCCGCTCAGGCCGGATTCACCGAGCCCATAGATGCCTTCGTCGGTTTCGACTTTGACGACCAGCTGGTTGCGCACCCCCACCCACAACGGATAACACTTGATGTCGCGAATTTTCATGCGGTTACTCCTTTTGCTTAGGCGTCGTTGTGGCGCCAGCCGAGCAGTCGCTCGGCTTTGCTACAGTCAAAAAAACCGGTGGTGCCCACTAACTGTGGCTTGTGGGTGGCATTGGGGTAGTGTGTGCGTGCCAATACCTCGCTGGGGGTGGCACTGGCGGTATCGGGAGCGACGATGTAAAAGACCTCGTGACCACGCCATTCGACCTGCATGGCCGCCATACAGGCGCGGGCAGCGGCGGTCGGCTTGACATAGGCCCATAGGTGTTTGATACCCGGTGTCGAATTATCCCAGTTGGCGAGGGCAGTGGCACGCTCGGTGATGCCGTGGAAGCGCAAACTGCTGATGGCGACATCGCTTCGACGTCGTGCAAAGGCGTCACCCTGTGCTTCGAGCACCCACTTGGAGAGTGAGTAGGGGTCTTCGGCGTAGCAGGGATGTTGCTCGTCGAGGGGCAAGTAGTCGTAGCGGGGTGCCCGGCTAAAGACACCGCCAATGGCGTTGATGCTCGATGCCATACAGATGTGGGTGATTCCCACCGTTTCAGCGGCGAGCAACACGTTGTAGCTGCCCGTCGAGTTTTCGTTGTAGACCACAGGGGCAGGGGCGTTCATCGGGGAACGGTGTGCCGCCAAGTGGATAACCCCCTGGCAGCCGGCGAGGGCAGCGACGACTTGACCAAAATCAGTGACATCCACGACTAGGGCTTGCGAACCGAGTGGGTTGCCGGCGACGCGTGGTGGCATGGTGCGGTCAATGCTGACCACCTGATGCCCCTGCTCAATGAGCATGGGGATGAGCACTTTGGCCAAATCTCCATTCCCACCTGTGACTGCAATTTTCATTGTATTGCTCCTTGTATACCAAAAACACTCATGAAACGGGTAGTGGTTGCATCATGTGCATGGCCTGCACACTACTCTGGGCATCATTCATGTGCGCCTGCATCAACAGCCGGGCCTGGGGCGCATTGCGCTCGCAAATTGCATCCGCAATGAGGCGGTGATACCGTACTGCTCTGGTGGTCATGTCATGTTCGCGACTCGTGAGTTGCCGACTAATCGCAAATAACTCACGCACGCCCCACATCATCTGTTGCAACACGGCATTGTGTGCGGCACAGGCAATGGTGTGATGAAACGCGGTATCCGCATCCACGAAATCCAACCCGGCATGCACATTTTGCTCCATGGTGATGGCGAGTTGTAGGATCTCGTTGAGCTCACTACTGCTGGCTCGTAGCGCGGCCATGGCAGCGAGCTCGGGTTCGATGAGGCAACGCGCTTCGGCCAAGGCAACAACGTTGACCAGGTGGGGCAATATTTCTTGCTCGGGACGTGTGTCGTTGCTGTGATTGCTAATCACAATCACCCCCCGGCCATGCTCGATGCGGACTACACCTTGGGATTGCAATGAACGGAGCGCCTCGCGCACGGATCCAGTGCTGACCTCGTAGCTTTGTGCGAGATGCGTGATACTCGGGAGATGTTCGCCGGGTGTCCATTCACCGGCACGTATCCGTTGTTGGAGCTCGTGCACCAGCGAACGAAAGATGTGACCATTCCGCATACGTCGTGGTGAAGTAGGACGCTGTACCATGGTCGTTGCTCCTCATGCATCAGCGAAATCGTAGCTCCCAGATGCTCACGTTTTGGCCGAACTCGAGTACATAAATCGTATCGCCGACAATGGCGGCATCAATGGGATTCCGCAGGTCGCGTACCACCTGACGGGCACTCATCGTGTAGTTGTCCCCACTTTTTTGCAGGCTGAGCGCCAACATGTCTTGGCCCCGATCGGGGAGTGAGCCACCAGCTGCACCCCAGCTGAGAATAAATCCACTCAATGTGCCTTCTTGGCGCCATGACGCAGGGAACGTGTCATCGGCAAAGACGAGCCCGAGTGGTGAGCGATGTGGTGTAAAGCTGGAGAGGGTACTCCCTTCTTGGGTCGCATTGCGTACCTGACCACTGGCATCGCGGTAGAAGGTGGCCGCTGGGCCAGTGTTGGATACCGGGTCACGCATGGTCGCCGGCGCTGCCGGGTAGGCGGGGTCGTTGCGGTATGCCCCAATTTGAACTGCAGTGAAATCAGGCTGAAGGAGTTTGTCGGTGCTCGGGTCGTAGTCGGGTGCACGTTGCGGGGTGTCTTGGTTGCCAAAGCGCCACGGAAAGCCGTAATGACCATCGGCGACCACCCAGTTCAGCTCGTCGGGGAAATCGGCATCGGGGCCGTTATCGCCCACAAACAGTGCACCATTTGGGGCAAATGCCGGGTCATACGCATTGCGGAAGCCGCGGGCGTATACGTATGGTGCAAGTGCGGCTTCGTCGTTGGCAAGCAAGACGTTGCTACTCGTGATGGCCAACCGATAGATGCGTGACGTGAGCGCGACTTCACGGGTATCGGGGAAAGTACCATTCTGGTCTTCGACTTCGCCATGGTCGGTGCGTGAGCCACTACTCACGTAGAGCCATTGTTGGTCGGGGCTGACTACAATCCCATTGAAGAGATGATCGAACGGGGTATCGCTCCGTGGATACGGTGCAGTGCTCATCACTGTATCCCACGTGTAGCTAGATCCAGATGGGCGACCACGGCGGACAATCGCTTTGGTGTTGGGACCATCGTTTTGATTGCCAACCACAAAAATAGTGCCATCATTGGCAACAGCCACTCCACTCGGCATAGCAGCACCCAGCATGTCGGATGCAGATGCGATCAGACTGCTCTTGCCATCTACTGGGTTGATGCGTTGCAGACCGTCCCCCATGGTGAGGAGCAACAGCGCTGTTGTGGCGGGGTCGTAGACGAGGCGAATACTGTTGAGTGGTACACCAGTGACTTTGCGGATGTCAATGCGACTGTCGAGTACTGTTGGCCCATCTGCTATGGGTTGGCGTGGCGTAGTATCCACCAGATTGCCGCCGGTATCCATCACGGGGACGGCGGTTTCGGTGGGTGGTGCTGGTGTCGGACTCAGTGTGGGCACCGGTGTATCGGTGGGAGCGAGTGTCGCCGGTACCGGTGACGACGTGGCCGTGACAGCGGGTTGTGTGGTGTCTGTAGCCTGCGGTTGCGCGGTGTCTGCGGCGTCTGTGGCTACAGGGGCACTCGTGCATGCAGTTGCGAGCATGACGGCGATAATCCAGACCAGTGGGGAGAGACGTTTCATACCGGAATTCCTTTAGCAATGGGCGAATGTACGATGGAATATGGCACCGAGATGATTGGGTGCCAGTGCAATCAGTTGGGCAAAACTGTCGTCGGTCTGAGCATCCCCCAAGCCTAGGCGCCCAAGTGCTTCCATGTAGCGGCAGTGGATGTGATTGCGTAGGGTGGGGTCATCGTTGAATACGAGAAAACTAGGCAACGATACGGCAAAATAATCGGTGCGTACTTCGTCGTCGCGATGCTGTTGCCCGTATTCGATGAGGCGTTGAAAAATGCGCTGTGCCTGTGCCTCGTCACCGAGGCGGCGCCATGCCAATCCCTGATAAAAAATCATATCGGGTGGCTGATCGTTGTAGTAGATGGCCGAGGTGGGTTGACTTTCGCCACGGCAGGCCAACTGCCAGGCAGCGCGTGCTGCCTCGTGTTGACCGAGTGCCGTGTAGGCGATTCCACGCAGGTAGTGAATGTTGTTTTCGTTGGCACCGGGGAGCTTGCCTTCGCCCAGATTGATGGGGTAGGTGAGGGCGCGCTCGAGTACGCCGAGTGCCTCGGCAGAGTTGCCTGCACGCAGTGCGATATCGGCGAGCCCGATACAGGCTGCCACATACTGTGCGGCCACGCGTCCTTCACCGCCTTCCCACGGGTGGAAGGTGCGCTCGCTGAGGATTTTGAGGGCGAGTGCATGATTTCCCTGGATATTCAACAGGGTCACGTATTCGATGACCAGATCATCGCGCTCATCCACTTGGGCACGGTGCGTATCGAGGAACTGTAGGCGTTCGGCGACGGACACACCTCGACGCTGTTGTAGTTGGTCGTATTCGTAGCACAAACGCGCATCGTCGGGGGTGAGTGCTAGGGCCTTGGCATAGGCATCGTGCCCCGCTGCAATGTCGTCGTAGCGGTTGACATAGGCCAAGCCCAGGTTGCGCCACGCAATCGCATTGTGCGGGGCATGGTTTACACTATATTGCCAGGTCTCAATGGCGCGATCGGCCATTTGGTGTGCATACCAAAAGTTGCCCAGTAGGTAGGCCGCATTGCCATCCTCGGGGTAGTGTTCGAGGGCAAATTGCAGGATGGGCACATGCTCGATGCGATGGGGAAAGCACCAATCCAGCGATCGCAAGCGTGCGATGCGCAACGACTCGTGCATGCTCGGTGCCGGTGCGGGCACATCGCCGACGATGATATCGTGGGTGGGTCGTACGCCCATATTCCCTTGGCGTGCGTGAATGCGTGCTGCCAGGTAGTGGAGCATCGGTCCAAACTGTGGGGCGTGGAGTGTACATAATGCGAGGGCCGTGTCGTTGTCGCCACAGGCGGCGTATTCGAGGGCCAGTGTCTCGCACAAATGCTCATCCCAGCGCAGGCTGGCCGACACGGTGAAATCGCTGGCCAATTGTGACAGCTCGTAGGCGGCGCCAGGATCCATCGGGTCGAGGGTCAGCGCTAGGCGCGCGCTGGCAATTGCGTCGTCACGCCGCCCGAGCCGGCGTAGCAGGCTGATTTCCACGAGGCGAGCGCGGTGGTGGCTCCAGTTGCGCCGTAGGGCGCGTTGGGCTAGGGTGAGCGCCTCGCCGAGTTGTTGGCGCAGGCCGGCGATACGCGCTAGCTCAAAGAACGCCGCGTCTTGCCAGGCTGCGTTCCATGTCGCTTTGTAAAACGCATCAAAAGCAGCATCAAGTTTGTCTTGATGGCGTAATGCCTGCCCCAGGTTGTAGTAGGCTTCGCCGTCATACGGGTTCGGATTGCGGCTGGTGAGGCGGCTAATGGCGCGGCGCAGAAAGAGTTCAGCGGCTTGGAAATCACCCCGTCTGAGCAACAGTAGTCCCATGGCGTTGTTGTTGCGGCTATCATACGGGTCACGGCGTAGCGCCTCGAGGTAGTAGTCCTCGGGGCGGTAGGTGGCGTGCCGGTATTGCTCGAGG
>JBEANH010000098.1:0-8640 GCA_041165505.1 Chloroflexota bacterium | reverse complement strand
GTCAGCTCTTTGCGCCGGTCGGCGGGATCGTAGACAATCAACGACTGCCCTTGTGATTGACACGGGTAGTAGCCGTAGACCACTTTGGGCTCCAGCCAGCCATCACGCTCGGCTTCACGCACCAGGTCACGCACCTTGATGTCGAATTCGGCCTTCAGCTTTTCCCATTCCTCGCCCTTGGCGTTTTTGGCCCCCCACTGCAAGCGATACAACGCATTGCGGTCGAGACAAGCCACCACGTCGTCGAGACGGATACGAGCCGTGGCTTGCGCCCCCCAGAAGGGTGGCGTGGGCACCGGCGTATCGGTGCGCACGGCCGAACGCACCCCTGCCGTCGCATCGGATGCCCGGCCGTGATCCGTCAAGGTCTGGCGCCCACGCGCCTTGTCGTTTTTGGCGGTAATGGCATCGGCGCGTGTCTGTGCCACAAAGTCGGCACGCACACTGGCATCACTCAGCCGGTCCATCGTTTCGAGTCCTTCGAAGGCGTCTTTACAGTAGAAGACACCGGCATCGTAGAGCTCTTCGTCACCCACAAACGAAATGCGCTGACCGTATTGACGGTTGATGGCGGCACCACCCACCAGCACGGGGAAGTTGAGGTTGCGCTTGTGCAACTCCTGCACACAGATGGGCATCTGCTTGGATGTGCTCACCAACAAGGCCGACAAACCGATGGCGTCGGCACCCACTTCCACCGCCTTTTCGATGATGGTGTTGACGGGCACTTGTTTGCCCAAGTCATAGACGGTGTAGCCGTTGTTGGACAAAATCGTATTGACCAGGTTTTTACCGATGTCGTGCACGTCGCCATAGACGGTGGCGAGCACCACTTTGCCTTTGCTCGTGCCTTCGAGGCGGTCGAGGTAGCGCTCGAGGTGCGCCACCGTCTTTTTCATCACTTCCGCACTCTGCAACACAAAGGGCAAAATCAGCTGCCCAGCCCCAAACAAGTCGCCCACCTGCTTCATAGCGGGCAGGAGCACGTTGTTGAGAATCTCAACCGCCTGTACGCCTTGGGGCGACACGCCGTCACTGTTTTTGTTGGCGGTAACATCCTGGCCGAGCTGCATGCCGTGCGGAGCCAGACGCAGGTTCATCGCTTCGTCAATGTCGGCTTCGACGCCATCTTTTTTGCGGTGCAGAATCTTCCAGTGTAGGCGCTCGTCGGCACTCATCCCTGCCGTGGGGTCGGCCACTTCACGGTCGCTACTTTCGGCATTCTGCTCGTAGTACTGAATAAACCGTGCCAGCGCGTCTTCACGCCGATTGAAAATCAAATCCTCGCACACCTCGCGCTGCTCAGCGGGGAGCTCGGCATAGGGGGTGACATGCGCCGGGTTGATGATGGCGGTATCGAGCCCAGCTGCACGGGCGTGGAACAAAAAGACGGAATTGAGGGCGGCGCGGGCATGGGGCGCCACACCGAAGCTCAAGTTACTCACACCCAAGGTGGTAAAACAGCCGGGGATGTGTTGTTTGACCAGACGGATGCCGTCGAGTGTTTCGATGGCAGCACGGCGCAACTCTTCTTGGCCGGTGGTAATGGGGAAGGTCAGTACGTCGAAGACGAGCGCTTCGGCGGGCACACCGAATTCTTCTTTGGCGATGTGCGCCAGGCGTTGCGCGATTTCCAGCTTGCGCTCAGCGGTATGCGCCATACCGGTTTCGTCAATGGTCATCGCCACCGTGGCGGCACCGTAGCGCGCCACCAGGGGCATGATTTTGTCGATTTTTTCGCCACGGCCACCCTCGAGCGAGACAGAATTCACCAGGGCACGCCCCGGGTAGTTGCTCAAGGCGGCCTCGAGCACGTCGGCTTCGGTGGTGTCAATCACCAGCGGAAGTTCGACATTCATGGTGAGCTTTTTGATGAGCGCCACCATCTGCTCACGTTCGTCGGCACGCTCGGTCATGGCCACACACACATCGAGCATGTGCGAGCCGCTATCTACCTGCTCGCGCGCCACTTCCACCACACCGTCATAATCGTCGGCGAGGAGCAGTTTTTTGACTTTCCGTGATCCCAACGTATTGACGCGCTCGCCAATCATCGTCAGCGTGCTGTCCTGTTGCATGGCAGCGGCACGAATCCCCGACGAAATGCTGGGAATGTATTCGATGGCACGGGCAGCTGGCAGTGGCGTCCCACCAATCTCGGCACGCAGTTTGGCGATGTGGGATGGGCGGGTACCGCAACAGCCACCGACGATGTTGACACCGTACTGGGTGACGAATTCACCGAGGGTGCGCGCAAAAGGTTCAGGCTCCATCGGGTAGACGGTGGCACCATCTACTTCGATGGGCAGACCGGCGTTGGGGATACACGAGATGGGTTTGCGTGAATGCGCCGTCAGGTATTGAATCGCCTCGCGCATGTGTTCGGGACCCGTGCTACAATTGAGGCCCAGCACATCCACAGGCATTGCTTCCATGGTGGCGATATAGGCGGGGATATCGGTACCGAGTAGCATGCGTCCGCTCATATCGAGAAAGATTTGCGCTTGCACGGCCACATCAGGGCGATTCATCTCCTGCTTGGCACGGCGAATCCCGTCGAGGGCAGCTTTGACTTCGAGGACGTCCACGCTCGTTTCGACAAGCAACACGTCCACACCGCCTTCGATGAGCGCCATGGCCTGTTGGCGAAAGATGTCGCTGAGTTCGTCGAAGGTGATATCGCTCAAGGCGGGATCGTTGGACGACGGTAGCTTGCCTGTGGGTCCAATCGAGCCAGCCACGTAGCGTGGGCGGCCGTCTTTGGCAGCGAATTCGTCGGCCACACGCCGCGCCAAGCTCGCCGCCGCAATGTTGACTTCGGCGACACGCTCACCGAGGCCCCATTCTTCGAGGCGTAGGCGCGTCGCTTGGAACGTACAGGTTTCGAGGACATCGCAGCCCGCTTCCATGAAGTTGCGGTGGATGCGCCCGATGACGTCGGGGCGGGTGACGACCAGATAATCACGACAACCAAACGTTTGCTCACCACCGTAGTCAGCTGGTGTTAAATCAAAGTCGTCGATACTGGTCCCCATGGCACCATCGTAAATAAGAACGCGTTCATTGAGTGCTTGGAGATAGGTCTGTCGCGACATGCAAGTTCCTTTGTAGGTAGATAACGTGGTGGCCGTTCGCCATACGTTATGTAATCATATAGTCTGTATACCCGATAGCAGGGGCGCTGTCAACAACAATTGCATGAAAAATTACTGAATACGGTATGTTCCTGTCTGAAATTGTCCACCCGCAGGCAGGGTTGTTGCATGTGTTGCCTGCAAGACCACATCACCATACACATGCACATCTGCGCCAAAGGTGATATCACCCTCAACCAGCAAACTCCGGCAATGGCGGAGGGATGGGGCGCCAGCCACGAAACGCTGTTCGAAGTCTGCTATCACGCGATAATAGCGCTGATCGAGTGTCACAATTGGTAACGGTGTATCATCCACCGGCACCACGTGGTACTGCGCATTCATCATAAAGCAGTCCGAGCGGAGGACCAACAGGTCTTGGCAATTTTTCACTGGCATAAAGCGTGTGCGCGGCACTACTACTGCTTGTGCACCAGCAATCAGCCCAATCGCCGCCCCCATGGCACTTTCGAGCTGAATGACTGCCGGCGACGTAGCGTCACGGACATCCACTGTTTTGCGATTCACGATGATGGGCAGTGGTAAAAATCCCCCGTGCTGCGCCAGCACATCACGCAACGGCCGCAACGCCAACCAGACATTGTTGGTATTGAAGTACTGATGGCGCGTAATATCCTGGAAGGCATCCATGTCGGCGGCCGGGCACTGGGCACTTTCGCGTAACACGAGGCGCCCATCGGCGGCGTGCGCCAGATGGCCACCCTTGCGGTCGGCGTCAGTACGGGCGGTCACTTCCATCACAAAGGGAATCTGATGCGTTGCCATATACCCCAACAGCGCCATATCAGGGGTGGCACCCAGGTTATCAATGTTGGCCGAAAAGAGGTATTCGTAGCCGGCCTCGATCAGTGTATCGAGGACACCACTGCTCCACAGCACGCGGTAAAGCTCACCGTGCCCAGGCGGGCACCACTCCAAGGCCGGATTGTCGGGCCAGTCAATGGGGGCAAGTGTATCGGCACGTACTTTGGGGACACGCCCTTGGATGACGTATTGGGTGGGTACATCGGGGTACCGGGCGAGTTGTGCCCGTGTATCACCATCCGTGGCAAAGCTGTTCATAAACAGCAGCGGTAGTTCAACGCCTGTTTGTGCCATTAAGACGCGGTGTTGTTTGGCCACGATATCGAGAAAGGTATCCCCGTTGCGCACATTCAGCAACGACTTGGCTTGTTCCAATCCCATCCCCGTGCCGAGGCCACCATTGAGGCGCAACACGACAGTTTTTGCGAGGGCGGTACGACCAGCCTGCGCATAGCCGGCCAGTTCGGCCAGCTGGGGCAACTGGGTTACGGCGCGGATGGATGTTTCGGGCATCATACCCGTGGCGCCACTCGCCAGTTGGGTGTAGGCATCGGCAAAGGCCGCAATTGCAGCTTCGTCGAGCTGTGCGGTGCGCATCCGTACCACGAATTGTTCAATAGACATAGCTCAACTCCACATCACGCACTGTCATGCAGTATACCACTAGACGGCGGCTCACCTTGGTACACCGTGACCGTCGTTGGTTTCCCATTTGCATGCCTAGGCAGTGGTAAGATAGAACCACATTCGTACCATCCAAGGAGTCAGCATGTCATCGCCAACCCGCATCGGGTATGTGCTCTGCACCATTGCCGCCATTGTCTGGGCGGGCACCGCGCCAGGCATCAAGTATTTGCTCGATGTGTATCAGGTGCCCGGAGTGACATTAGCGTTGTGGCGCGATGTATTCGTCACCCTCGTCGCCGGGAGCGTTGTTCTCATGCGCAACCGACACGCCTTGCGCATTCCCTGGGGGAGTCTCCGTCCGTTGCTCATCCTGGGAGTGATTTCGATTGGCATTTACCACGCCTTGTGGATCTGGTCGGTGGCGCTCAACGGTGCTGCGGTGGCAGTGGTGCTCATCTATCTCTTTCCCACCTTTGTGACTATTGGGGCACGCTTCATGTTCGGGGAAACGTTGCGCTGGCCACAGATTGTCGGCTTGGTGCTGTCGCTTATCGGCATGGTCCTGCTGGTCAAACTCTACGACCCCACGCAGGTCAGACTCAACTGGTTGGGTATTACCGTCGGCCTGACCACCGCCGTACTGCAGGCTTTTTATGTGCTCTACACCCAACGCGCCGTCGAAACCGTTGACCCGTGGGCATCGCTCACTGTCACGATGGCCAGTGGGTCGGTGGCACTTTTGGCGATTATTGCGTGTGCACCGCTCGTGATGCCGGCACAGGCTCCCGGGTTGTTTCAAGTCGGTGATCTCGTGGCATGGGGGATTTTGTTTGCGTTGGCAATCGGGCCGACCTTGGGTGGCTATGCGCTCTTTAACATGTCGCTCAAGTACATCCCCGCCAGTATTGGCGGCTTGATTCTGGTACTCGAGGCGCCTACTGCGAGTGCCATTGCGATTCTGTTTTTAGGCGAAACACTTGCCCTCCTGCAATATGTGGGAGTGGCGTTGATTGTGGTGTCCATTTTGCTACCCACGCTGGTCAACACACCAGCCACCACACACAAGGAGGCATAAATGCGCATTAGTGAGATGAATTGGATGCAGGTTGAGGCCTATTTGGCACACGACAACCGCGCCGTATTACCACTAGGCAGTACCGAACAGCACGCCTATTTGAGTCTGAGTGTGGACAGTATTTTGGCCGAAAAGGTGGCAACCGATGCCGCCGAACCACTGGGCATCCCCGTCTTTCCTGTGGTGAGTTACGGGCTCGCTCCTTACTTCCAGGCGTATCCGGGTACCATCACGTTGCGCATTGACACGTATATCAGCCTGATTCGCGACATTTTGCAGTCCATGTACCGTAGCGGCTTCCGCCGCATCGTCATCGTCAACGGGCATGGGGGCAACAGTCCGGTGGATGGGCTGGTGACCGAATGGATGGCCGACCATCTGGATGCGCAAGTCAAATTCCACAACTGGTGGCGTGCCCCACAGACCTGGGCCAAAGTCAAGGCCACCGACCCGTTGAGTAGCCATGCCTCGTGGATGGAAAACTTTCCGTGGACGCGCCTGGCCGGTGTCAGCATGCCCAACCACCAAGTCAATCTGCCCGACCGCACCGGGCACGCCACCTTGGTTGGGCCACGCTTGCGCGAGTTTTACAAAGAAGGCAACTTCGAAGGCTACTTCCAACGCCCCGACGCCGAAATGCACGCCATTTGGGATGTGGCAGTGCGCGAGACGCGCGCATTGATGAGTGATGGATGGGACGACGAATCATGCACATAACATTCGACACACAGACGGTGATTGTCACTGGCGCCGCCCACGGCTTTGGGCGTGCGATTGCCGTGAATTTTGCTGCACGTGGCGCCACGGTATGGGCCTGTGACCTGCTGGGCGACGAACTGGTCGAAACGGCGGCAGCCTGCCATGCGGCGGGGGGCGCATGTCACGTCCGTACGGTGGATGTCAGTGACCCCGCCGCCGTGCAACACTTTGTGGCCGAGGCGCAAACCACCACGGGACGGATTGACGTGCTGGTCAATAATGCGGGGGGCGTGCTCGGGCAGGTGGGACGGCCGCTCGAGCAGGTGACGGTCAAAGAATGGAACGATATTATTGCCGTCAACATGAGCGCGGCGTTTTATTTCGCCCAAGCCGCAGTGCCTAGTATGAAGCAGGCCGGTCGCGGCCGCATCATCAACATCTCCAGCGGCGCCGGGCTGGGGATTAGCCTGACCGGCATCCAGGCCTATGCCACCGCTAAGGCGGGACAAATCAATCTGACACGACAATTGGCACACGAACTCGGGCCGTTCAACATCACGGTCAACAACATTGCGCCAGGATTCGTGCTGTCCAACCCCAACACACAACGCCAGTGGGATTCGTACAGCCCCAGCAAACAACAGAGCATCGTTGAAGGCATCGCCCTGCAGCGCCTCGGTCAACCCGACGACATTGCGCATGCCGTCCTCTTTTTGGCGTCGGATTTCGCCGGATGGATCAGCGGCCAGGTCCTGTCCGTCGACGGCGGGAAATAATTCCGGATTGGGGGTCGGCTGAATCGGCTGGATCTTCGGCACTGCTGTGCCGACCCCCAATCCCCCAATCCCCCGATCCCGCCGTCCCGTACCTTTTGCTACATATGTAACGGTAGATAAGGTAGATTACCGGTACAGTGGCGAGGGATCAAATATGCGAAAACGTGCATATAAGCAACGACGGCGCCGGCGAACCATGCGCTGTCGCACATGGAATTACAGTTCCCGTGGATGGTACTTTCTGACGATTGTGACGCATAAACGCAGACACTTTTTCGGGTATGTACAAGACGATACTATGCATCTCAGCCCATTTGGCGAAATTATCATGCAGGAATGGAATAAATCTATCGCTCTACGGCCACATATGCGTTTTGATTACATCATTGTGATGCCTGAACATGTCCATATGCTTGTCTATATCAAAAAGCAACTTGTCCGTGTGCCGGGATACAAGGTAGGACACACATTTCAACGTTTACCCAAATCAATATCATCATTTATGGCTCAATTCAAGGCGATGTGTGTCCGTCAGATACGACTCAAGTTTAACTACGTGAAACCCATTTGGCAACCAAACTACCATGATCACATTATTCGTGATATCGATATCCGTCGTGTACGTTCCTACATGCGTAATAATCCCAAAAACTATCGCCACAAACGGAACGATTTCTCGTACAATACAAGGACACAAAGCAAATAAAAAGGACCCACACCCATGCCACACACCTTGCGCATCATCGTCGCCGGACTCGGCAATGTCAACCTTAATCTGTTGCGCATTTTGCAGTCGCAACGCCACATTCTCCTCAACACCTATTTCCTCGATATCGTCGTTGTGGCTGCCACCGATTCCCAGGGCGGCGCCATGCACCCAAACGGACTCAACATCGCCGAGCTCATCGCCGCCAAAGAGGCCAAAAAGAGTGTCGCGACGACAACACATGGCATCCCCGGACTCACCACGCTCCAGGCCTTGGCACAGGTCAAGGCAGACGCACTCGTCGAAGCCACCCCCGTCAATCTGGTCGACGGCGAGCCGGCCTTGAGCGCCGTCAAAATTGCCCTGCAACACGGCATGCACGCCATTCTCGCCAACAAAGCTCCCTTGGCCCTGGCCTACCCCGCCGTGGCCGCTCTCAGCGATATGAGTGGCGATTTCAGCAAGCCCAAATTGCGCTTCTCAGCATGTGTCGGTGGTGCCTTGCCCACCATCAACCTCGGTCGCCGTGATTTGGCGGGCACCGTGATTCACTCCGTCGAAGGGGTGCTCAACGGCACCACCCAGTACATTCTCCGCACCATGGAGCAGGGTGGGAGCTATGCCGAAGCCCTCAAGGAGGCGCAAGTGCGTGGTTTGGCCGAGACCGACCCCACCCTCGATGTCGAGGGCTGGGATGCCGCCAACAAATTAACCATTGTCGCCAATGCGGTGCTCAACCAGCCCACCAACGTGCGCGACTTCTCCGTCACGGGGATTACCGCCCTCACCGCCCACGAT
>JBEANH010000097.1:0-8932 GCA_041165505.1 Chloroflexota bacterium | reverse complement strand
CCCATATTCGGCTGGGATATCCTGCCTATCCTGCCCATCTATGTTCCTTTGTGGCATCCCATCCATCATGCCTATCTATGTCCCCAAGACACAGGCGCCATACAATGACGGGGCGCCATACAATGACGCCCCTACTTACCGCTTCCATTCACCATATCCTGTGCGCTACCCCGACCCCATATTCGGCTGGGATATCCTGCCTATCCTGCCCATCTATGTTCCTTTATGGCATCCCATCCATCATGCCTATCTATGTTCTTTTGTGGCATCCTGCCCATTGATGTTATCACCCCAACACACCCGATGCACGAAATACCGCAATCTGTGTCGCATCAAAGCCAATCTCTGCCAAAATCTCATCCGTGTGTTCACCAAGCATCGGTGGATGACGCCGTACCGACGCCGGAGTCTCACTCAGGCGATACGGAGCTCCCACCACGCGAATGTCACCGAGCTGCGGGTGCGCAATGGTGACAACTTCATCGAGCGCCTTGACTTGTGGATCAGCAAACACACTGGCCATATCATGAATCTCACCGATGGGCACCCCCGCAGGAATCAGTACATCCTCAAGCTGGCGGACGGTGTATTGCATGAATATCTTGTCAAGTTCGGCATTCATCGCCACATAGTTGACCGAGCGATCATGATTGGTGGCAAAGCGCGCATCATCACGAAGTGCAGTTGCACCAAGCGCATCACAGAAACGTTGCCACAGTACATTGGTACCGACCGCCAAATTAAACCAGCCGTCTTTGGCCTGATAGACGCCATATGGAGCAATTTCTGGATTATGATTACCGGTGCGTTTGGGCACGTTGCCGGTTGCCAAGTACCCTGCCGCATGGTACGACATCATCGCCAACTGTCCCGACAACAGCGACGTGTCGATATACTGCCCTACCCCTGTTTGCATGCGATGAATGACTGCCGCCAAAATAGCAAATGCCGCATTCATGCCGCTAATAATGTCTGACAAGGCAATTCCCACCCGCATCGGCCCACCATCCGCATGCCCTGTCACACTCATCACACCACCCAATCCCTGGATGACCTGATCGTAGGCCGCACGCCCATGGTCGGGGCCGTTTTGACCAAATCCAGAAATCGAACAATAGATGATATTGGGACGAATGGCGTTACATGCAGCATAGTCGAAGCCGTATTTGGCCATGTGTCCAGGCACAAAATTTTCAATGATGATGTCACTCTGTGCGACTAGTGTACGCATAATCTGCGCACAGTCTGGATGACGCAAATCAAGCGTGATACTGCGCTTATTGCGATTAATGCTCAAATAATAGGTACTCTCGCTTCCCACAAATGGCGGTCCCCACGCCCGTGAATTATCACCTACATGCGGCTGCTCGACTTTGATAATATCTGCACCCATATCACCCAACATTTGTGTGCAATACGGGCCGGTCAAGGCACGCGTCATATCGAGGACACGGATTTTTGTGAGCGGTTGTGCCATGATTATCACCTCTTGTATCGACACACATTGTTATGTCTACTTTTCACGCGCACAAACATCACCTATCCATACTGCCACAGCACAGTTGACTCACACCACTGGCAATTGCAACTGGTTGAGTGTGGTCATACGTAGCTCACGAATCATATCGGCACGGGCACGCCCCCACGGGCCATGCATGGCACATGGGTCATCGGCATTACACACCCGCTCAAACAACACACAGCGTGTCTCGTGCATCTTGCCTTCGACCGCCTCGATTACATCCATCACACTAATGGCACTCGTCTGTACCCGCAAGGTATACCCACCCGTTGGCCCCGGATCAGAACGCACCCAACCACGCGCAACCAGTGGTGTCATCACCTGAGACAAAAAACCACTCGTCGTACTGATGTGCCCGGCCAGCATACTCGCTTTGAGTTTTTGTGCCTGCTGATCAAGGACAATCAACGCTCGTATCGCAAGATCAGTTTTCCGTGTAATTTCGAGGCGCATAGGCGTACTGTAAACGATACATACACGCACATGACGTGGTGCCTGTACCCCTTTATATGTGAAATTATTATCGAATATAGCACTGTTTCCCTTTTTTAGCAATAGTAGATATTGCACCACAAGATAATTAATGCATTATAAATAGATATATCAGTTTTTAATCTCCACCATTCTCTTTCACTACTTTGTGAAATTATTCTATTAATACCTCTTGACAAATTTCATTTAATCTTTTAGTATGTGACTGAACAATTTACATATACGTAAATTGTACAACGTTGAAGGAGGCTGACAATGGCACGCACAACACACACAAGGCTGTTGCTCGTAGTGGTCGTACTGCTCGTGGCACTGGGCATCACGAGCTGTGGGAATGGAGACGCATCAGGAGCGACACCAGCCGGTGCACCCGAAACCATCATCGAGATCGAACTGGGTGACATGTACGTCAAACCAGACACCATCGAAATTGAAGCGGGACAGAATGTGAAGCTGCACGTCAAAAACGTAGGAGCCATGGTCCACGATCTCAAAATCAACGGGACATCGGGCACAGCTGAACTCGTGACGGGGCAAGAAGAGACCATCACAGTAGGGGGGCTCACTGAATCTGTGCTTGCCTGGTGTACGTTGCCGGGGCATCGTGAATCTGGAATGGAGATGAAAATCAACGTGAAAGGGATGGCCACGCATTCCGATTACGACACTGTCAAAGCACCTGCTCCTGCTGCCGATGAAAATGCAAAAATAGATGCCAAAGCAATGCCGAGTGCACAGTGGCAAGGGCGCGACCCGGTATTGCCAGCCAAAGCAACAGGCACAGTCCACGAAATCAGCATCAATGCAGTCGAAAGTGAAATCGAAGTTGCACCTGGTGTGACACAGATGATGTGGAGCTTTGACGGGATGGTTCCCGGACCGGTGTACCACGGCAATGTGGGTGACACGTTCCGTTTTACACTGACCAACAAGGGCAAAATGGGGCATTCAATTGACTTCCATGCCAGCAAAGTCGCATGGAATGAAAAAATGAAGACCATCAATCCCGGTGAATCGTTGGTTTATGAGTTCAAGGCGGAATATGCCGGAGCCTACATGTACCACTGTGGGACGGCACCAGCGCTGCACCACATCGGCAACGGCATGTATGGGGCGATTATCATCGACCCACCCAACCTCGCTCCAGTTGAACAGGAATTCGTGATGGTGCAGAGTGAATTGTACCTTGGGCCTCAAGGCAAAGAAGGCAGCTTGACCAAGATGGTGAACGAGCAGTGGGATGCGGTGGTCTTTAACGGCTACTACAACCAGTACAAATTTGCACCAATCCATGTCGAGGCCAATAAACGCTATCGTGTGTGGGTGGTCGATGATGGTCCGAGTGAAAACAGCGCCTTCCACATCGTCGGGACCGTCTTTGATACCGTCTTCAAGGAAGGGACATACGTGCTCCAGCCCGATGATCGTCGTGGCGGTTCACAGGTCCTTGATTTGCAGGCAGCCCAAGGTGGCTTCGTCGAATTCAGCTTTGCTGAAGACGGGCTTTACCCGATGGTCACACATAAATTCGCGAATGTTGGTAAGGGTGCATTAGGATTCTTTGCAGTGGGCGATGTTGACACGAGTGCGTTGGGCGGTCACTAACCGTACCACACACAGGGGGTGCAGGGGCGCATACCCACGCCCCTGCACCCCCTGTTTACGCACCCACCACCCGTACTTGGATGCCGTCACTGTCACGCACCCACAGGGCATCGTCGTGTTCAGCATACGCCATCCCACTGGCATGCACACGGGCTTTCAACGCCGTATAGGCACCCGCATCGTGCAAATTCACCGTCCACCACATCAAGCCTGTGGCATGTGCGGGTGCTGCGGGAATATTACGCCCCCGCCACACGTTGTAGCCGAGGTGATGATGATAGCCGGCTGCCGAGACAAATTCTGCTTGCCCTCCATAGCGTTGCATCACATCAAAGCCCAGTACGCCATGATAAAACGCTTGTGCTCGTACCAAATCACTGACATGTAAATGCATATGCCCAATCACTGGTGCTGCCACTTCGGCAGGGCATGCCATGATTCCGTCAATATCGATTGGATCAGTCACCATTGCGAGCGTTCCATCACTCGTACGTGGCCACTGTGCCATAGGGCGATCCGCATAGAGCTCGATACCGTTGCCTTCTGGGTCGGCCAAATAAAACGCTTCGCTGACGCCATGATCTGATGCACCTTGGATGCGCAACCCCATCGACGTGTAGTGGCGGATGGCCGTAGCAAGTGCAGCACGTGTCGGGTAGAGATATGCCACATGGTATAGCCCCGCGCTCCGCGGTGCCGGTTGTGCCGTTGTATCAGGAATCAAGTGCAGCAGTGGGTGTGTCTCACTGCCGAGTATGCACGAGCCGTCATCATTCGATTGGTGCAACAGTTTGAACTGCAGTGCTTGTGCATAAAACGCATACATGCGTTCAATGTTGTGGACACGCAGTGCCAACGGGCCAAGTGTCAGTTGTGGTGGTAACATCAGAAACTCCAGTCTTTCATTCGTCCTGACCAGAGTATACGGCATAGCAATGTACAGCAGGGTGTACACAACGTGAACACGGGGGAGTGGCGTACCACTCCCCCGTGTAGACCATGGAATCCCTATAACTACTCGCCCTTGACTGCCGTCCACACATCGCTGAAAATCGCCGTTTTCTCGTTACGCACAGCCCATTCCAAGCGTTTGGAAACTTCTGCATCGGGAGCAAAGCCTTCCGCATACAAATCACGCACCGTCTGGTCTAGCAACGGTACCGCATCCTTGTTGGGGGTCAAATACCCGATATAGCTGGTGTTTTGCGCCGATACTGCAGGGCGGGTCACAAAGTTCATAAAGACGTGTGCCGTATAGGCATTTGGTGAATCTTTGAGAATCACCATGTTGTCCATCCAAATCATCCCGCCTTCTTTGGGGATAAAGAAGCCGATATCGGGATTCCCTTCAAATTCACCTTCGAGACCGTTACGTGCTTGCATGGCCGCACCACTCCAGGCATGCGCCATCACATATTCACCACTCGACATCTTGCGATTCACGTCACTGCTGTTGTATGCAGCCAAATACTGCTTTTGTGTCGTGAGGATGTCTTGTGCCTGCTTCAAGACCTCGGGATCGGTTTCGTTGAGTGACTTACCGAGATAGCGCAATGCGGCACCCGGTGATTCACGCTCATCATCGAGCATGCTGAACTTCCCTGCGTACTTTTCCATGGCAGTTGGTTCAAAAATCAATGCCCAACTATCTGGCGTTCCCTCGATGACAGACTTGTTGTATGCGATACCCGAAATACCGTACATATACGGGACCGAGTATTTGTTACCTTCATCGAAGTACTTGTTGAGGAGTGTAGGCTCGATATGCACCAAATTGGGCAGCAAGCTCAAATCCAACTCTTGCACAAGACCGGCACTCACCATCGTCTGTACCGCATAGTCGGATGGTACCGCAATGTCGTAGCCAGAGCCACCAGCGGCCACCTTGGCAATCATGTCTTCGTTGGCATCGTAGGTGTCGAGGATGACTTTGACACCGTACTCAGCTTCGAAATCGGCCAAAATCTGTGGGTCCACATAGTCTGTCCAGTTGTAAAAGTAGAGTTCTTTGGATAGTTTGCTCCGGTCAACGCCATCTGCGGCAGGCGCAGTATCCACGTTCCCCGTTGCTTCTGGCGCAGGAGCCGCCGTACATGCAACCAACATCCCGATGACTGTGGCCAGCAACATTAATCGCCACACGTGTTTCATTGCGCAGTCCTTTCTTGATGAAATACATCAGTAGTATAACGAAAAAAACCTACGTTTGCCTATACCTCCACATCACTGATTATCGCCACACTATGCGCTCCGGCGTTGCACAAACTGCGACAAAAAGACCAAGAGCATGGACAACAACAGCATCAATGTTGAGATTGCATTAATTTGCGGCGTAATGGCTCGTTTGACACGCCCATAGACCTCAATCGGCAACAAGTTAGTGCCTGGTCCAATGGTAAAAAAACTGATGATGAAATCGTCGAGCGACAACGTGAATGCCAACAGGGCACCACCGATCACCCCTGGCATGATGAGTGGGAGTGTCACTCGCCAAAACGTCGTGGTCGGGTCAGCACCCAAATCGGCTGCGGCTTCTTCGAGGCGGCTATCAAATCCCTTGAGGCTTGCCCGCACCACCACCACCACAAACGACACACAAAAAGCCACATGCGAAAAAATGACCGTCCAGATATTCATGCGCAACTTGACGCCCACGAGTGATTCCACTATTCCAAACGAAAATGAAAAGAACGCAAGTAGGGCCAACGCCATCACGATTTCGGGAATGACGATTGGCAGGTACAACAAGGCATCAAGCCCTGCTCGCCCACGGAAGCGATAGCGTTCCATGGCCAACGCCAGCAGTGTGCCCAAAATTGTCGAAATAATCGTGGCCAAGAGGGCTACCCACAAGGTGTTGAGCGCTGCGGCCATCATGCGATCATCGTCAAACAAACGCTGATACCACTTGAGCGTGAACCCCGTCCAACGCACACCAAAACCATCCTGGGTGAACGAAAAGATCACAAGGATGATGATTGGCGCATACAAAAACACGTAAACGAGCCACGCATGTACGTCGAGCAACCGTCGCCCCAATGTGTGACGACCAGAATCAGGGACGACCTTGGTTGAAGTGGAAAAGTCTATCATCGATCATCCTCCGTTGTGGCACGAAAGTAGATAATCACAACAAGTGTGACAAGTGCCATGAATACGACGGCCATGGCAGAACCGAGTGGCCAGTTTGGTGGATTCGATCGGGTAAATAGGCGTTGTAACAGGTTGCCCAACAAGTCCACTTTGGCACCACCAAGCAAGTCGGAAACGACGAATTGCCCGACCGTGGGAATAAACACCAACACGGCACCTGCGACCACCCCCGGCAGTGTCAACGGGAACATGATGCGCCAAAATCGCCACCACCCGTTGGCTCCCAGATCACTCCCCGCTTCCATGAGGGTGAAGTCAAAGCGTGCTAGTGATGCGTAGAGGGGCAACACCATGAATGGCAAATTGCCGTAGATCAAGCCGATGAGCACCGCAAATTCTGATGGATAGAGGATTTGTTTGGCAAACCCGATCATTTCCAAGACTGCATTGATAATTCCGTTATTGCTCAAAATCAGCATCCAAGCATACGTCCGCACCAAAAAATTGGTCCAAAACGGGATGAGTACCAGAAAGAGCAACACGATGCGCCGCTCGGGTGGAGCAAGCACCATGGCCAGAGCAAGTGGGTAGCCGAGCAACAGACAGACCACGGTCGTCTGAATGCCAACCACCAGCGAACGCCAATAGGCGTTGACGTAGAGCTCTTTGCTGAAGAGCGTGCTATAACTCTCCAAACTAAAGTCCCAGATGACACCACGTCCTGCCGGTGCCGGGGATGCAAAACTGTAGAGCAACACGATGACCAGTGGAATCACGAAAAAGAATACCAACCAAAAAAGGCCAGGCGCCAACAGCAGACGCAGCTGCCGGCGACGCAGTTGTTGTTGTGCGGGTGGGAGTTCGAGTTCGGAGCGCATAGTCATGATGGTGCTCCTATTGTGTCAGGACGAGGGCGTTGTCTGCATTCCAGCTGACAAAGCCGTGCTCGCCACGTTGCCAGTAGGCATCACGATCCAGCGTCGAGCGATTATTTTGCTCCCAGACATCAATGGTCATGCCACCTGCCACCGCTACCGTGAGCCGCGTATCACTGCCAATATACAAGACACGTACCACGTCAGCTGGCAATGTGACCACGTGATCCGGTGGTTGCACCAGCAACCGCAGCTTTTCGGGACGAATGGCTAGTGTCACCGTGGCTCCCACCGTTGTCGGTCCTTGTAACAGCCCCGGCAGTGATAGCGCATCATTGATAGCCACAGTGGCATAATTTCCTTCAATGTGCGTCACCCGTCCTGGCAGAAAGTTGGCTTCGCCGATAAAATCAGCCACGAATTGACACGATGGACGTTCATAGATTTCAGTGGGTGAGCCAACCTGCAACAATTTCCCTTGATTCATGACCGCAATCCGGTCGCTCATCGTCAAGGCTTCTTCTTGGTCGTGAGTCACGTAGATGAACGTGATACCCACCTCTTGTTGCAGACGTTTCAGCTCGATTTGCATCTCTTTGCGCAATTTGAGGTCGAGGGCACCCAACGGTTCGTCGAGCAAGAGCACTTTGGGGCGATTCACCAAGGCGCGGGCCAGTGCCACGCGTTGTTGTTGGCCACCAGAGAGTTGTTTGGGCTGGCGGGCACCGTATTGTTGGAGCTGTACCATGGCAAGTGCGTCGTTGACACGTGCCGTGATTTCACTCCGTTTGACACCCTTCATCTCCAAGCCAAACCCCACATTTTCGGCCACCGTCATATGTGGAAAAAGGGCGTACGACTGGAAGACGGTGTTCACGTTGCGTTGGTAGGCGGGAACACGCTCAACATGCGCTCCAGCCAGATAAATGGCACCTTCGCTGGGGAACTCGAATCCGGCAATCATCCGCAACGTGGTCGTCTTGCCGCATCCCGATGGCCCGAGCATGGAAAAAAATTCACCGTCACGGATTTCCAGATTGACTGCATCGACGGCGGTCACCTGCTGAAAGCGCTTGGTGACGTTTTGAAGGACAATGGCTGGCGGTGTTGACACGTGGCATCCTTTCACTCAGCGACGATCTGGGAGTTGGAGTATCAGGTGTTCGAACACTAGTTGCGGATTGGCGTTTTCACGCAACTGCCGAACAGCCTGTGTCAGGAGGCGTACAAACTGTGCGGCAGGCAATACACCTGTGCCACCCGCCACACGTTGTAGCTCCGCTTTGCGGTCAACCCATGTGACAGCATGCGGTAATCCGGCCGCAGTCACAAGCACATCACGCCA
>JBEANH010000096.1:0-8960 GCA_041165505.1 Chloroflexota bacterium | reverse complement strand
GGCGCTTGATGATTCCCCTGCCGAGCTGGCCCTCACCGCTGATTCGCAACGGCGCTGGCACGCACTCGTGCAATCCGCCCCCCACATCCACGAATACACTCCCTGCGGCACCATCTGGGTAGCCAGCGACGCCGACGAAATGACCCTGGCCGCCAGCAAAGTCCCCACCTACCATGGCGCTGGTCTACACGCCGAGCTGCTCGACCACACCGCCCTCTACCACCACGAGCCCAACCTGCGCTCCGGGCTGCCCGGCGGCTTACGCATCGGCGGCGACGCCGTCGTTTATCCCTCGCGCAGTGCCGCCTGGTTGTGGCACCAAGCCCAAATCGCCACCGCCACCACCTTCATCCGTGCCACCGTGGTAGCCGTGCACGCTGCGGCGGTGACGCTCGCTGATGGTCGCCACCTCAGCGCCGATGCCGTGGTCATTGCCACGGGCGCGGTAGCGCGTGAGTTATTGCCCGAGTTGCCCATCCGCGCCAAAAAGGGACATCTCGTCATCACCGAGCGTTATCCGGGCTTCATCCACCACCAAGTGGCCGAGCTGGGCTACGTCAAAAACGCCCACCTCGCCGACGTGGATACCGTGTCGTGCAACGTGCAACCGCGTGCCACCGGTCAGCTCTTGATCGGCTCGTGTCGCCAATTCGACATCGCACATAGCGCCGTTGACCACGCCATGCTCCAACGCATGCTGGCACGCTGCCTCGCGTTTCTGCCCGGGCTCGCACAGATGCGCACCATCCGCACCTGGACGGGCATCCGCGCCGCCACTCCCGACGGGCAACCGCTCATCGGCCCCCATCCGTGGCGCGCCGGCATCTATGTCGCCACCGGCCACGAGGGGCTGGGCATCACCACCTCACTCAGCACGGGCATGCTCATCAGCACCCATCTGGCGCATACTACGCCCAGTATTGACCCCACCCCCTACCTACCAGCGCGTTGTGTGGTGCCCGCATGATGACTATCACCATCAACGACCAGCCATTCACCTGTGCCTCCGAGTGCACCGTGGCCGGAGCCCTCGCCCAGGCCGGATTCATCACTACCCGCACATCTGTCACCGGTCAGCCCCGTGCGCCGCTATGTGGCATGGGTATCTGCGCCGAATGCCGCGTCACCATTGATGACATCCCCCACCAACTGGCCTGCCAAACTCTCGTCCGCGCCGGTATGCGCATCAGCGTGCCTCTACAGGAGCAGCCATGACGCACCTGACCGTTGACACCATCATCGTCGGTGCTGGTCCCGCCGGACTCACCGCCGCCCACGACCTGCTCCACGCCGGCCAAACAGTGGCACTGATTGACGACAATCCACAGGCCGGCGGGCAAATCTGGCGCGGACTAGGCGATCGTGTCGCCCAACGCGCGGCCGCTATCACCGCCCACCCCCACCTGCACTGGCTCGCCAACAGCCATGTGGTGGCCGCGCCGACTGCGCATACGCTGCTGGTCGAAACGCCGACGCAGGTGATGCACATCACCGCCACCCACATCATCATCGCCACCGGCGCCCGTGAACGCCTGTTGCCATTCCCGGGCTGGACCACCCCCGGCGTGATGGGCATCGGCGGCCTACAGGCTCTCGCCAAAGGGGGCATGCCCATCGCCGGCAAACGCATCGTCCTGGCTGGCACCGGTCCCCTAATCTGGCCGGTGGCGCACTATTTGGCCAATCACGGTGCCATTCTTTCTGCCATCATCGAGCAACAGTCGTTGCCCGGGTTGATGCGTTTTGGTTCTTCGTTGCTGTTTTCGTTGGAAAAAACGTGCCAAGTTCTGACATATTTCAGCGCGGTGTGGCGCACACCCATACGGTTTGCCAGCACCGTCACCGCCGTGCACGCCACCCGTGACGCTCTGGCGGTTTCTGTGCAGACGGCGCATACCACGCGCACCATCACCTGCGACCTGCTGGGTGTGGGCTACCACCTCGTCCCCAATCTCGCGCTGGCACAACTGCTCGGCTGTACCACCACCCCGGCCGGTGTCGTCACCGACGACACACTACACACTGCGCAGCCCCATGTGCTGGCCATCGGCGAAAGCCGCGGCATCGCCGGCATTGACTGTGCCATCGCCGAGGCCCACCTGGCTGCCGCACAGATTTGCCATGGCGACACCCACACTTGGCAACGCCGTGTGCAGCACGAGCGGCGCTTTGCGCGTGTATTGGCCACGTCGTTCCCCGTCACCCCACCACCCGTGGCTGACGACACCATTGTCTGTCGTTGCGAAGACGTCACCCATGCCCAGCTCACCCCTCATGCCGACTGGCGCAGTGCCAAACTTCAGACCCGCTGTGGCATGGGCGCCTGCCAGGGGCGTATCTGCGGCACTGCCGTGGCATCGTTGTATGGCTGGCAGGCTGATTCCGTGCGCCCACCCATCCACAATGCCCGTGTTGATACCCTGGCTCACCCTGTGTTTCCAGAGAAAGGATAACTCCCATGGCACTCACTTGGCGCGGCGTGATTCCCGCCGTCACCACTCCCTTCAATGCCGACGGCAGCATTGACTACGGCTTTTATGCGCACCACATCCAGTGGATGCAATCGGCCGGCTGTGTCGGCGTCGTCCCCAGCGGCTCGCTGGGCGAGGGCGCAACCCTCACCATGGACGAAAAAGTCGCCCTCTACCGTACCGCCGTTGCCGCCATCGGCAACCACGGCGCCGTCATCCCGGGTATCGCAGCCCTGTCCACTGCCGAAGCCGTCAGCATGGCCAAATCCGCCGAGTCTGTCGGTTGTGGCGGCTTGATGGTGCTGCCTCCCTACGTCTATTCCACCGATTGGCGCGAAATGAAAGCCCACCTCGTAGCCGTCATCAACGCCACGTCGCTACCCGTCATGCTCTACAACAACCCACCCGCCTACAAAACCGACTTTACTCCCACGCACATCGCCGAGCTAGCCAGTGAATGCCCCTCACTCGTGGCCGTCAAGGAGTCCAGCGCCGATGTGCGCCGTATCCACGCCATCCGCGCCCTCATCGGCCAACGCCTCGAGCTGCTGATGGGCGTTGACGACCTGATTGTCGAAGGCATCAACGTGGGCGTCACCGGCTGGATTGCCGGCTTGGTCAACTCGTTCCCGCACGAGTCGGTGGCGCTCTTCAACGAGGCCATCGCCGTCGCCAACGGCGGCGGTGACCGCACCAAACTCGACGCCTTGTACCACTGGTTTTTGCCCCTTTTGCGCCTCGACACCGTCACCAAATTCGTGCAGCTCATCAAACTCAGCCAAGAAATGGTGGGCATGGGCAACAGCCGCGTACGCGCCCCACGCCTCACCCTCACCGGCGCCGAGCTCGCTGACGCGACGGCTATTATCGCGCATGCCATCGCCAATCGCCCCCGTTAACAACGACACCCCCAGCGCTGTGTGTTGCAGCGCTGGGGGGTGTCGCTTTTGGTGTGCTATTTGGTGCACGTACCAGCGGGTACATTCACCGTGATATCGCGCGTGTTGATGCGCGGATCAATGTTGAGGACGAGGTCTTTGATAACATAGATAACTTCACTGGTAGCCTTATTCAATAACCCATCACCACATGCTTGAATACGAGCTTCTTTTAATGCCTGAATTTGCGCTACCTTTACCCATTCTGTTTCTTCCGAGTCAACGATTAGATGTCTCCATTCTGATTGGTCTGGTTTGTATGTATGTCGTACAGAACTCGGCACCAATTTTGGTGTATCGAGGAACGGTGCAGGCATCGTTATTGTTATCTTGTTCGTCTTGCTATCAACCTGCACATCCATCAACTCTAAGTTAAACTTTGCGTCTACATGGTAAATTGCAAAATACTCATATTCTTGCGCATTATTAATGAATTTCCACGTCTGCTCTTTTTTATACATTAAGGTAACGTCTTGTACGGACGTGTACGTTGTCAACTCTTTTTTGGCAATAACAGCACGCTCCACCGCCGATACCTGTACCACGTAGCGCGTCGCCGTGGGCGTCAGCGTCGGCATGGGTGTCTTGGTGGCCGTCGGGATGGCCGTCGCCGTCCCTGTCGGCTCCACCGTGCTGGTTGCGGGCACCAGTGTGGGGGTGGGCACTGCACTCTGTACGACTGCCACTGGTTCTGCCAATACCAGACTACGGATACCGCTGGCCGCCGGCATGCGCAAGATGAAAATCCCCACTGCCAACACGACCGCAACCCAAACCACATTCTTCAAAAAATTCATCATCGTGGTGCTCTCTTTCAATATCTACTGTGATACCGGGCATGTGCCCGCATTGACTGTCACATCAACCGTTTGGATGTTTGGATTCAACGCTTTGACAAACTTGCTCACATTCACCCGTGTCTGATCGGCTGCATCCTGCAACAAGCCGATTTCACAGGCTTGCGCCGTGATTTTTTGCACTGCCTCAGCACGCCCTCGCTCCGTCAACGACATATCTTTGTTCGACACAAACATGCCGGCCGAATCTACACTCGCATACGTATAATTCTCATCAATTTGCGGCGCATACAGCTGAGTATCTGGCAAGGTAATCGTCACCCGCGTCCCATCCGCACTAATCTCGACGCCATTTGTGGATATGTCGTCCATCGCCACACCGGCCATCACTTTGGCAGACATGTGCACCGTCACCGTCTGTCCTACAAACGGTGCTTTCCACCACACTTCCTGCTCAGGGTTCGATGGCGACACCGACGTAGTAATTGTCGCCTCTTGTGCTAGCCAGTCATTCATGTCACGGATCTGCCGCACCACGGTTTCTTTTTCAATGACTTTAATCGGTGCCTGCGTCTCACTACACACCAACGTTTCATTCGGCTGCATGCGCACAATGCCCGACGCCCACGTCATCCAGCTCGGCAACTGCCGCTCCTGCATATTGCTCAACAAAATCAGATTCAGAATCAATGATGCACCCAAAAACAGATTCGTCCAACGATACATGAGGTTATTCCTTTATTGTAAATATCAGTATTACCGACCACTGTTATTTACGTTGCATCCATAAAAAAAGTTGCACGGTATATAAAATTGTGGCACATACCAATACCTACGCCAAATTCACGGAGCATAACAATGGCTTTTCCAATATTGCCCGGGCGAATGGTATTCGCCCCTACGAGCGGCCTGGCGTCCATCCCGACAAGGCGCGTCATACATGATGCGTGAGATGCCATAAAATGACGCTCCTACGACAGAATTCATGCTGCCAAATCGCAGTGCGGGCGATATGGTATTAAAAATCTCGCTTGAGGGAGCATTTTTGGCGCAAGGGCGTATCAATAGTATGACCTCGATTGGCGTAGGCATTGTCATATTGACAAACGACCACCACCCACTGCGTATCCAGTGGGTGGTGGTATCTATATCCACACCTCTACGATGCGGAGGTGATTCACGCACGGGCATCACTTATTCGCTAATCTGCGCAGGGGCATTGACGGCGATGCGCTTGGGTTGGGCGCTGGGCGACTTGGGCACACGCACGGTCAGAATCCCGTGGGTACTCTGGGCGCTGATGGCGTCACCATCCACGGGCAGTGGGAACTCGATGCGGCGGGCAACGGCACTCACGGCAAACTCACGCACATGGCGGCGCTCATCCTGCTTGTGCTCCTCGCTGGTGGCTTCGCCCTTGATGGTGAGCGTGCGCCCCGTCAACGTCAACTCGAACTGCTCGGGGGCGATGCCGGGGGCCACCATTTTGACGGTATAGCCGCTGGCATCCTCGCTGACCTCGATGGCACCCGTGCTCACGGGGCGAATGGCGTTGTGCATCAGCATGTCGGCAACAGTGTAGATAGTCATGACAAGTACTCCTCGTTCGTTGCTACCGGTCGTTCCGGTAGGGCGATTACCTTGTCTTTACTATAGCGTGCGCTTCATTAGAAACGTATATACGCACTATTTGCGTTGTATATGCACTGTATTAGCGAACTATTAGCACCGTTTACTATCGTTGATAGACGCATGCCCCAGCCACCCAGGTCGCCTGCACCGTGCGTGCAGGCCACGGCAATGCGGGATGCCCACCATCGAGCACCACCAAATCCGCGTTGAGTCCCACGCGCAAATCGCCGTACTCTTGCTCGGCATGGAGCGCATAGGCGGCATCCACCGTATAGGCATCGAGTGCCACCTGCCACGCCACGGCCTCATGCGCCCCAAATGTCTGGCCGTGGTAGTTTTGGCGCGTGGTGGCCGCCGCAATCCCCAGCACCGGTGCAAAATCAGGCACCACCGGATTATCGCTGCCAAACGCCACGCGCCCCCCGTGCCGCACAATACTGGCCCACGGGTGGGCATAGGGCAAGAGTGCATCGGGTAGGCGCGAAATATCGCTTTCTTCGAACCACATAAATACCGGTTGTACGCCCGCGATGATGCCATAGGATGCCAGAATCGGCCATAATTCGGGACGCGTGCTTTCCACATGCTCGAGACGATGGCGATGCGTGGCCCGCGGCTGTGCCGTCAACACCTGCGCATACATGCGCAAGGCCTGCTCCACCGCCCGATCGCCGATGGCATGAATAGCCACGTCGTAGCCACGCTGATGGGCGGTGGCGATGGCGTCATAGAGGGCAGCGTCTGTGTAGAGCGGGAATCCCGTATTGTGCGCTTCGTCGCGGTAGCCTTGACTCACCCAGGCGCTACCGCCCCCGAGTGTGCCGTCAATGAAATATTTGATATAGGCCGCCCGTTGCCACGCCGTCGTAGGCACCAGCGCATCACCCTGTAGCCAAGCCTGTGCCACAGCGCCGTAGCCCATGTAGTGCACCCGTAGCGGCAACCGTCCCTCGGCTTGGGCGGTCTGCATCAGTGTCAAATCAGTCAGGCCGTTGATGTGACCGATTGCGGCTTCGCCGATAGCGGTAATGCCACGGGCATGGTATTCACGGGCGGCGCGCCCAATCCCACCCTGCCAATCCACCGGGGCGGGTGTGGCATGCTGCATCACCAGCTGCATGGCCGACTCTTCGAGGATGCCCGTGAGTGCGCCGTCAGCACTACGGCCAATGCGCCCACCCGCCGGGTCGGCAGTAGCTACAGTCACGCCCGCACGCGCCAGCGCCGCCGAATTCACCAGTGCAATATGGCTACAGGCCCGAATAATCACGGCAGGGATGTCGGGGAGCATGGCATCCAGTTCAGCCAAGGTGGGGTGGCGTTGTTCGTGCAGACGCCCCTGGTCGTAGCCCACCCCAATCACCCAGTGCGTGCCATCACCCCGGTCGGCAGCCAATTGCAACGTGTCGCGTAGCTGGGCAAACGACGTCACCTGCCACAACGACAAGCGCGATTCACGGCTACGTACATACGACAAAAAATGCTGATGGCTATCCACGAACCCGGGCAACAGGAGCTGGTCATCGGCATAGCGCACTATTTTTGTGGTGGCACTGGCCAGCGGCATGACGTGTGCTGCGCTCCCCACCGCCACAATGGTACCGGCGGCAATGGCACAGGCACCGTCACTGACAAAGCCCGTACTGCGGCTGTAGAGCGGCGCGCGGATGATGGTGTCAATGGGCATAACAAGCGTCCTCGTGCTACAGACCTGGCCAGCGCGGTTGGGGTGGGATGACGACGGTCACCGCATCGCCGACGGCGATGGCGCCGGTGCGTTCGACCCAGGCCGTGAAGCCGCGTTTTTGCAGGGCGGCTTTGACGAAGCGTGATGTCAAGCTGTCATCGTGGTACTGCTGTGCAATCACGCGCCCAGGACCCGTACACGGCTGGTTTTCCCAATCCACCACCAGTGCCGCCCCCGATGCAAAAATCAGACGTGTCGCCGGGGGCAACAGCGTCAGATGCGGGATACCCGCCAGCATCATGTTGGCACCCAGCCACTCGGGGCGGATTTCGGGCAACTCCAGCGTTTCGGCGGTAGCGGCTAGCTCGTCGGCAGCCACCACGGTGACCTGACGCTCGTTGCGGATTTCGCTGCCGCGCGGATAGTGGGGCACGCGCACATCGGCGCGACGCGTTGGCCCGGCATGACTATCGCCCACCACACCCGCCCAGTCGAGGGTGATGGCAGGCACGGGGCGCGTCACTAGTGTGCCCTTGATATCGCCCACTGCCAGCCAGGTGACACGGGCAGCAAGTTTGACAGTCGCCATGAATAACTCCTTTTAGACCTCTTTGTGCCAAGCCACCAATGTGCCTGCCACCCAGGTGGGGTCGGGGGCGTTGTAGAGGGCGGCGGCATCGCTGGCGATAATATCCACGATCTCGGGGCGCATCGGTCCCTGGATGGCGCGCATCACTTGCCCGGCATCACGGTGGTCGCTTTTGGCATCAACACAGTGCTGGTTGTAGCCGGCGTAATCACCACGTGCCAACATTTCTGCACCGGCCATGATGGTGCGGCGTGCCAGGTCGAGGCCACCTTTTTCGGGGAAAAACGACTGATCCACCGGTGTGCCGTAGCCGATGCCATGGTGAAACATGTCGGCAGTGGAGACGACCACGGCGTTTTTGGCAATCTCGGCCACTTCGTCGTAGCCGGGCAGCGCCGTCGGTTTACCACCGGCCAGCCACGGGTAGCGCTCGATGACACGGGGCATTTTTTTGCCGTAATAATTGGCCGCAACTTCCCACAAATAGCGCCATTCAAACAGGGCATGGTCATACGCCCATTCGGTGCCACGGGTCAGACCGGGGCCTTGGATGCCCCAGATGCGGTCAGTGGATGGGTCGCCACCGGCAGCTACACGCCGCCGGGCCTGCTCCATTTCATCCGTAAAGGAATGTAGCACACTCAACACCAGCACCGTGTCGGCACCGCTGTTGATACAGGCATTGATACAGGCGGCGATTTGTTTGGCGCATTCGGCCACACCTGCATGCGGGAAGACCAGCGCGCCGCCAGCACGCAGCACCGGCGCCAAGTCCCATTCCTGGGCTTCGACCAGTTTGGCACGCGCGCCACTGATACCCATGGCGGCGTGTTCGCGGGCGTAGAG
>JBEANH010000095.1:0-13364 GCA_041165505.1 Chloroflexota bacterium | reverse complement strand
TATGGGGGCAAATCCCCATACGCGCCGTGTGATTTATTCCTTGACCCACACCAAATCGGGCTGGAGCCAGGCTGGTGCATAGCGGGCATTGGCCAGCGAGAGGGGCAACACTTCCTCGGGCAAGATAATCCCAATGGCGGTGCGCAGGTATTCACGACGCGCCCGAATGGCTTGCCACACATCGGGAGCGATGGTGGCCAGTTCGGCGCGAAGTGGCGCATCGGCAATTGCCACGGTGTCTTCGCAGTTGAGGGCGGGTACCCGCCGGCGTGGTGTCAGGGATGATATCGCATTGGATGAGCTGCCCTGAGCGGATGGGATCGTCGGAATCAGGGCGGATGGGTGTATGGCTCCACTCATCGATGCTCCCCAGATGCCCCGGATTAAGCGACGGTTTAAAGGGTGCCGTGGCCAGGCGTTGCATCACACGACGGTGGATTTCACCACCACTCATGCCGATATGCAAGGATTCGTACCACAGCATCTGTGTCTGCATGTAGGGCTCAACGTAGTTGGTAAAGTAGCTCGAATCCACGGTATCACTGAGCACACCAGCACGGCAACACAACCCACCCCGAAAGCCGATGGCAGTCGTCACTGCATCGCGCATCTGGAGCAACCGTGGACTCGGTGAGCGCAAGCCGAGCACCTGTTTGGGATCACCCGACATCATGGGGTGACAGGTCATCGGGTCACCCTCGTATTGCATCAACGCCAACGCTTGGTGCTCGCTCATACCGGGGCGCACGCCACGTACAATGCGATCAACAGCCAAGGCAGCACGTTGAGCTCCCCAGGCAAAAATGGCGATTTGGGCGGCTTCGTTGTGTGCACGCAAGCCGTGCACGGGGTGGCTCATACAGTGGGTCACATCGCGTACCGTGACATCGCCACCTGCTGCCGATTGGATAGCGCGGAGCAGCATGGCAGGCACGTAGGCGGGCTGGTCGTCGTCTTGTTCGATGGGCTCGAGGTATTTCCACCCGACCACACCGACTCGTTGGCCGGCTCGCACGCCAATGGTATGCAGGACTGCACTCAGGCGCGGATTGCGCGTGCGGTCCTGCCCCATCAAACCAAGACTCTGACTGAGGTGGACGGTGAATTGCGTGCCCAGCATGGGCACATAGCCGAGCCCCTCGTTGCCGACGATGATGTGATTGGTGGCACCTAGCACGAGAATGGCTTCTTCGAAGCGTGGGTCAAAATTGCTCAGAAAGGTAATATCGGCGGCATGCTCGCGGTCGCCGTAGACCACCACCCAGTCACAGCCAGCAGCACTTTTGAGTGCGGCTAGACGGGCTTCATAGGTGGCCGGTTTGAGTGCAGTGGGGGCGTTTTGTGCCATGTAGGTGGGCATCGAGCGGTAGTGCAACATGACAGACTCCTTTGTATGCGGTGCATGGGTATTATACGAGAGAAACGCTGGCATAGAGTGCTGTTGCATGGGCATGCACTACGCATACGGAATGGATGCGATGGATGTGGCACTGTGTTACGAGAATATCGCACAGGTAGTCACAAAAATCACGCATCCCGGGAGCAGGGCAAGCCATACAACCGGGATGCGTAACAAGGGTGATTACTGAGCAACCGTTTGGGTAAACAATGATGTCAACAACGAAATCGCATACGGTGCCACAACGGCGAGTGTTACAACGATTTTCCAGACCAATGCACGACTACTTTTCCACATACCATACAAGCCAACGGGCCACACAAAAATACACCACACCACAATCCATACGGTTTTTTCGTACCATGGCGTTTGCATCGTCATACACGTCTTCCTTTCATATACAGAAGTGAGTTTGATGATGATACGTGGTATGGGATATATTGTCAATATTTTCCTATAATACCTGCCTGATACTCCTCGTGCACGTCCACCGCCATCTCGGCGTCTCTGTGCACGCTGCGTGCGTGTTTCTTCCTCACGCAGAGATGTCTACGGTACGCGCAATCTGCGCAACGTGTATGGTGTGTCGCCAGACAACTCCACAACGACACCCAACAAATAATGCTATAGTTTGCATATATCGTGCAGATGATGGAGAGCCTACCATGCCACAGAACCGATGGAATGCGAGTGATGCCGCCGCCATGCCGGCACTTGATGGTCTTGTCTACCGGAGCCGCTTGCTGGGCAGCGACCGCACCGTGGTGAATATTTATGGTGGCAACACCAGCGCCAAAACCATCGAACGCGACCATGCCGACCGCGAAGTACAGGTACTGTGGGTCAAGGGATCAGGGAGCGACGTCGCGACCATCGGCGAATCAGGCTTTGCGGCGTTACGCATGCCAGATATGACCCCACTCATCTCTCGCACCACAATGAGCGACGAAGAGATGGTGGCATACCTCAACCGTAGCGTTTTTTTGCCGGATCGGCCACGTCAATCTATTGAAACACTACTCCACGCCTTTATCCCGGCACCCCACGTTGACCACACCCACCCTGATGCGGTGATTAGTCTGGCTTGTGCCGCCGATGGGCGTGCGTTGTGCGAGCGGCTCTGGGGCCAGCGCATGGTGTGGGTTGACTATATTCGGCCCGGCTTCACGTTGAGCAAACAAATCGGCGAGGGAGTACGCAACAACCCCAAGGCCGACCTGGTAGTGATGGGCAAACACGGCTTGACGGTGTGGGGCAACACGAGTGTTGAAAGCTACACGCACACCATACACGTCCTCAACGAGGCCGAGGAATTCATTGCCAGCACGCGCAACGGGCGACGCATCTTTGCGGGGGCGGCGGTTCCAGCCCTGCCCGCCAATGAGCGCGATGCCGCCTGGAGTAGCGTGTTGCCAACGTTGCGCGGGGCACTCAGCCAGCAGGGCAGCCAGATTCTCCAGATTGATAGTAGCGACGCGGTGCTCGAGTTCATTGGGAGCGCAGGAGCGGCGCAATTCACGCAGGTGGGAGCCGCCTGTCCCGACCACTTGGTGCACACCAAGCGCTTGCCGTTGTTTGTGGAGTGGCACCCCAGCCAGGGTCTCGATGCGCTCAAACAGGCGGTGACGAGCAGTGTGGCGCAGTATGCGCAGGCCTATACGGCGTATTTTGATGCGCATAAAAGTAGCGACGACGTGATGATGAATCCGTTCCCGCGTATCACACTCATCCCCGGACTGGGCATGGTCACCGCCGGTGCCGATGCCCAAGGTGCGGATGTGAGCAACCAGCTCTACCAGCGCGCCATCGCCGTGATTGGCGGCAGTATGGCGGTAGGCACCTATACGAGTCTGAGTGCCGCCGAAGCCTTTGCCATCGAATACTGGCCACTCGAGCAGTACAAACTCAAACTCAAACCGGCGCCGCGTGAGCTGGCCGGCAAAGTGGCGGTTGTCACCGGTGCGGCGAGTGGGATTGGGCGGGCCACGGCACGGCGTCTGGCCGCTGATGGCGCCCATATTGCGATTTTCGACATTAATTTGGCTGGCGCCGAGACAGTCGCCAAAGAGCTGAATGACACCTACAAGATGCGCCGTGCCATCGCCGTGCACTGCGATGTAACCAATGAACAGGCGGTGATTGCGGCCATGCAACAGGTGATTTTGGCCTTTGGTGGCGTGGATATCGTGGTCAACAATGCCGGGTTTGCCATTGCCAAACCGGTAACCGAGACGACCAGCGACGATTGGGACCGCATGCTGGGCGTGTTGGGCAAGGGCTACTTTCTCATCTCGCGTGAGGCCTTCAAGATTTGGCAGCAGCAAAAGGTGGGCGGCTCGCTCATCGTCATCGCCAGCAAAAACAGCGTGATGGCCAGCAAGGGCAATGTGGCGTATAGCGCCGCCAAAGCCGCCGAACTGCACATGGCACGCTGTCTGGCCGAAGAAGGCGGCGCGCTGGGGATTCGCGTCAACACGGTGCTCCCCGACGCAGTGCTTGAGGGAAGTGGGATTTGGGACGCAGGGTGGCGTGCGGCCCGTGCCGCTGGGTATGGCATCAAGCCCGAAGAATTGGAAGATTTCTACAAGGCGCGTACGGTACTCAAAATCAACGTGCGCCCCGAAGATATCGCCGAAGCAGTGAGCTTTTTTGCAGGGCCACGCGCCAGCCGCACCACGGGGGGATTGTTTGGGCGCACACACATGAATGCATGGCTGGCTGCAGGGTATCGCCCCGTGGCCGTCTGTGATAGTGTGGACACCCTTGCACAGAGTTTGGCAGCGCAGAGCGAGGCCAGCGTCTACACCGATGCGGAGACGATGTATCGTACGGCACAGCTCGATATCGTGAGCATTTGTACGCCACCGGCATTGCATGCATCGTTGAGTATTGCGGCACTCCAGCATGGGATTCACGTGCTGTGTGAAAAGCCACTGGCTATCACCACCGCTGAATGCCATGCCATGATTGCTGCCGCTCAACAGGCCAATCGCATCCTCAGCGTTGGGTTTTGTCATCGCTTCCAGCCACACATCGAAGTCATGAAAGCACAGATTGACGCAGGACTGATTGGTGACGTAATCATGTTTCGCAATCGCTTCATTGGGCATATGCCTCACCCCGAACAACGCTGGTTCAGTGATCCCGCACTTGCGGGTGGCGGGGTGATGGTAGACACGTGTGTGCATTCGGTAGACCTGTTTCGACATCTCATCGGTGATGCAACACAGGTACAGGCACGTGCGGTGACCCGAAGCACGGCACTCGGCCCCGCCCTGCGTGTCGAGGACACGGCAGTCATCACACTCATCAGCCAGACCGGTATCATTGGTGTAATCGAGGCGAGTTGGCGAACTCCGCCCGGGGAATGGGTAGTAACCGTCAACGGTACTGCGGGATACCTGAGCATGGATTACGCTACAATGCAGTTGACGCACGGTGATGCCAATGGCAAAACGCAATTGATTGAAGTCACCGATGAAGATCGCTTCACGCGTGAAGTCGCCCACATGGCCGCATGTGTGACCGGACAGGCGACACCACGCGTCACAATGTATGATGGACTAGCAGCCTGTGACATCCTGCAACGTGCCACACGTAATGCCCAAAACAAGGAATAGTGCATGCGTACTTATACACTCACTCTCGCCATTCTGGTGTGGCTGGTAGTCATGACGGGGTGCCAAGCATCCCTCCCAGCGGCAACAAACGAACAAGCGACTGCATACCCACCCGCCCTCACCCCGGATGCACCAGCCTACCCTAATCCTGATGGAATGGACGGTGGTGGCAGTGTGGACGGTGGTGGCAGTGTGGACGGTGGTGGCAGCGTGGACGGTGGTGGCAGTGTGGACGGTGGTGGCAGTGTGGACGGTGGTGGCAGTGTGGACGGTGGTGGCAGTGTGGACGGTGGTGGCAGTGTAGACGGTGGTGGCAGTGTGGACGGTGGTGAGTTGTCGCTGCCGATGATCGAGCCAATAACCCAACTCAGCAACGACATGGACCTGACGCAGCCTGGATTATACACGGTTAGAATTATCCCGCACGACATCCCGTACATGTTGCGCGCGAGCACGGATACCCATCAAGTAGACGTGATGTTGGCAGGCATTTACACGGCAGATCTGGGGAACCCGACATGCAACAACATCGTCGGAGACCGGCTGCGGTTGCTCACGAGCAACCCGGCAGCCACGTTTACCTTGAACGTGATTCAAAATGACCCAAATAACCCGGGTACGGTGATAGCACAAGTCAACAGACACGACAACATTGACGTGGCGTTAGACCTGATTGCATCGGGCTACGCCGTGCTCAAGGAACAATCGTTCGAGGGGTTCGAACTGTATCTGGCGCTCCGCGACGCGGCACGCGGCAATCTGTACGGCATGTGGAACGAGGGTGAATGTCAGTTCCCCCCGTTCATCGTGCAAGAACAGAGTGCCAAGCAGACTACGCACGACGCAAGATGATGAGCTTGACCCACAACTGGATGAGTTGTACGAGTGTACGCCAGATACGGGGAAAGTTGAAAAATTGGCTTTGGCCGTAGGTGCGATGGTAGTGATGAACCGGCACTTCGGCGAAGACTTTACCCGCATCCTGCAACTTTTTCACCAACTCCAGACAAATCGTCCCACTGTCTGATTCGAGGGTGATGTCGTGCATGGCGTTACGGCGAATCAAGCGGAAGTCACAGTCCACATCGCGTAATTTGAAGCCAAACATGAGTTTGACGGTGTGGTGGTAGACGCGCCCGATAATTTTGCGGTGGAATGGATCACTGCGATCGATTTTGTAGCCGTTGACCACATCAATACCGTCATGCATGGCCGCCAAGAGGAGCGTGATTTCACGTGGGTCGTACTGGGCATCACCATCGGTGTAAAAGATGAAGTCCTTGGTACATTCCGCAAAACCGGCGCGTAACGCACCACCGTATCCGAGTGGTGCTGCATGTGCTTGGTAGCGAAAGTGGTCGTACTGTTCTGCCAGCTCCTTGAGCACCTGCACCGTGTAATCGGTACTCCCGTTTTCGATGACAATCACCTCGTAGTCATCGCTGACTTCGGCAAGTGTTTGGAGTGTGGTAACGACCAAACTGCCAATAGTGCCACCATCATTGTAGGCCGGGAAAAACGCCGAAATGCGCGGGCGATTGCTGGTCATAACACCTCAACTCCGTATCACTGAGCAACATTGCATTGTTGGTAGTATACACGCAAACCACCATCATGCCACAGCGCTGACGGGGTGTGGTATGATAGCGCTATACGCGACCACATGAGATTCTAGACCATGACCAGCGATATTTCCGCCTTGCTTCGTAGCGATTTGGCCACATTTGCGCCATATACACCCATCGTTCCCCTCGATGTGCTTGCACGACAATTAGGGCTCACACCAGACCAGTTGGTCAAACTCGATGCCAACGAAAATCCGTATGGACCCACCGATGCGACTCGCATGGCCCTGGCACAGCTGGCCACCAGCGCAGGAGCGCGCGACATGGTTGCCATCTATCCTGACCCTGACAATACGCTGTTGACACAGGCCATTGCACACCACCTCGGTCAATCGCCAGCACGCATCCTGTGTGGCAATGGATCAGACGAATTAATTGATGTGTTGTTGCGCGCTACCATTACGCCTGGGAGTGCGGTAATTGATGCGTCACCCACCTTTGGCATGTATGCGTACGGCACGAATTTGTGTCAAGGACGCATCATCGATGTGCCACGTGATGCCCACTTCAATCTCGACATTGATGCCATCCGGAGTGCAATTACCACGCACAACGCCAAAATCATCTTTGTGGCGGCGCCCAATAACCCTACCGGCAACCCACTCACACGTGCAGAATTGAATGCGTTGCTCGCATTACCGTTGATTGTGGTGGCAGACGAAGCCTACGCCGAATTTAGTGGTGTGACATTCTTGGATGCCATTGACCAGCATCCCAATCTGGTCATCCTGCGCACGTTCAGCAAATGGGCAGGCTTGGCCGGGTTACGCGTTGGATACGGGGTCATGCACGAAACACTGGCCACACAAATCCGCAAAATCAAACAACCCTACACCGTGAATGTGGCCGCCCAAGTGGCAGCCACTGCCGCCATCCAGGATTTTGCGTCCATGCAACCGGTAATCAACAAAATCATCCACGACCGTGATAGTCTCGTGCACCAACTGACCAGCATGGGGTGCGCCGTCTATCCGAGTGTTGCTAATTTTGTGCTGGTACGCACTCCTGTGCCCGCAGAACAGGTACGTGATGTACTGCGCAAACACGGGGTATTGATTCGTTATTTTCCCAAACCACGATTACGTGACACCATACGTATTAGTGTGGGGACACCGAGTCAGCACGAACGATTGCTCGACGTGTTGACAACCGCATTTCAGTCAGCCTGATTGGGGCAAAAGGAGCTCGCATGGCACACGAAGATTTACACACGTTGCGTGAGTTTGCAACCGAATTGGCGTGGAATGCGGGACGCGTCACCATGCGGCATTTCCAGACCAATGTGGTCGCCGAACTCAAAGCGGATAATTCACCGGTCACGATTGCCGACCGTGAATCAGAACGGTTGATGCGCCAACTCATCGAAGCACGCTATCCACATCACAGCATTTTGGGAGAGGAAGAAGGCGAAACACGCCCCGGTGCATCCTTTCGCTGGATTCTTGATCCCATTGATGGCACCAAATCGTTTGTTGCCGGGGTACCCATGTATGCCGTGTTGGTGGGGCTCGAGCGCGACGGTGTGCCCGTTGTAGGGGCAGTGGCTATCCCACCCCTCGGTGAAATGCTAACCGCCGCCCACGGGCAGGGCTGTTTGTGGAATGGACGAGTGGCGCATGTCAGTCGCACTGCCACACTCAGTGATGCCGTCATTTCTACGACCGATGTGCGTCACATGCACGAATATGGGCGTGAGGCCGCCTTTGCGCGCCTGAGCGCACAGGCGCGCATGCTCCGTGGCTGGGGCGATGCCTATGGGCACATCCTAGTAGCCACGGGACGCATAGACGTGATGCTCGATGCAGTGATGAGTCCCTGGGATTGTGCTGCACTTGTGCCGATTATCCAAGAAGCCGGTGGCACCTTTACCGATTGGGATGGCGTAACCACGATTTATGGTGGTGGTGCTATTTCCACCAACGGGACACTCTTTCCCCAGGTGATGCAAACAATTCGTGGCCAAGCATAAGCCGAAAGGGGTCAACGTATGCGTATAGTAGCACTCATCATGGCAGGTGGCGAAGGGGCACGCTTGAGTGTATTGTCGGAAAAACGTGCGAAGCCGTCGGTACCGTTCGCTGGAAAATTCCGTATCATTGATTTCCCTCTCTCCAACTGTGTGAATTCGGGCATTTTTGACGTGGCTGTACTCACCCAGTATCAGCCACACTCACTCAATTCCCATATCGGCAACGGTAAACCGTGGGACCTCGATCGCAGTCATGGTGGGGTACAGCTCTTGCAGCCATACCAGGGGCGCAACGAAGAAGGGTGGTATCAGGGGACGTCTGATGCCGTGCTCCAAAACATCAACTATATCCGCGAACGCCGTGCCGACATTGTGGTGATTTTATCGGGCGACCACATCTACAAGATGGACTATGCGCCGATGATTGCATTCCACCAGCAACAGGCGGCCGATCTCACTGTTGGTGTGATGCATGTGCCCCTCGAAGAAACCGATCGCTTCGGTATTATGACCGTTGATGATGCCATGCAGGTGCGTGAGTTCACCGAGAAGCCCAAAAAGCGCGACAAAGGCACACTTGCGAGCATGGGCATCTACGTCTTTAATGCGGATGCACTCATCAAAGGGTTGACCACCCTCGACAACGGCGTGGCACGTACCGACTTCGGCAAGCATGTCATCCCAGCCATGGTCGCCAATGACCGCGTGTTCGCCTATCCATTCGCCGGATATTGGGTGGATGTGGGGACCATTGATTCGTACTGGCGTACCAGCATGGAGCTCCTCGACCCGTCGAATTCGCTCAACTTGTATGACCCGTCGTGGGTGCTCCACACGCGTAGCGAAGAGCGTCCTCCTGCAAAAATCGGTTCACAGGCAGTAGTGAGCCAGAGCATGATCTGTAACGGGTGCACGGTGCACGGCACCGTAGAGCGCTCGGTGTTGTCACCGGGAGTCTACGTGGCACCAGGTGCCGTGATTCGCGATAGTGTGGTGATGACGGATACGTGGATAGGGCCGGGTACCATGCTCGACAAGGTCATCGTAGACAAGCAAGTGGTCATCGGGGCGAATGCACTCGTTGGCCATGGCGACGACCTGACTCACGCCAATGTCAAACAGCCCGATAAAGTGAACACGGGCATTTCGATTATCGGAAAGAACGCACGCATCCCGGATGGATGCACTATCGGGCGCAACGTGGTGGTGGGGGCAGACCGCACCGAAGCAGATTTCCCAACATTGCACGTGGTATCAGGGATGACCATATAAATAATCCATGCAAACTGGCACGGTGACGCGCATGAACCCGGCTAGAACAGCTCGCCGATGCGCCGTGCCAGTTGTGCAAACCAGTTGGCAGTACCGTAATTCTCGACGAAATGTGCGATGGCCACGTCGGGCCCTGGATCGGTACCACCCGCCTCTTGAAGCATGTACCAACGATGCTCCATCACCCAGCGGTAGAGGTCGGCTTCGGTACGCCCCGGGAAATGCTGTAGCGTGCCACGACTGCGGATACATTCAATTACCGGCATGTAGACGGTGTCGTACCAGTTCACCACTGCTTCATCGCTGTCCACGGGACGTTGAAGCGCTTGCCCCATGAAGTAGCGATGCCCGTTGATATGGCGAATCAACTCGAGATATCCACCCTGTTCTGAAAATTCGATACGCTGTTGTGGTCGAAGCTGTTGCAGTTTGGTCCACTCCAAAAAGTCTGCGTATTCTTCTTTGATGAGTAAATCATCACTCGTCAGCGAAGCATCCACGGGCACATCGGTGAATAATTCATCCACGTTGGCATCAATCTCGGTTTGACCCTGTTGGCGTGCCACAGAGACACGATGATTGCCATCACGGACAAAATAGACATCACCGATTTTGTAGAGATCCACCGGTGGCAGATCGATGTAGAGGTGGTTGGCGCGATCCACATTCATCCAACGCTCACGTACGTGGTCGCTCCGTGGTAAAAAATGTCGGTCAAAATCGGTGTAGCGCCCTTCGCTACCAATAATCTTGTCGAGCGGTACGGTCATCAATCCGAGGTGACGCTGTCCACGAATCTGCAGGCGATTGCGTACTTCTTCGAGTGCGAGAAGCTCGTGTGGCGAGCGGCTCAGGGCATCGCGTAAGGCAGCCAGCCATTCGCGGCGACGGGCATCTTCGAAATGCGCACGGGTGATGTGTTGGATGAACGTGTTGTTACCAGACGTGTTTTGGTCAGTCATATCAGTAATCCCATCTGAAACGATGGCGACATTGCCTTTGTGAAATCAAGTACAATATAACAGAAATCCCCACACTTCGGTACACAAATCACGTTGCTAGCGATCGAGCGTCATATGGCGATACCCGGCAGTATTGAGAATCAGGGTGTCGTTGTAGAGCGTTTCTGTGGCGATGCCATACGAATACGAGCGATGCACATGCCCGTGGATCCAGTAGCGGGGGCGAAACCAGCGTTGGAGCGTATGGAACACCTTGACACCGCGATGGGGGCGGTCTTCGGCATCGTGGATACCTGCGAGCGGCGCATGCGTGAGCATGACATCCAAGCGCCGGCCGGTGCGGAGCTGCATCCACCAAATTTTGCAGGCGAGTATCCACGCACGTTGTGTCATCTGCCACTCGGTATACTGTGGACCACGGCTGGTGTTGTAGCGTAGCGAGCCACCGATTCCAGCCACCAACAGGCCATTCACGCACACCACATCATCATCAATGCAGACACATCCCCGCGGGCCAGTCAACACTTCACCGCTACCGGTGAGTTCATCGTGGTCATGGTTGCCCATCACGTAGAAGCATGGCACATCGAGCATTGTCATGACAAATTCGATGTAGTAGTAGGGTAAATCGCCACACCCAAAAATCACTGCCACATCGGCAAAGCGCTCTTTGACTTGCAAACTATAGACGAGTGGTACGACTTCGTCACTGATGGTGAGGACCCGCATTGGTCACTCCGTTCTACTCATCGTCGCCAACATCCACATCGGTGAGGCAAGGAATCGCCAAGGTAAAGGTTGTCCCCACGCCAACCGTCGAATTCACGGTCACCGTACCTGCATGTGCATCAACGATGTATTTTACGATGGCCAAGCCCAACCCAGCACCACCACCCGTGATGGCACGTGTACGCGAGCGATCGGCTCGATAAAACCGTTCGAAGAGATGAGGAATATCCGCGGCATTGATACCGACACCCGTGTCGCTAATGGCAATGTGGGCAACAGAATCAACACGACGCAACGTGCATGTAATCGTACCGCCATCGGGGGTATGTTGGAGCGCATTGATACAGATGTTGAGAATGGCCTGTTTGAGCCGATCGCGATCACCATTGACCATGACTGCCGTATGCACCACCAAATTGAGGGTAGTCGCCTGTGACAACGGTTTGAGTTCACGGGTGATTTCGAGGAGCAGTGTGGCCAAATCAACTAACTCGAATCGCATCCCTGCGGCTGCTTCGTTGCGAGCGAGCATCAACAAATCGTTGACGAGCCGAATCAGGCGTTCGGATTCGCGTTGCATATCAACGAGAGATTCATCGAGGAGCTCGGGGTCACGCATCGCACCACGTTGCAGGATTTCGATGTTTCCCTTCATCGCAGCCAGCGGAGTGCGTAGCTCATGCGAGGCATCCGCCAAAAAGCGTCGCTGTGTTTCAAAGAGCTGCTCGATACGTTCGAGGAGATCATTGACGGTAACGGTGAGCAGCTGTAATTCGTCTTGCACTGCAGGAACGGGGACACGGCGACGCAAGTCGGCAGCACTCACGATACTCTGTGCCGTGCGTGCAATCACGTCAATTGGGCGAAAGGCGGCACGCGTCAGCCATGCACCACCTTGGGCGGCAGCCACCAGCACGGCCACACCACCAAATGCCAATGCATACAAGAAAACGCGCAAGGCGCGCTCGGTTTCGTCAATGGTGCGGATCAACTGGAGCACGCCACCAACCTGATTGGTGCCCGTGAGTGGATTGGTAAAAATGAGTGGCACAATGAGCACGCGTAAGCGTGCAACCCCGATGTCCATGGTGAAGCGTTGGACGTCACCGTTGATGGCAGTGCGTATGGTGTCGGCGTCGAGAAGCAGGAGGCGGGCAAGACTCGGTTGGCGGAGTAAATTCACCGAACGTGAACTCAGCCGCCCCGACGTGTCATAGGCGATGGCCAACAAATTACTGGTTGCAAAATTATTCACCGCATCGGGCATGGTGAGCACCAACCCGCCACCTTCACGTATTTGCGGCTCAATGTTGGCTTTGCTAAAGCTTTCTTGCACTACACGTGCACCCAAATCGAGCTCGTTGTCAATGCTCGTCAGGAGCGCACGTTGCACCACATAGTAGAGACCGACATCGAGCACGGTGAGTGCCACTGCAAACAATCCCACGTAGGCGAGGGTGAGACGGAGACGAATAGACACGGGGATTCCCCATTGCCACGGCGTAGCAACAGCGCAAACTACTGATTGGCAACGAGAAAATTCGCAGCCACCCAGCCTTCGCTCCCTGCCACATCGCGGACATTACGCCAGACAATGTCGTCAACTGTTTTGTTGGCGCCGATAATTTCCAACACTGCACCTTCGGGAAGTGTTTTGACTTTTTCGGCAGTACGACTAGGCTCTTTGCGCAAAAACAGTCCGGAATCGCCGGTACCACTGACCCGCACCTGCTCGCCAGCAGTAACCGTCATCGTGGGGTAGAGTGTGGGTTGCGGCTGCGACAGTGT
>JBEANH010000094.1:0-9353 GCA_041165505.1 Chloroflexota bacterium | reverse complement strand
GTGATGGCAGTGGGCAATGTGGTGCTCACGAGTGCGGGCACCGTATTGCGTCGTCCTGCAGGCGAGGGTGAATTGCGCCCATCACACCAAGACCATCATCGCGACCACCACGGTGGTGAAATCGGTGGTGGTGAAATGCTTGGTTCGTTGATCTTGACCATCATTTTCACCACGGGTGCCGTACAACTCGTCAACTACAGTCGGCGCCGGCGTACGGTCGTCCATCCCATCACATAGCCCCCCCCTCCCCCCCATCACCCGCATGTTGCATGTCATATGCAACATGCGGGATTTTCATTGCAAATTAACAGAGCATCGCCCATGAATTGACCTGCGGTTAATCGGTGTATCCCATACTGCTAGAGGGAAGTAGGGAGGCATCATGACCAAGCGTCGTATTCGCAACAGCACAGAAACAATGACCTTTTTGGCATTGGTATCAGTAAATGTGCTACTTATTAGTGCATTTACCTTCTATCCGCTCTGGCAAGGGATACAATTGAGTTTTTACCAGTGGGATTTTATTAGTGCATTCAAGATATGGGTTGGACTGAAAAATTACATCCGCTTGTGGAATGATCCTACGTTTTGGCAAATTTTACGCAACACGGTCATCTTTACCGTCTGCACCGTCTCTTTCACCATCACCATTGCCTTTGTACTTGCACTGACATTATCGTTGCCGCTACGTGGGCGCGAGCTCGTACGTGGCGTAATTTTTCTCCCTACACTGTTGTCGGGTGCTGCAATTGCTTTGGTCTTTAATTACATCCTCGATGATCGCTTTGGGCTAGTACAACAGGGACTACGGCTCGTTGGTGGTCAGAGTCCATCGTTTTATACCAATCCGTTTTGGGCCATGGTTGGTGTGATAACAACGATGGTCTGGAAAAACGCCGGTTATGCAGCGGTGATATTGATTGCTGGATTACAAAGCATTGATCATACATTGTATGAAGCTGCGGCAATTGATGGTGCAGGGCGACGTGCACGGCTGTGGCATGTCACACTACCGAGTCTGGCACCAATGCTGTTGTTTACCGTGGTTACTGGCATTCTCGGTACATTTCAATCATTTGACATCATCCGTGTCATGACAAATGGTGGGCCAGTGAATGCAACCAATGTGTTGGTGTATCACCTCTATGAACGGGGCTTTGTGAATTTCGAAGCGGGTCCAGCTGGGGCAATTACCGTGGTTATTTTTGTCATTATGCTGGTGCTTACCGTGCTCCAATTACAAGTAGGAAAACACACCAATGCTCACGAATAACCAGCGCATAAACAGTACCCTGATTGCCGCCTACATCATCATGGGTATCGCCTGTATTTGTATCGGTGCGCCGTTGTTGTGGATGGTGTTTGCATCATTCAAACATACCGATGAAATCTATCGTATCCCAGCAACATTTTGGCCTGAGCGTCCAACGTTTGAAAACTATCCTGCAGCATGGAATGCCGTACCATTTGATCGCTATTTTCTCAATAGTGTGATTACCACCTGTATTGCTACCACCTCAAAGTTGGTATTGGCGACGATGTGTGCATATGCGTTGGTGTATACCAAAGCACCCAAATGGCTCAAAGATGGTGTATTCCTCTTGATTATTGCCGCACTCATGGTACCGGCACAAGTGGTGATTGTGCCCAACTACATTACGATGGCAAGTTTGCAGTGGATAGATACATACCAGGCGATTGTGTTGCCTAATTGTGCAACTGCATTTGGTACATTTTTGTTACGTCAATACTGCATGAATCTCCCATACGAAGTCATCGAAGCCGCAGAAATGGATGGAGCAAATCACCTGCAACGCATGTGGTTGGTGGTTGTACCCATGGCACAACCGGCGCTCGTCACTGTGGGGTTGTTTGCAGTGGTTTCCGAATGGAACGATTTTTTGTGGCCCATGATTGTGACCAACACCAATGAGATGCGCACACTCCCCATCGGATTGTTTCGCCTCTTTCAAACCGAGGGTTTACAAAATTGGGGGGTAATCATGGCTGGTACGGTTTTTGTGGTTGCCCCGGTTATTGCAGTATTTGTGCGCATGCAAAAAAGCATCGTGGCAGGAATCGCGGCCGGTGCAGTGCGTGGGTAGTACGGTGGTGTAACCGACCAGTTGTGGTCGAACACATATTTCTTTTATCCAAAGGAGAACGACTCATGGACGCCAAAATGAACCGACGTTCATTCCTACGAGCAATGGCGGTCGTAGGCGGAAGCACGGTCCTTGCAGCCTGTGGTGCACAAACGGCTGCAACCCCCTCAGCAACTGCCGAAGCCCCTATTGCAGCGACGGAAGCGCCGGCTCCCACCGTTGCGCCCACTGTAGTTGCAGAACCCACCAAAACCTCGACTATCGACATCACGTACTGGGGATCGTTCAGTGGCGGTCTCGGCGAAGCCGAACAGGCCATGGTGGATAGCTTCAATGCCTCACAGAGCGATGTCAAAATCAACTACCAGTTCCAAGGAAACTACGAAGAAACCGCACAGAAGTTGACAGCCGCCTTGCAGGCCAAACAGACCCCCGAAATCAGCCTGTTGTCAGATGTGTGGTGGTTCAAGTTTTACACTGCTGGTGTATTGCAGCCGGTCAAGGATTTGATGGCTGCTGCCAAAATCGACCCCAGTGACTACGTAGATTCACTCATCAATGAAGGCACTCGCAAAGGTGATATTCACTGGGTACCGTTTGCACGGAGCACGCCGTTGTTCTACTACAACAAAGATGCGTTCGCCGCAGCCGGATTACCCGACCGCGGTCCAGAGACGTGGGCGGAATTCGCTGAATGGGCACCAAAACTGGCACAACTCAAAGTTATGACACCTGTAGCCACACCCGATGCAGCGGCAACCACCCCCGTCCCCACTGTTGACCCAGAAACAAACATGATGGCCTTTGCACACCCCAACAGTGCTAGCTATGTGGCTTGGTTGTTCCAAGGTGTGATTTGGCAACACAGTGGCAAGTACAGCGATCCTGACTTCACCATTCGCATCCAAGAAGAAAATGGCGTACGTGCCGGTAAGTTCTATCAAGATAGCGTCAATGCCATGAGCAAGTGGGCATACAATGCCAAAGACATTGGTGCCGACTTCATTAATGGATTGACCGCGACCACCATGGCAAGCACGGGTGGTTTGGCAGGCTTCGAAAAGAACGCAAAGTTCAACGTGGGTACAGCCATGTTGCCCAAGGCCGATGGATTTGGCTGTTGTACTGGTGGTGCCGGATTGGCCATGTTGGCCGGATTGCCCGCCGAAAAACAAGCAGCTGCCATGAAGTTCATTGCATTTGCAACCAGCACCGAAGGCACGACCACGTGGTCACAGAATACGGGCTACATGCCAGTGCGCAAGTCTGCAATTGCATCGGATGCCATGAACACGTTCTTCACCGAACGCCCCAACTTCAAGACGGCGGTTGATCAGTTGGCACTCACCCAGCCCCAGGACTCAGCCCGTGTCTTCATCCCTGGTGGTGATCAAATCATCGGCAAGGGTCTCGAGCGCATCATGATCGGCAACGAAGATGTTGCCACCGTGTGGAGTGACGTCAAGTTGACCCTCGAAGAAACCGGCGCCCCAATCAAGGAAGCTCTCAAGGCTATCGAAGGCTAATCCCCCCCTCTCCCCCCATCACCCGCCGGTATGTGGTAGCACGTACCGGCGGGATTTGCGTTTCTGTACCGTTCACAAGTAAGATAGACAACAGAGAATGCTGGCGTATGGCGAGGAATCATGAGCGATCTGACTAGTCTATCCCCACTCGACGGGCGCTACCGTGCCGATGTGGCCGAGCTTGAAGCGTATTTTTCTGAAAGTGCCTTGATGCGCTACCGTGTGCGCGTCGAAGTCGAATACTTAATCATGCTCACCAAAGCCCGTAGCGTGTCAACGGTTCCTGGCTTGACACCCACACAGGTTGGTCAGCTCCGTGAGCTCTACCGCAATTTCACGCCACACGACGCTGGCGCAATTGCCACCATTGATGCCCGCGTCAATCACGATGTCAAAGCGGTCGAATACTGGATGCGCGACAAACTTGATGCCTTTGGCATCGGGCACCTCAAAGAGATGGTGCATTTTGGGTTAACCAGCGAAGATGTCAACAACCTGGCCTATGCCCTGATGATGCGAGAAGCACGTGACCTCGTGATAAGTCCGGCAATTGGCGAAGTCATGAATCATCTGCATCGCATGGCCTTCGAAGAAGCCAACACCGTCATGCCGGCCCGCACCCACGGCCAAATCGCCACGCCCACCACCTTTGGCAAAGAGATGGGCGTCTTTTTGGCGCGCCTCATCCGGAGCCGCGACACGCTCAACGCCATCCCGCTGACGGGCAAACTCACCGGTGCCACGGGTACATTGGCCGCACATGTGGCCGCCATGCCTGACGTAGATTGGCTGACGTTTTCCAAGGCGTTTGTGCGCTTTCTCGACCTCGAGCCCGTGGTACTCACCACCCAGATCGAGCCCCAAGATAGCCTGGCCGAGGTGCTCGATGCCATGCGCCGTATTTGCACCATTTTGACTGACCTCAACCAAGATTTGTGGCGCTATGTGTCGGATGGCTTCCTCGTACAACGCCCCAAGGCCGGCGAAGTTGGCTCGTCAACGATGCCCCACAAAGTCAATCCCATTGACTTCGAGAATGCCGAGGGCAATTTGGGGATGGCCAGCGCCTTGTTTGAATTTTTCAGCCGCAAATTGCCCATCTCGCGCCTACAACGCGACCTGACCGGCAGCACGGTGCTACGCAATCTGGGTGTTGCCGTGGGACACATGCTCCTCGCCTGCAAACGCAGTGCCAAGGGTCTCTCCAAAGTCCATCCCAACCGCGAGGCGATGCATGCGGGTGTGGTTGCACACCCCGAAGTGCTGGCCGAAGCGTATCAGACCATTTTGCGCCGAGCGGGTGTGGCCGAGCCGTACGAACTCCTCAAAAACCTGACCCGTGGGCATGCCCCTACGCTGGCCGAGCTCCATGTATTTGTGAAAAAATTGCCCGTGACCAAAGCAGTTAAAGCCGAGCTGCTTGCCCTTACGCCAGAGGGGTATACGGGAGTGGCGGGCAAATTGGTACATACCCTGAGCAAAAAACCCTAATCATTGCTGCTGGGTGCACTACGGAGCAGCGTCGTGCACCCTATGCCCGGTATGCACTCGTCTCATCCCAAAGAATCCCGTAAATAATGACATACACGGTGTTTTTTCGTACCTATTTGTCGTATGATGCCTGTAATGAATCGGCTGGTGTGGAACAAATCCTCATGACCTTGCGTCATTTCTCCAGTATGCACAAGGAGAACCGCATGTATCAGTATATCGTCGCCATTATGGTCGTGTTTTCAATGGTATTTACACCAATCACGACATTCGCTGCTCCCAGCAGCACCAGTGCCAGCGCATTGCGCTTCGAACGTCAGCCCAACAATATATCTATCACCACTAGCGATGCCAACCGACGCATCGAGCTTGAAGTCGAGGCCAAGGGTGGGAGCAAACCCTACACCTATACCTGGTATCAGGGTGATGCTGGTGACACATCAACGAGTGTGGCAAACTCGCGCAAGCTGTCAACTACCCTTACTGCCGGTGAGTATAGCTTCTGGGCCCAGGTGAGTGATGCGAGTGGCGCAACTGCCAACACACGCACCATCAGTGTGAGTATCCGTGCACGCGCTACACCCACACCAATGCCGTTCACCATTGCCTCGATTAGCCGCAACGTCAACATCACCACCAGTGATGCCAGCAAAAAGATTGACCTCGAAGTCGAAGCCCGTGGTGGTCTCACACCGTACAGCTATGCCTGGTACCAAGGGGCAACCGGTGATACCAGTACCGCTGTGGGGACTAGTAAAAAGTTCTCGCCCGTACTCACTGCGGGTAGCTACAGCTACTGGGCACAGGCCACCGATGCCCGTGGGAATACCGTGGATAGTGCCACGATTAGTGTGAACATCACCGCACCAGCCACGCCTACACCATCACCGGTTGTGCCGCTCAGCATCAAGAAGCAAACGGGCAACATTTCACTGGTCACCAGTGACCCGAGCAAACGCATCGAACTCAAAATCGAGGCCACCGGTGGTCTCAAGCCGTACAGCTACACCTGGTACAACGGTGCTGTTGGCGATACGAGCACCATCGTGGGAACGCGCAAAGATGTCAAAGTCAGCGTCACCCCAGGGACAACCCAGTTCTGGGCCCAAGTCGTTGATGCCAACGGTGATAGCGTGGATTCGAGCCAGGTCAACGTGACTATCGCTGCACCATCATTACGGTGGGAAAGAGAGCCGCGTGACACCGCAGTCATTTGGCGTGGTGGTTCACAAGCCAGCACCACACTCACGGCCAAAGCCAAGGGCGGTGTGGCCCCGCTGACCTACAGCTGGAACCTGTCAGGTGTTGCGGTAGGGAGTGGGCCATCACTGGTGGTCACCTTTACGTCACCCACCGACACCGCACGCCTCTACGACGTGACCGTAACCGACGCCCTCGGTGCGTCGTTGACCTCACGCACGGCAACCGTCATCGTCAAAGTGCCCGACATCCGCATTATTGCGCAACCTCGCAATCGCAATGCGCGCTGGGATGGCGATGATGCAATCACCACCATCAGCGCAATGGCATTGGGTGGCTATGGCACCCTCGACTATACCTGGTACACGGGGACACCAGCCGCACCCGGCGATCAGGTGGGCAGTGGCAAAGCAACCACAATTCGTATACCAAATGCGACGAGTGGCACGGTCTCCGTCTTTGCGGTTATTAGCGACGCACTTGGCAATAGCATCAACACGCGTGTAGTCAGCGTGCTCGTGCCCGTCAAGCCGGTACCGAGTGTCACACCCGTTCCTTCGGCCACGATGACACCAACCGCTGTGCCCACCGACACCGCTGTGCCCACCGACACCGCTGTGCCCACCGACACCGCTGTGCCCACCGACACCGCTGTGCCCACCGACACCGCTGTGCCCACCGACACCGCCGTGCCCACTGATACTGCGGTGCCTACGGCAACCGACACCGTCGTACCCACCGACACCGCCGTGCCTACCGACACCGCCGTGCCCACTGATACTGCAGTGCCTACGGCAACCGATACCGCCGTACCCACCGATACTGCAGTGCCCACCGACACCGCGGTACCAACTCCCACCATCTAGGCATAGCAAACCCCCGCCGTGGATGCGTTCCACGGCGGGGGTTTTTGAGTTTGTATGCGCATCACACGCAAGCATCCATGATTGCGTCCCAGACCACAAACCCACGCATCCACACGGTAATTCTGCGTAGCGCAGGGGAACATCACGGGGTGAACGAGTGGTTACTCCACCTTATCACTAAAGGTGCGATCACGCCATGTGAGCACTGGTTTTTCGACGAAATAGTAACTGAGTGCGGCTAATCCAATAGCGCCCACGAGATAGAGGAGCGCATTCGTACCCAACATTCCCCACGATGTGGCAGGTCCAATTTCGCGGCTCAGCCGGAGCATGACCATCACGTGGTACAAGTAGAGCGAATAGCTGATAAACGCAATCCACACCACCACACGGTCTACGAGTTGCCAGCCGAGCGTTTTGAGATTTTCGCAGGCGGGAATCAGCAATGACGTCCCAACGGTAATACATGTCTGTGGAATCATCACCGCCAACACGGGCCAGCGCAAATAATCCACGTAGACCATAATTCCAATTGCAACGGTCATAATACCGGGAGCATAGCCTAGCTCTGCCACGCTACGGAACCAGTGCGGACGCGCAACCCGCATCCACGCAATCAAAATGCCCCACACCATGGCATCGAGCCGGATATACATGACATACTCGATGGCTTTCCAGGCGTCTTTGGGGATGTTGATCATCCACAGATAACGACCGAGGAATGATGCAATCACAATCGTCGCCAAGACGATGGCCATAGCCGTCATCCGTGGCACGAGTTTGACTAGCGCAAATAGTGCGAGCGGGAAGAGAACATAAAAGAGTTCTTCGGTGCCTAGGCTCCACCAAAACGGTATTTCGGTGGAAATATACAGTGGGTGGATGGTGCCCACAAAGAAAATGCTACGAAAAAAGTCGCCCACATTGTTGGGGGTTGCCACAATCCACGAGATGACCGCAGATACATAGGCGGCGGGCAGTGTACGCAGCCAGCGCCGAATCCAAAAGCGTTTCACCACCGCAAATTGATGGATGTGTGCAATGTGGCGCATCAGGATGATACCAATCAGGTACCCGCTCAACGCAAAGAAGACGTTGACACCGAGTGAACCCATGGCAAGAAACCATTTAAAGAAATCACGCGTACTGGTCCACTCGGTGAACACGAGTGGCATGAAGTGTGCAATCACCACACACAAAATCGCCACTGCGCGCAACACGTCTATGCCAAATCGCCGACTTTTTTCTGGCGTTGACTCTAGCTGATACGTGCGTTGTTGCCAGGCGCGCACCGCCATAAACACGGTCACCGCGTAGCGTCCACCGCGATCAATCAACAAGGTGGGGTTTGCAAAGCCGTGTGCGGCTTCTTGGGAAAAGAGGATGGAGTACAAGAGCACAAACGCACTAAATACCACTAAACCGACCCAATTCGCATGCCGCAACCAGATTGCGGCGGCAATCACGACCACCCAGTAATCAAATGCAAAAACCAACATAAAAAGCCACTGCGGCAAGGCAAACCAGTGTGGCTGCAAGCGTTTAATCGCAAGCGCGTCCATCATGATGCCCAAGTTGCGCACATCACCAACCACAACGCGCGTATCACTGGTCACGTGTAGCATGGTGGTTTCTGCGGGCATCAAAAGATGCACCACCCGCCACTTTTCTGTGGTGGTTGACTGCCACGCATACGTGTCGAGGGTCAGGGTCACGGGGAGCGTATCACCAGGAGGTTGGCGCCAGCGCCACGACACCAATCGCCACGGCATGTCGTGAAAACGATTCAAATTGATGCGCGTATTCCCGTCAAACCAGACACCATCAGGATCAACGCCCTGGGTCCCGTCCACAAGTAACGGATTGTCGAGTGCGATTGTAATACGTGAGGGCTGGTGCACAAATGCGGACCACAACCCCCACCCACTGACTATCACAACGAGACAAAACATACCGGTAATGAGCCATGGGGTACGACGAATTGCTAACTGCACATCCCGCTCCGTGTTCCTTGCACACATTGACACTGCGCATCATAAGTCATGATCAGGAAAATGGCGATCACGCCAGCGCAACAGTGGTACTTCCACCCACCGGTAACTCATCCACGCTACACCAAATGTCAACAATAGATATGCTACCACTAATAATACCAGCATGGGCCA
>JBEANH010000093.1:0-9472 GCA_041165505.1 Chloroflexota bacterium | reverse complement strand
GATCGCCTCTACTTGCCCACAGCGGATGGGGGGCGCGCCATCACCGATGCGCTGACAGAAACGTACCACGTGGTGAATATGGCACGGCGGCATCATGGCGAATCACCACTTGCCCCGAAAAATGGTGCAAAATTCCACTTTAGTCTGCCAGGTGCGGTACAGGGATTTATTGGTGACGATACGCCACAGAGCCGCGGAGTGGCGACTATTGATCAGGTGATGGGGTACAACGGCGGCGATTCACCGGCCCTGGCAATTCGCTACCAACGCTTGGCATTGGGGCGCAGTGCGGTGGCCACTACCATGACGTTTATTCCTCCTGATGGTATCGAGACGCGTAGCTCGTACCAGATTTTGGCATCACCCACACTCTACAGTGGGCAGTCATTGACGGCACGGCTTGCTGCTGATCGTACCAACGGTCTGCCCGTACAGGCGCAACTCGTTGTACGTGTGTATGGCGTTGATGATGCCATCGAAACCGTGCTCGGTCCACAGGTTGTCCTGGCGGCCGCAGATGTGCGCGATGTGACGTGGCAGATACCCGACACGCACGGTGCCCCGATTATGGCGGTAGGGGTGCAATTGACCAGTAGCGTGCGTGCCGATGGATGTGTGTATGTAGACTTTTTGACATGGCATGGCACACCCACACTCACCCTGACCAAACCCGCCCACAACGGGGTTCTATGGCGCCGGGCCTGGGTGGATGGGTGCGATAACTGGCATCCATCATGGCCAGAGCCGTTTCGTTTGGCACAAAACAGTGGGACGGGGCTGATTAGTATGGGGACGTCGGATTGGTGCGACTACCAGGCGCACGCCGTAATGACGCCACATCTGCTGTCACGTGGTGGATTAGCGGTGCGTGTGCAGGGCATGCGGCGGTTTTATGCTATCGAGTTTCGTCCCAATCAGCAGGTGGCACTTGTGTTGCAATATGACGACGAAACGCGTGTATTGGCGTCGTGCGCATTTGCCTGGCACCAAGCGTCATCGTATACCGTTGATGTGAGTGTCAGTGGCGCGCAGATAACGGCGCGTATCGATACTGCGGTGGTACTCGCTGCGTTCGATACGACACTCGTACATGGTGGTGTGGGGGTGGTGTGTGGTGATGGCCGTATTGCATGTACGCACGTGTCTGTTGCGCCGATAGGGTAACCGGTGTGTAGAGTTGGGATTTGAGTACTACGGTACTCTAGAAGGTTGGCAAGATGACCGCTGTAAGTCACCCATCACATCCGTGGCATGTGGCTATTATTGCCAATGTCAAGGGAGTAACGCAGGTACCGAGTGATGCTCCTGATGCGGATGCCGAATTTGATCGCCCGAGTACCATAGATGCCATCCGTACTGCCATCGCATCGCAGGGGCATCGTGTTACGTTTTTGGCAGGTGATGCGACGCTCCCTGCCACGATTTTGCAGACCAAACCGGATATCTGCTTCAATATCACCGAGGGTATGTACGGTGATGCACGCGAAGCACAGGTGCCGGCACTTCTCGAATTATTGCGCATCCCGTACACGGCATCGCGCGTACTGACTAATGCGATTTCACTCGACAAAGTGATGACGAAACGTATTTGGCAGAATTTCGGGTTGCCGACAGCCCCGTTTCAAGTCTTTGTGCAGGGTGATGAGGTACGCGATGCCGCATTGTCATTCCCGTTGTTTGTCAAACCATCTCGTGAAGGGTCAGGAATGGGCATGGATGCGGGATCAATCGTTTACAACGAAACTGAGCTCCGTGCGCGCGTCAATTTGATTATTTCCCGTTACCACCAACCAGCACTCGTCGAGCCGTATTTGACGGGACGCGAGTTTACGGTAGGGGTTTTGGGGCGCAAAGACGCCAAAATGGCCAGCCGCATGCCACACTGGTATGCAGCAGATGGCTATGTGCGGTTGCCCATTCTCGAGATTGACAGCCATCAATCTGCGACCCCTGGTGTGTATGGCAATGGGAACAAGATTTTAGACGTTGATGATGCCCAAGGCGCTGGACTACTCTGCCCAGCGCCGATTAGTGCTGAATTCAATGCACAATTACAGCAATTGGCGATTGCGGCGCACGAAGCAGTGGGGGCACTCGATATCTCACGCGTTGATATTCGACTCGATGCACACGGCGCTCCCACACTCGTAGAAATCAACACCCTGCCAGGGATTGCCCCAGACTTTAGTGATTTGATGCTAATCATGAATGCCGCAGGAATGGCATACAACGATGTTGTATTGGAAATTTTATACCAAGCAGCATATCGCTACGGTCTGAAATAACGAGTTATCCCCCACGTGTTTGGGAAATTAAACGCGTGGGGGATGTGGCTAGTGCCAGAGTGATACGCTGCGTACGTTCCACGTGCCTAGTACGAGCATGGCAGATATGCCACACGCACGGTGCCTCGAATATGGCGGTAGGGGGACAACTGCCCAGTATCGGGTGTGCCGATAGCTGCGTCTATGGGGAATTTTTGCGACCCACACCCACCTTCAGTACACGTGCTTGTAGCGGGATGCTGTGGCGCAGAGCTTGGGACGATGGGTATGAAGAATGGCATCCGTCCTGACGAGAGCTGTTTCTTTGGGCTACAACACGTTGTTGCGCAGCTACATCATATCCGCTACGACCTGTGCGGCATAGGTGAACGATATGAGCAGCGCTAGTTTTTTGCCTGCGTCACCGTCACATCGCCCGTTTCACTCGACACATAGAGATACGTGTTGACGGTGTCTGTGGCCGTGGTGGTCAATTCCGACGTAAAATCGCCATTCCCCACACTGTGTCTGAGTGCCACGATGAGCGTTGGGTCAACCTGAACTGTCACATCGCCGGTGGTGGTACGGATGGTGTGCGTTCCCGGTTGTGTGACGTCTAAATTGGCATCTCCCGTCTTGAGTGTGATATTCGACGACGCTGGAGCCTTGCCGGAGATACTGCCACTCACGGCAATTTGTGCATCGAGATGACCAATCTGTGTTGAGCGTACATCAATATCGCCGAGCGAAGCATCAATGGTGACATGTGCGAGTGATGCATCGAGAGTGATGTCTCCAATCGTATTGCGAATTTCTATGGTGGTACCCGCTGGAACTGCCACATGAATGGCAAACACGGGCTGACTCACATTTCCGGTGAGATTCGTCCATATCGCTTTGGAATCAATGACAATCGTGTCACCATCGCGTTGCATCATCGCCACATCAAGTTTTTGCGGTGTATAGGGCACCACAAAATCGAGGGCAATCTGGTTGGCAATGCTTTCACGGATCTCAATATCACCACCGGTGGCAATGATGCGCACGGTGGCGGGGGTGATGACGGTGATTTTTTCTTGCAGTTTGTACTGTTTACTCGCGTTATCGTTCAACAAAGGAACTTCTTTGAAAAGGCTCCTGACAATCCTGCTTGCGTCTGTGAGGTCGTTTTTGTAGGTGACCACAATGGCACCGACTAATCCTGTTACGATGCATATTATTGCAATAAAAATCAGCCATGGGATGCGTGAACGTGTCATAATTGCGTACTCCCTTGCAACACTGATACGTTGAATTGCATGTATTTGATGAAGATAGAGATAAACAAGCGACTCAAATAATAGAGGATGATGCATCCAAGGATTCCACAGCCAACGGCAATCAGTGTTAAAAATCCTCCAAGCTGCAAAAATGCCTGCTGGACACTGGGCGTGAATTCATAGGTGCTCAAGATGGTGTAAATGTCACCAGCATTGGTCACGGGAATCTGGAAAAGTAGCACGATGCCGTAGATTGCCGGTGACAACACGAGTGTAATACACACCACCCAGAGTGCGAGTATGCTTCCGGCAATGGTAATCAATGGGCCGAGAACGAATCCCACGTTGAAAATCGTCAGACTGATGACTGCGAGTGTTGCCTTGAGAAATGACCCCACCGATAGTTGTTGTTTGGCGGCTGCGAGATGTCGGTTTGCGGTGAGCTGTTTGGCGATTTGTGCTGGTTGACCGAGTGTGGCTATAATCTCGGCGTCGCTCCGGCCAGCCTGTTGCGCATCAATGAAATATTCTTGGTAGTCGCGCAAAATGTCATTGCGCTCAGATTCGGTGAGTTGCTGAAGTGCGTGGGCAAGTTGGGCAAAGAACTCATTTCTCGTCATGCGTACTTCCTTCGTTGAGCAACGTACTGACTCCCGTCGCAAATTGCTGCCATTCGTGGCGGAGTGTGTTGAGGGTGCTCCGGCCATGTGCCGTGATACGGTAGTACTTGCGGGGAGGTCCCTCGGTTGATTCTTTCAAATACGTTTCAAAATACCCCTCATCGGTGAGCCGCCGTAGCAAGGGGTAAACGGTTCCTTCAGCAATCTCGATTTGGCGTGAAATGCGCTCTACGAGCTCGTAGCCGTAGCGATCACGCTGTGCGACGAGCGCAAGCACACAGAGCTCGAGAACCCCCTTTTTGAATTGCACATTCATGTGTGCACTTCCTTCCCCATGCATGATGTGTGCTACGCAGCTAACGAGATGCTAGATGCACTTTATCACAAGGTATTAAATAATGCAAGGTACCGTTATTTCCACACCCCCGGTTGCCCGGGGATGTGGTGCTGGTGACCTCAACGGTGGTGTTAGCGTCCGAATTGCGTGAGCCACGGTGGTGGTGTGGGTGTACGTTTTGTGTTGCCGAGTGGCACAGGAGTAATCAATGCGATTGCAGTTTGGGAACGCACCACTGCCGCAGTTTGGGTACGTGCGACCACCGCAGTTTGGCTGGTGGCAGTGGCAGTGGCGTTCCAAGCAGCGCGGCTGGAAGTAGCAGTTATATTCCATGCTTCACGGCTCGCTGTACGCGCTGCAAGTGCCGTCATTGTCTTTTCCACGGCTGCAGTCTGGGTGATTGCGATGACCATTGTCCGTGTGGCATTTGCAATCGCCGTATTGGTTTGGCGCACGACGCTGGTATTGGTTTGATTCACCAGCGCCGTAGCCGTCCGTGCGGTAGCGAGGGCGGTTGCACTAGCAAAGTAAGCACTTGCTGTTGCGGTGCGTGCGGTGGCGATGGCCGTGTACTGCACGGCGAGCGCCGTTTGGGTCAGGGCACGATTGGCGGTGCGCGTGATATTGGCCACCGCAGTGTTCGTCTGATTGACTTCAGCAGTGCCAGTGCGGATGACTGCCATCGTTGCCGTGCGTTGTGCATATGCGGTTTGCGTGAGTTCACTGGCGGCAGTACGTGTGAGTGCCATGACGGCCGTGTTGGTGGGGTTGACGATTTCGGCGGTCTGGGTACGCCCCATGATGGCAGTGGCACTGCGATCGGCGATATCGGTCTGGGTAATGGCAATTACCGCCGTACGGGTCATATAAAAGATAGCAGCATCAGTTTGGCGTGCGACCGCAGTCGTTGTACGTTGCCATGCAGAGGTAGCGGTGCGGATGGTGTTGGCGGTCTGTGTGAGTTCACTGGCGGCAGTGCGGGTGAGTGCCATGACAGCCGTGTTGGTGGGGTTGACGATTTCGGCGGTCTGGGTACGCCCCATGATGGCAGTGGCACTGCGGTCTGCGATATCGGTCTGGGTAATCGCAACAACCACCGTACGGGTCATGTAGTAATTGGCGGTATCCGTCTGGCGTTGCTCTGCGGTAGCGGTGCGTTGCCATCGTGTGGTAGCGGTGCGTATCGTATGAGCGGTCTGCGTCAATTCACTGGCCGCCGTCCGGGTGAGCCCCATGATGGCCGTATTGGTGGGATTGACGATTGCGGCAGTCTGTGTACGTCCGGCAATGGTAGTCGCATTGCGGTCTACGATGGCAGTTTGTGTCACTGCCATCACGGCTGTCCGCGTCGTATTGGCCACAACCGTATCAGTTTGGCGTTGAATCGCCGTACCAGTGCGTTGCACTGCACTGGTTTCAGTACGTTGTACAGCCACAGTCTGCGTATTTGCCATGGCTGCGGTGCGCGTATTTTGTGCAATAGCAGTACGGGTCTGATTACTCGCCACCGTTGCGGTCTGTTGGGCAGCGACAGTAGCCGTGCGTTGCACCGCCACCGTCATAGTCCGTTCTATGGCGATCGTTTGTGTCAGCTGTGCTGCCACCGTTTGGGTTTGGCGTGCTTGTGACGTTTGGGTTTGGCGTGCCGCACTGGTTGCCGTACTGACACCGCCAACGGTCTGGGTGATTAGTGCCAGGGCAGTCTGTGTGGGTGCTGCATTCATGGTCGCAGTCAGCTGTGCGTCACGGGTAGCCGCGACCTGCACTGTCTGCGTGGCGAGTGTGTCGGGGTCGAGTGCCTGTGTAACCGCCGCATTCACGTCAATGCGGGGGACGAGGAGCTCTATTGCTGCATCTTTGTTGGCATCTACTGCAACACCACTCACCCGAAACCACTGCAGAATATCGCTGACGGAGGCACTTGGGTGGATGCCCTTGAGAAGCGCCCATGCCCCGGCCACATGGGGGGTGGCCATCGAGGTGCCAGAGCTCCGTGTGAAATTATTAATGGGGTAGGCATACGACGAATAAATCGCCAGCCCAGGGGCAAGCATATCGAGCACGCGATCACCGTTGGCATTAGGGAGATTTTGATCGGGTGCTGGTGCATTGGAGAACGATGCCACGCGATCAGGGGTATATCCGAGTTTATTGCTCGCACTTGCCCCCACCGCAATGGCACTCGACACACATCCAGGTGCTGAGACGCCATTGGTGGCTCCATTGTTACCACTGGCAATCACCGTTGCAACCCCAATCGAACGAAGCAGGTCAATGGGTTGTTTGATGGCGTTGCCATCACAGGCACCTGCATACATGCCACCACCCAAGCTCATGTTGACTGCTGCGAGTGTGCCCCAAGTCGGTGTCTGCGCATTGTTGTAGAGCCAGTCGAGTGCGGCAATCTGGTCGGATGTCCACGAAAGCACACAATCCATGCCCCCACCACAGTACGACGCAGGAAAGCGGGAGAATATTTTGACTGCAATAATTTTGCTTCCTGGAGCCACGCCGTGCACTTCGCTGGTATGACTGTTGCCTAGACTGTCAGTCCATGTATCCATCATGGCCGGTGTTTGCCGTTTCCCCGCAATAATACCTGCCACATGGGTGCCATGGCTACATCCCACCAAATTTGATGGGCACGGTAATCCGCTGTCAATCACACTGGTGGCTGGGACACCTCCCGGACAGAGTGAATACGATGTGATACTGCCTACGGTCAATGTGCTCGAAAAACAGGCTTCTGCAACTACTTGTCCACTCAAAAATACATGGTTTTTGGCGACTCCCGTATCGAGCACCGCTACCGATGTGCCAGTGCCGTCGTAGCCAGCAGTCACGGCACTGCGCGCATTGATCATCTCAATGCTTTCCCCGAGCAGTGGTGGCACGGGTTCGTCTAGGGTGATACTCACAATTTGTTTGTCGTACAAGAGTACGTCGAGATTGCTCCGTGTGATTTGTGCAAAGATGACGGGGATGGTCTTGGTCATCCCCTTGACCACACGCAGTGCCTGTTGGTTGCGTTGCACAAATGCAGTCTCTTGTTGTGCCACGGCTTGCAAGATGACTGCTTTTTCACGCGCATTCGGATACACGTTACTTGCTGATGCGGTCTGGCGTAACGTGATAATGACCGGGATTACATCAGTTGGTGCTCCTTGGCGTTGCAACATGGTCACTTGCTGTGTGAGTGCAGCATGTTGCGGCAGTTTGGCATGCGTAGTCGTGAGCTGACCGCCAATCAAAAAGATGAGCCCCACGATGCCACACACCCCCACAATTCGCCATAGCCGTCTCCATGATGGCATGTACGCCTCGCATTCTGATGTAACCGTTTTGTCATTCGTCACAAGTATATCATTTTATCGTGGAAAATGAATGAATGACGGCGCCTATCACCGATTCGATGGTATATACCACCTGCGCTGCTATCGGGTCACCACGGCCCTCACCCTGGTATTGAGGTGCGATATTGCGCAAGGCGCTGTGCACAGTCGGCACGTTTTTGTGCGACGAGTTCAGGTGGGTCCCATGCGTATGACGTACAGAAGTAGTGTTTGACCATGATGTCGTCGCTGACAATGTGGCGCATGTGGTGTGTCTGCATCACACGGGTAAGCATTTTGCAGGTGTCGAGGTATTCGTCGTGATCGGGCCAGTGATGGACGTAGGTGTGTAGTCCAATCTGGGTGACGAGGTGTTGCAACAACGGTGTATTGCGGAGTACGGCACAGCACGGGTGCAGGCGTGCATCACAGATATCCGGGTTGGCGTGACGTGCTTCGGCAGGAATCTGGTGGATGCCATCCCAAGACGGGCCGACACCCGCTGCCCAGGTGTCGGGATGCGTGTCGAGGAGCTGGATTAAGCGTGGAATGGTATCCGCACGCGTAAAGACCACATCTGCATCTAACAGCACGTAATAATCAGTAGCAGGATTGGCCTGAATGCCCTGTCTGAGCACATGGCCATGGCTGTTGAATGCGGTATCTATGCCGTATCCACTCTGTCCAATCGGCGTTCCACGTGCCTGCGCATACGCCATTAGTGCGCTGGTATCGTCGCTGGACGCGTTGTCGTAGAGTGCCCAGTGTGTGACCACACCTGGTGCATGCATACGGTCGTACGAGCGCAGCATCAATTCCATGTAGGCCGATGTATTGTGGTTGACGCAGATGGCGGTGATATTCATAGCTTGTACTTGGCTTTGAGTGCCTCAACGGCAGCATTTGTCTCAGTTAAACTGGTCTGATGGATGTCGCGGTAGCGCTTGATGGCATCCATCAATTTACCCACACGCAATAGCTCGATAACCGGTGCGTTGAGTGCATCCACATCGGGTACGTAGGTAATGTTGAGTTGTGTGTACAAAAATGCCAGCTTGGCTTCGAGTTCGGCCACTTTGGCACGAAGCACGAACACGTCTGATTGCACATCCATGACTTCCTCCTTGTATCAGTCAAAAAATCCTTTATCGGCATCGTCGAGATACTTTTTGGCGGCATTGACACGGAACGTGACCCCCAATCCGGGGCGATCCCATACATTGACATAACTATCAACAACGATTTGTTCGGGGAGTCCATCAACAATCTCGTACCACCATGGATGATTAGCTTTGGGGTATTCGAATGCAATGAAATTACCCGGCAAGGTGGCGCATACCTGCACCAATGCAGCCAGCCCAAAGACGCCGTTGCCCGTCCCGTGCGGTGCCATCAGTATGCCGTGCAGGTCGGCATATTCGGTAATCCACTTGAGTTCGGCGATGCCTCCCACATCGAGTGGATCGGGGCCAAGCACATCCACGGCTTGTTTCTCGATCAGCTCCATGAAGTGTTGGCGCAGATAGATCTGCTCGCCGGTGTGGATGGGTGTGGTGGTTTTGCTTTTGACGTCGCGGTAGGCGTCAGCCAGCGAGTAGGGTGTGTAGTCGCCGGTGACCATGTCTTCGAGCCACAGTAGGTGGTAATCCTCGCAGGCGCG
>JBEANH010000092.1:0-9989 GCA_041165505.1 Chloroflexota bacterium | reverse complement strand
GGGCGAATACCATACCGCCCGGGCAATGTTGGAAAAGCCATTGTTATGCTCCGTGATTTTGGCGTAGGTATTGGTGTCATAAACAAGAATAATCACACATGAGAATTTGATCAATGTATTTTCGCACGTGAGTTCACAATCCATCACAGATACCATTTGGTTCCTTCACCGCTGGCCACGGTGCTGCTGGAAGAGCACGACGATACTCAGTACAAGCGAGACCACCACAATGATGAGCCACGGCAGGCGGAGTGTGGCGGTACTGGGATTCACGATGCCTGCATCCAGCACAAACCATGCATTGACAACCAAATAGAACGACACGACTAGCCATCCCACCCACCGGTGCGACCGCCAGGCTTCCACCCACAGCACCAACAACAATGCGGCAATAGCACGTGTGATTTCGAATTGTTGTGTGAGCGCATGCAACAGCACATCAGCCACACTCACATATACGAGAGCCCGGGCAAACCAGGACTGACGCAACACTGGGCGCATCGGTGATTCCTTTCTGTAGATCGTGGTCCGGCACAGCAGACAGGCGCTGGCCGGCTACGGTGCAAGGAGCTGGTGTAATTCCGTGCGACTCACATTGGCAATATAGTAGCTTATATCAATGCTAGCCAAGGCCTGTGCAATGGAATCTGCGTCATACGTGACCCCGATGAGCTGCGCACACAGCTCTGCGGTATCCCCCTGTCCCATGAAGTCACCAAACAAATGGGCGGCCACAATGCGATTGTGTTGGATGTCGAGGCGCACATCAACTTCGCCACCCGCAAAACGCTGTGCGCGTTGCACGTTGGCATCTGGGTTGCGCCCGTAGTTCCACTCCCAGTTCGCATAGCGGCTGGCACGCAGGTCGGCCACCCCCTGCCAATCGGCATCGCTCAGCGTCACACTGGGGATGTGGGCACGGTCACGGGTGCCGTAGATTTTCTCCAAAATCCGTTCACGCAGTTCTACCGCCGTAATCGGTGTCGTCAGGAATTCGTTGATATTGGCCACCCGGCTACGGATGGATTTGATGCCCTTGGATTCGACTTTGCCCGGCTTGGGGCGTAGCGCCGCCACCAGCTCATCCACGTTGGAATCAACCAGCAGGGTGCCGTGGCTGAGCATGCGATCCGAGGCTGCAAACTGCGCATTACCCGATATTTTGCGCCCCGCCACCACGATGTCGTTGCGCCCACTCAGCTCGGCAGGGATTCCTAGGTCGTGCAAGACGGCCAGCACGGGGCCATTAAAGGTATCGTAGCGGTTAAAGCGCCCATTCACATCACGCGTCATAAAGCTAAAGTTGAGGTTGCCCGTGTCGTGATAGACGGCGCCACCACCCGACACCCGGCGCACCACTTGGGTGGATTTAGCGGCTACCACGTCGCTGTCAATTTCTTCGACGGTGTTTTGATTGCGCCCAATGATGATGGCGTTGCTGTTGATGTAGAAAAGGAGCAAATCTTCGTCATCGAGTTTGTGGCGGATGCTGTATTCTTCGAGTGCTAGATTGCGTGTGGCATCGGTGATATCGTGGTTGTCAATATAGCGCATGGCGGACCTCACACAGGTGCTGGATTTCAGTCTTTTTTCATTATATCCAAATCATTCCCTCATTGAATAACGAAAATTGTCATGCTACAATCGCATCAACCGCAACGGTTTCGTCAATCACCGCAGATTGGCGAGTGGTGCATCCCCGTACCACACACTACATTTTGGGAGGACGTTATGGAGTTAATCGTTCGCACCCAGCATGGTCACCTCAGCCCCGCAACACGTGCCAACATCGATGGCAAACTGGCCGCCTTGCAACGCTACCTCAGCCCCATCCGCACCGTCACCGTTGATGTCAGCCAAAAGGACAAGCACCACCGTGTGCAACTCACGCTGACCGGCGAAAACGGCATTCTGCTGCGTGCCGAAGAGCGCGCCGCCGAATTGATGCACGCCATTGACGAGGCCATCGCATCGCTCCGGCGTCAAATTGAGCGCTACAAGGGCAAGCACTGGCGTAACCAACAACGCCACGACCATACCCCGAGCATGGCCGAAGTGGCCGATGTAGTCGCCAAATCCGATGCCATCGTACGTACCAAGTCGTTTACCATCAAGCCCATGGCCGACGAAGAAGCCATCGAACAGATGGAACTCCTCGGTCACAGCTTTTTCGTCTATCGCGATTTCGAATCACAAGTACGTGTCATCTATCGCCGTGCCGACGGACGCTACGGCGTGATTATCACCGCCTGACCCGTCACTCCCCTCCCCATCCTTGTCAGTGTCAGCGCCCTGGTGCAATGCACCGAGGCGCTGACATTGCAGTTACTTTTGTCGTACAATAGGAGAAAGATTCACTGAAAGACAGAGGTTTTCGATGCCTCGCATGCGCATACAACATCGCGTGGTAGTCACCGGTATGGGTGCAGTGTCACCCATTGGCAACGACGTGGCCACATTCTGGGATGGACTCATTCATGGGCGTTCTGGCGTGGCAATTGCCACACGCTACAACCCGGCTGATATTCCCTACACGATTACCGCCGAAGTCAAAGACTTCGATCCGGTCAACTACATGGATCCCAAAACGGCCAAACGCACGGCTCGCTTTGCCCAATTCGCCTTGGCTGCCAGTGGTGAAGCACTGGCACACAGCGGGCTGACCGCATATGCTGACCTCGACCGCACCCGCGTGGGAGTCGTAATCGGCACATCGCTAGGTGGCACTGCCGAAGTCGAGCAGCAGACGATATCCTTTGAAGCCAAACAGCGCAAACGCGTTGATACTCTCTATTTGCCCACATTCATCTACAACATGGGCGCATGTCATGTGGCCATGGCACACGATTTGCATGGGCCCAATACCACACCCGTGATGGCGTGCGCTACCGGCACATATGCCATCGGCGAAGCCTTTCGCATGGTGCAACGTGGTGATTGTGTGGCAGCGGTGGCAGGTGGGAGTGATGCCGGGGTCACTGCGCTCAATGCCATGGCCTTTGGCGTGATTGGGGCTATCGCTCCTGCGGGTGACGACCCGAGCCGTGCCATCCGTCCCTTTGATGCCAATCGCCAAGGCACGGCTGGTGGCGAGGGGTGCGGTGTACTCATCCTCGAACAACTCGAGCATGCACTTGCACGGGGTGCGACCATCTATGCGGAGCTCCTCGGGTTCGGTGCCACCGAAGACGCCTTCCATTTGACGGCTCCAGCACCCGACGGCAAATATGCGGCTCTGGCAATGCGTCGTGCCATTGCCGATGCCGAACTACGCCCAGAGGATGTTGACCATATTAGTGCACACGGCACCGCCACTCCCATGGGCGATGCCGCCGAAACTGCCGCCATCCATGCGGCCTTTGCCGACCATGCACCACGCCTAGCGATTAGTGGTATCAAATCCATGCTGGGGCATACGGCGGCAGCTGCCGGTGCATTAGCAGCGGTGGGTGTGGTCAAAAGCATTATGCACCAGGTGGTCCCCCCCACAATGGGCTACACGACGCCGGATCCCCAATGTGACCTCGATTATGTTCCCAACCAGGCACGGGCACAAGGAGTGCGTACGGCCATGGTGAATGCATTTGGCTTTGGTGGGCAAAACGCCGTCGTGCTTTTTGCACAGTATCAAGCATAGAATCGCGATATCAAGGAGGATGCGCACATGATTATCATTGCGAGTAGCAACGGTGACATCGGACTCAAACAGGGCTGGGAAATTCTGCAAAAGGGCGGCACCGCCATCGAAGCCGTCGAAGCCTGCACCTGGCCCGTCGAAGACAACCCGCTCGATAATTCAGTGGGCTACGGCGGCTACCCGAATGTACTCGGACAGGTCGAGCTGGATGCCTCGATTATGGATGGTAAACATCTGCGTGCCGGCTGTGTGGGTGCCATCAAAGGGGTGCGCCACCCGATTAGTGTTGCCCGCAAAGTTATGGAAGAATTGCACCACGTGATGCTGGTCGGCGAAGGTGCCGAAATGTTTGCCCGTGAAAAAGGCTTCGCCTTTGAGAATTTGCTCAGCCCCGAAGCCGAAAAGACCTGGCGCGACGGGCTCGCTGGCAAGTTTGGTCCCGAATGGGCCAACGACGGGCTCGCCAACATCAAATCACTCATCAGCCAAGCCAGCAAACTCGCCACCGACCCGCAGAAAGTGGCCGGTACGGTCAACTTTATTGCGATTGACAGCCACGGCAACATGGCATCAGCCGTCAGCACCAGTGGCTGGGCCTGGAAGTACCCAGGGCGACTCGGCGATTCCCCCATCATTGGTGCCGGCAACTACTGCGACAACCGCTACGGTGGGGCTGCATGTACAGGGCTAGGCGAAATCGCTATTCGCTGTAGCCTGGCGCGCACCACCGTGCACAACATGCGCTACGGCATGAGCGTGCAAGAGGCGGTGCACAGTGCGTTTGTGGACATGCGTGTCATCGAAATGGAGCGCGCGCGCATCAACATGAACATGATTGCCCTCGACGCCAAAGGCAACCACTGCGCCATGACCACCCACGAAAAAGCCGACTATGCGTACATCGCTGACGGCATGGATGCCCCAGCCCTGGTACCGCGTATGACGTTCAAGGTATAGCGCCATGCACAACGGGTGGCGGTATCTCTGCGTGGTGTGGGCACTTGTGGTTGTGTGTGCGTGTGGCACACCACCCATTACTCCTGCACCTGCGCCAACCGCCACCCCAGTCAATGCGCCAGCCACGTTGGTGGTGTGGCATGCCATGGGCGGGAGCAACGAAGTCGCACTGCGTGATGTGATGAGTCAAATCGCCACACGCAACGGCTTTCGTGTGGTTTTGCAACGTATCCCCGTCACCGCAATCCAGACGGATGTGGCCAACGCCTTTGCCCAGTCTCAAGGGCCCCACATCGTGGTACTGTCGAGCACACAACTCCACGCACTCCTCAGCAACGACTGTTGTCTGGCCATTGACACACTCCTGGCCGTGGCCACACGCGATGCATTGACACCCCAGGTGCTCGCCACCGTCCAAGGTCCCAATCAACAGATCTACGGGCTCCCCATCAGTTACGAACTCCCCGTGCTCTACTACCGCATGCAAAGTGTGCTCAGTGCACCAAGTAGTAGTGACGATTTGCTGAGCATTGCGCATAGTCTGCGCAATCCACCACAATGGGGGTTGGGTATTGATCTGAGCATGGATTCAATGTACGGCTATCTCAGCGCATTTGGTGGCGAAATCATCAATGCACAGGGAGCCGTGGTGTTGGGGAGTAGTGGGCGGGCGGGCAGTGAGGCATGGTTGCGCTGGTTGACCATGCTCAACAACGATACGCTCCTACTCACGCGTCTCGATGCCGTCTTTCGCATCGAACGGACACTGGGTGCCGGGCAGCTCGAAATGGTGGTTGATTCGTCCAAAAATCACCAGACCTACACCCAGCTCTGGGGGGCAGCCACCGGTATTGCTCCATTGCCAGTGCTCAGTATTACCAACCAGATGCCGCGACCGTTGTTGACGAGTACCGTGCTCGTGCTCAACAAACACTTGAGTGTGGCCGAGCTCGTCGCCAGCCGCCAGCTCCTCAATGCGCTTGTAAGCAGTGATATCCAGCAACAGTTGCTCGGCTACGGCTTGCAACCGGTCAATCGCCAGCTGTCGTTGGCCGATACACCGCATGCGCTTGCGATTCAGAACGCGGCCGTGCATGCGGTGCAGCCTCACCCTGCCTTGATGCGGTATGATGTGTATGCAGTGCTCCGTACCATGGTCCGCCAGGTCGTGGTCGGCGCCCAAAATCCCGCTGACGCCATTACGGCAGCCGACCAGCAGATTCGCCTGTTGATAGAAGGATCACCTACACCATGACCAACCCACTCGAATCGCACATCCGCAACATTCCCGACTTTCCCATCCCTGGCATCCAATTCAAAGACATCACCACCTTGCTCCGGGACGGCGCAGCCCTGCACCAGGCGATTGATGGGTTTGTGGCTCGTTATCGCAATCAGCGCATTGATGCGGTTGTGGCTATTGAATCACGCGGATTCATCTTTGGCGCACCACTCGCCTACGCCCTCGGCATCGGCATGGTGCCGGTGCGCAAAAAGGGCAAGCTCCCCGCAGACACGTACAGCATCGAGTACGCTCTCGAATACGGCTCTGCTATCCTCGAAATCCACAAGGATGCCCTGCCCAACAACGCACGTGTCGTCGTCATTGATGACCTCCTCGCCACCGGTGGCACCATCGCAGCTGCCTGCCAACTCGTAGAGATGGCTGGTGGGCAGGTGGTTGAGACGGCCTTTTTGATCGAGCTGAGCATGCTCGCTGGACGACAAAAACTACAACGGTACCCGATTTTTACCCAAATCACCTATTAAATTGGCTCACACGGGGCGGCGGTAGGCGACAACCAATGCCCCAACCAACAGAATCACTGCAAAGCTGAACCACTGAATCGCATAGCCGAAGTGCGACCCTGCACCCATGTCGCTGATACGCGAGCGTACCGGATACGTGCGGGTATCGTCCCCCTCGGGCTGTAATTCGATGAAACCGGGGGCGAGGGTGCGTTGCATTTGTGCGGCAATATCGGGAACGGTGATGGCAAACCAGCGGTCGCGCCAACCATCACGAGGAGCCACCTCGGTGACGGTGGCCAGTGGCGCTTGGGAACGGCGCCATACGCCACTCAGCATTTGTAGGCCACTCATGGGCGGATACCGCGTCTCCCAATCGTTCAGGCCATCCTGGTAGGGGATCCAACCACGATTCACCAGCACCGCATCGCCGCTGTCTGGTTGGCACAGCGTGAGAATCTGGTATCCGGTTGTGCCCTCGTAGCTCCGATTACGCCACAGAATTTGTTGTGTGGTCTGAAACGCACAGACCACATGCACATGGCGATACTCTTGTTCGTCTGCGGGGAGCGCAAGCACTTCGGCCAGTGGGAGCGGTGGCTGTGCGATACGCGCATTGATGACCGCATTCCGCGCCATGCGCTGGTCGTGTCGTTCGAGTTGCCAAAATCCGAGTCGCACTAATATGACAATCCCCACCAACACGATGAGGCTGATGTATTTGCGTCGTCCCTGCCAAAGTCGTGGTAAAAGCCCCATATCTACCTCTTATCCGTGTTCATCCACCACTATCCACATATTCGGTTTGACATGCCACCCGCAAACCTGATATACTGCCATTCGTTGTTTGCCGATATAGCTCAGCGGTTAGAGCGAACGACTCATAATCGTTAGGTCGGTGGTTCGATTCCACCTATCGGCACCAATCAACCCACCCCTTGCGGGTGGGTTTCGTGTTTATGCACGGATGCGCAAGTTCATCACCGGTTGCTCGAGCTCCACGTGCCAGCGCCCCGCCAACCAGATTGAGCCGACCACATACCCTACCGTCACCACCACATCCGCCAGCGGGTTGCGCCCAATTGCACCCACCAATCCCTCGAGCGTCAACCGCCACGGGTAGTGGAGCAAATAGAGTGGGTACGAGATCCAGGCAATCCACTGCACCCAACGCCCCAACCACGATAGTTGCGTGCGTGTCAAAGTAGCCAACCACGGATACCAGAGGGCGAGTGCAACCACGGTCACGGGAATCAGCGTCACACGCACCCACGCATCACGCTCGAGGTCGGGTTGTGCCCAGGCGAGTAGCCCGAGATACGCCACGCTGATGCTCGTACTCACCACCGCCAATCGGCTTGGTCTAGCGGGGTGCGTCGTAGACCACGTGCGCCACCACCAGACCATGGCCACCCCGGTGCCGATGACATCGAGGCGCAACGGCACATATTGGCGTAGCACGTCGTTCCACGACAGCGTGGTGGTGATTGCCACGTAGCTCCGCAAGAGTGTGGGCACCACGAGCAACAGCATCAGTGTCACAAAAAGTGCCCGCGTGGGTACCAGCCACCGCGTCAACAGACTAATGCTCAGCGCCGTCACCAGGTAAAACCATTCTTCGATGGACAGACTCCACGCCACCAACAAATACGGCGGGTGGTCGTGCCACATGTTTTGTACGAAGACGAAATATTCATGAAGCCCGGCGATAGAGGCACCGCCCCACCCACCAATGGCGACAATCACCAGCATGTACCAGTAGATGGGAATGGTGCGTGCCCAGCGCCGATGTAAAAAGAGCCCCAACGCCCGGGTTGAGTGCCAGTGGGTGATTTCGTTGATGATGAGCCCGCCGATGAGCCATCCACTCAAAATAAAGAAGGCATCCACGGAAATTTTCCCCATCCATGCCACCGTGTCAAAAAACCACCCGGGAGTATATGCCACAATTGTAGGCATGTGCGTAACCAACACCAAAAACATGGCCACACCACGCAAATAATCGAGACCGATGTAGCGGAGCATCTGTTTTTGTGGACCACGTGGCATACCACGCCCACACAACCAGGCATCGAGCAACGGGAACAGGCTATACCCGGCATACAACAACGCAAAAAACATGCCCTGATGCGGGTCAACACGTTTGCCGGCTACATACATGATTGCGATGAGCAGACTCAAACCGACCAGTACCCACGACTGACTAGCCATGACGACAAGTGCGCCACCCAGCACCAGTAGGCGATAGGGACGAAGTGGGCGCCACACAAAACGCCGTAAGCGCAACAAGGTAGCGCTCCCCACCAGAATGGCCAATTGCCACAGTGGAGCCCATGCGGCCATACCACGCCACCACAACACGAGCAGCGCAACACTCAACACCACACCAAGCAGCAGGAGTTGCTGTCGGCGTGTAAGGCGCACACAATGCATACATGCCACCGCAACGCTGCCAATCATGGCCACTCCTTCGAGGAGTATGGCCGCATTGCCATGCCGAAGCACAACAACAGCCATGACAAACGCTGTGGCACCTAGCCAGCGCCACAACCACGGCAAGCGGCTCATGCGCATCAGATGCGTCAGCACCAGAATTGCCACCACTGTCCACCAGACGCCGTGCCAAGCGGGGATCCGCCACCCCTGTGGCATGACTCGCACTTCGTCGAGCGCCACACCAATCGCACGGCGGGCCACGATTTGGGGCTCATCCACCACCAACGTTACGCTCACCGCATCACTCCACCCTAGCGGTACGCGCATGGCAACGTCGTAGTAGGCAAACCCGGGTTCCACACGAACCGTGTGTGTCGTTTGCTGGATGGTGATGTCAAGTGCACGCGTGGCCATGCTACTCGCATGCAGGCGTAACACGTAGTCACCAGCACCGAGGGCGGGGAGCCGGAGCATGGCACGCGGTTCACTCCAACGAAACGACGTCCCAGCACCATATTCACTGTCGTAAAACGACGTAACCACTGGCGCATCCCATTGACCAATGTCAACACGGTAAACGAGTGGCGCAGCCCATGCAACAACACTGGCCAAAATGACGGCTACAACGGCCACCACGTGGCTACGACTAGGGAAGGCGGTCACGGCGGATGAACTCCTTTGTTACGCTGGTGGGGAATTCGTCGGGGGCAGGCAAGGCGGGAGCAGACCGCCCATGCACGTGCAAAATTTCGATGTAGCCTGATTTGGCGACTAACCGGATCACACTCCCCGAGGGCAGGGCTTCGAATGCCCCACGCACGGCGGTGACTGCGGGGATCCCAAGCATGCGTACCATTGAAGCGCTCTGCGACAATTCGGCGCCATTTTCGAGGATAATCCCACGACACGTACGCGCCAACTCTATCCACTGTACATCAAAATGACGAATCACGAGAATACGCTGATGCACATCAATATCGTCGGGGATACTAGCCACTGGCTGAGTTAACCGCCATGTTATGCCTTCGACTACGCCATCGCTCAAACTACGCCCTTCGAGCACCACACGACGATGCCCGTTGTCTGCACGCCAGCCCGCTTCGTCGTCGTAGCGCATCAATGTGGCGGGGACTAACAACGCGTCTTGGTAGCCACGGAGCTGACGCCGTTCGAGGAGCATTGATTCGGGGATACGCCACCCATTGCAGAC
>JBEANH010000091.1:0-10495 GCA_041165505.1 Chloroflexota bacterium | reverse complement strand
GACAACGTCCACAACATCGATGGTGTGGGTGGCAAAAACTCGGCAATCTTGATCATCTCGTCCTCCTGTGAGCATCTGCACTCAGCGTTACTTCTAACTGCCAGCTCCGTTGCTGGCCCGGCGCAAGCTGCGCATACGACGTGGTATGCGCAACTGCATCCGATAACCTATCATACACCCCAATGGCAGGTTCGATTTGCCACATCCCACGTCAGCGCCATCGCACCATCATACGCCCGTAGCGTCACCGCACCCTGTGGCAACGTTTCGCTGTACAATTTGACACCGTATCCTGCGTTGATGAGGGGTAAATACCCCAAATCAAGCTGGTGCGTGGGCGTCGCCTGTATCGCATGCGCTTCCTCGATCCACTGCCATCCCCGGTGCAATCGCAAACAGCGGGTGCGCACACCATATCCACTGCATCGGCGCCGCCCCATCATTGCGTACGCTGTACTCCATGCGTATCGCGGCGTCTGCACCGATATGGATGGTGCGCGCAAAGGTATATGGCAATGCCACACCACGCCATTGTGTGTCAATCTGTACCCCAGCATCCGTCTGCATCAGGTGTGATTCGGGCACTTGGCTCCACAATTCGCCGTGGTCGGCCATTGCCACCCCCTGCCATGGTGCACTGGGGTAGAGGCACCGCCCCACCGTGGGAAAACATTCATCCCAGCCGCCACTGTCTGCGTGTACCACGTAGTCGGCTTGTGGGTCATTTAATTGGTACTGCATACGCGGATGGCGCCAAAGCCAGTTTCGCCCTGTTCTCTTGTCAGTTATTTGGCTTATTTTGCCACCCAGTTGTGGCATGTAGGTAACCTGCATCACCGGATTAGTGATGACCTGGCGCACAAAGCTATCTGCACCAGTAAATGTGGCACAGTGGATGCTCATGCGCCCCCCATCACATCGTCATCGCTGAAGACGATGCGCGTAAATCGTTCGGGGATATGGTTATCGTTGGAGCCCACTGCACCCCAGCTCCACGCAACCGGCTGCGACACCAGCTGGCCAGAGAGTTCGAGGCGTTGGAAGCGTCCAAAAAAGATGCGCCATTCGTCACCCGCCTTGGGCGGCAGTGTACGTCCCCCAGCGAGGTGTTTCATGCCACGCCACGGGAAGGCCAGCTCGACACGCCAGCCCCTGTCTACCACTGTGGGATCGTTGATGGTACCATCCACGTATACGGCACTGCGTAGCCCTGGCATATCCCAATCGCGATAGGCCCAGCGTAGGCCCCGCGGGTGTGTACCACGCCAGAAGTGCGCCCCGTGCCGATCATGATTCCCGCCAAACAGAATGGCTGCATGATCATGGACATCAAATTCAGGGGTATCCCAGTACCCGCCTTTTTTCCAGGCGTCTTGCCAGACAAAAAAGACTTCGTAGATGGTCCCCAGGGCATTAATTTCAAATTCGTAGTAGGCGTCACCACCATCAATAAAGACTTCCACGTCGTTTTCCAAAAAGACCAGTGCATCGCGTTGGGTTTGGGTGGCCGTCACAAACGGCTCTTCGATCCAAAACCCGACATAGAGCGCCTCGTCGTCCCACAGCACGGCACACTGCGTATCAAAGGGACTCGGTGCACCGCTAATCATATCCACGAACCGTGGTGAACGTGGCACACGCTGCCATGGGGCGCTCTGCAAACGGCCATCAAGTGTCGGTTTTTGCGATGTACGTCGGCATACATAGCGCTGTTGCGCTGCTGGCGACCACTCTGTCACAAGCATATCTCACCTCATACAGAAACAATGCGCAATGGATACTACTGCCCCATCACGCATGCATTCACATACAACGAGGGGCGTACCACACATGGCACGCCCCTCGTCGTTATGGTCCTTAGACCGGTAATACGTCTGTCAGCTGTGCTGCCGGCAAGACCGGATGGCTATCGTGCAGGATACATGACGCCACTTGCTGTTCGCTGATTTTGTACAGCGGAGGCAACGCCGTATGACACTGCTCTTTGACGTACGGGCACCGTGCCGCAAAACGGCATCCCTTGCCACCCTTGTCACTGATATCCGACTCTTTGACGACAATACCGTCATTGCCCCAGCGCCGACTCAAATCGGGCCACGGAATGGAATCAATCAAGAGGCGCGTGTAGGGGTGTTCGGGCTTCTGGATGACGCGCTCGACGTCGCCGCCTTCCATCACCCCACCCTTGTAGAGCACCACAATCGAATTCGCAACGTGATAGGCAGTCGTCAAGTCGTGCGTAATATAGACGATTGACACGCCATGGTCACGATGCAGGCTACGCAATGATTCGAGGATGTTGGCACGCAACGAGGCGTCCACCATTGACACCGGTTCGTCGGCCACAAGCACTTTGGGCTTGAGCAACAACGCACGTGCCACGTTGATGCGCTGGCGTTGGCCACCCGACAACTGGTGCGGGAAACGCCCCAGGATATCTTCGGGGCGCAAGCCGACCGCCGTCAACGACTCTTCCATTTTGTTGCGTGCTTCCGCCTTGGATTTCGCCAATTTGAATTTTTCGATGGGCACGGTTAACAAATGGTCTACGGTATAAAACGGGTTAAAGACGGCAAACGGGTCTTGGAAGACGGCTTGCACTTCACGGCGAAAGGTGAGCCGATCGGCACCACGCAACCTGCTGATGTTTTTCCCCTTGTAGAGAATTTCACCTTTGCTCGGCTCGATAAAGCCCAACAGCAACATGGCCAACGTCGTCTTGCCACTACCACTTTCACCAGCTACCGTCATAATCGTGGGTTTGTCTTCTTCGAGTGACATCGAAAAATCTGCCAATGCCGTCGTACCGGCTTCGGAAAACAGCCCACGGGTGTACGTCTTTGTGACGTTGCGAAATTCGAGCAACTTTGCCACGGCTACGCCCCTTCCGAATACAGATGACATGCCACAAGGCGATCCCCATCCACGGTACGAACCGCGGGGATTTCACTTTTGCAGATGTCCATACATTGTGGGCAACGTGGGTGGAAGGCACACCCACTGGGAATACGCAACAATGATGGTGCTAACCCCGGAATACCTTGGAAGACACCCTTGTTCTTCAGATTGGGCAGACTACTAATCAACGCCTGTGCATATGGGTGTTTTGGCGTCGAAAACATGTCTTTGACAGTGCTGACTTCGGTCAATCGGCCTGCATACATCACTGCCACTTTATCAACGAACTGCGCCATCAGACCCATGTCGTGACCGATCAAGATCACCGCAGTACCCATCTCTTTCTGCACACGGTCAATGGTTTCCATGACTTGGCGTTGCGTAACCACGTCCAAGGCACTCGTCGGCTCATCCGCAATAATCAGCTGCGGCTTGAGCAAAATGCCGATGGCAATACAGACACGCTGTTTCATGCCACCGCTCAACTCGTGAGCATACATCTCATAGACGTTGCGCTTGAGGTCCACTGACTCGAGTGATTTCTTGCACAACTCCACCACGTCGTCTTTGCTCATGTTCGTGGTGTGCGCACGGACGGCATCCACCATCTGCGCCCCAATCCGCATCACGGGGTTGAGCGAGTTCATGGCACCTTGTGGGATGTAGGCGATACGACTGAGGCGCGCATCGCGCATTTCCTCTTCGTTGAGGGTCATCAGGTCAACACCGCCCACCGTCACACTACCACTTTCGATGCGCCCAGGAGGTTTGATCATGCGCATCATGGCCAACGCCATCGTGCTTTTGCCGGAGCCCGACTCACCGACCAATCCCAGTTTTTCACCGGCATTGAGATCGAGGTTGACCCGATTCAGTGCCACTGCACGACCCAAGTCGGTATAGTATGACACTTGCAGGTCACGTATTTGCAAAATAGGTGTCATCGAGCTACTCCGTTCGCCGTATACGCGGATTGGCTAACTCATCCAACCCCATGTTGATCAAGGCCAATGCACTCAGGATGAGTACCATGGCAGATGCCGGCCATATTGGCCACCACCACCACCCGTTAAAGAAGGCACCCTGCGACTGTGCGGCCCAGATGATGTTGCCCAATAGCGGCTCACGCAATGGTCCGAGACCAACGATGGCCAAGTAGAACGACGAGAAGACGCCGTTGAAGACTTGGCTCACAAATGCGGCTGCAATGAATGGCAACAGATTGGGCAAAATTTCACCGAAAATGATGCCCCCATTACCAACCCCCGACAACTTGGCAACCGACACAAATTGACGCTCTTTCATGGAGAGCACCTGTGAACGAATCACCAACGTGGGTCCCATCCAGGCCAGCATCACCACGATGCCGGCCATGGTAAAGATGGTGACATCTCGTTTGTCGAGTGATGCGGCAATAATAATCTGGATCATGAAGACGGGAATCGGGGTCAATATTTGACAAATGCCCTTGACAATCGTATCAAACAAACCACCGAAATAGGCCGATGTGAAGCCCAATACCACACCGATAAAGGTACCGAGTGCCCCGGCAATCACACCAATCAATGCCGTCTGCCACATCCCCTTGACCATGGCCGCATGCATGTCGCGACCAAAGAAATCACTACCCATGGGCAGTTTACCGGGCCAATCAGGATTACTGAATTCCAGCACCCCTGGTGGCTGCTTGGGCTTGGCCTTGAGCGGGTACGCACGCGCCTGGTCAACCGTCAGAAAGCCATGCACCGTGAATATCACCAAAAAGGTGATGATGCCCAGACCTATCGTCAAACTCTTGTTCCGGCGCAAATAGCCGAAAAGCAACTTCCAACGACTCGGTTGAATCGGCGGAGCAATTGTTGTCGCCGTCGTCATCATGTGCTCCTTAGTCATATTTGATACGCGGATCGAGTAACGGATAGAGGAATTCCACAAGCACCATCAATGTGGCGACTGACATAGTAATAAACAACACGATGCCGTAGATGACCAAAAAGTCATTTGCCTGGATGGCTTGACTCAGCTTACTCCCCAATCCTGGCAACGCATAGAGGCTTTCGACGACTGCCCCCGACGTAATCAGGCTCCCAAGTGCCAGTGCAAAACCAGTCACCTGTGGTAACAATGCATTGCGCAAGTAGTAGTCGCGGAAAATGGTGCGACCGTTGAGGCCTTTGTGCTCTGCAAAATTCACGTAGTCTTCACCTTGAATGGTGACACCCATACCGCGCATTGACAGCACCCAACCACCAACTGACCCCAAAATCATGGAGACTGCCGGTAATACTTGGTGCCATGCCACATTCAAGATAAATGAAAACGACCAGTCTGGTGCGATACCAGTTGAATATGCTTGACCCAGTGGGAATAATTTCAATCGGAATGCCAAGAAAAAGAGGAGGAAAATCGCCAAGAGTACCGGCGGGACACCCATGAACATGATAAACGGCGTCGCCACAGAACGCATCCACGCAGGAGATTTGGGCCACGCTGCAATTGCACCCAGCAAATTACCAATCACAAACGAGAGAATCGCCGACACAAAAAGCAACACAATAGTCCAAGGCAGCGACTCATAGATGATGTCGGTCACTGTCTTGGGGAAACGGTTCAGCGACACGCCCAAATCGAGACGCGCAACGCTACCGATATAGTCAACGTATTGTTCCCACAATGGTTTATCGAGTCCGAACTTTTTGTTGTACGACGCGACGATGACTTCGAGATCACTCGCCGAAAATCCACCCGTGCGCGCAAGTTCGGCAAAGCGTTCGCGAATCGGGTTGCGGTCTGACATGCGTGGAATAAAAAACGTAATTGTAGAAGCGGCCCAAACTACCATGATGAGAAAGGCCACTCGCCGAAGGATTAAACGCAATTTCACAGTACTCTCCTAGCCTTCAGCCGGTGGATAAAACAACGCCATCGTTGTGGCGAGTACTACACAATCTTTACTTACGTAGAGTCAGTGAAAAAAATGGGAGTTGTGCCCAGTCCGGTGTCTTGCGACACCGGACTGGAGCAGATGGACTATTTCGCCTTCTTGAGGTTGGCGATGACGAGCGGAGCGGTGTGGTGCCAGAAGGCGCCATTGATACCGCCGGCCAAGTTGTCAGCCGTTGGCCAGTTGGTCCAGTAGGTCTGGTTGTATGGAATGCGGTGCAACCACTGAATTGCTGGAACGTCGATTTGATCCTTCCAGTAAATCTCCATAGCCTGTGTGGCCAACTCGGTGAACTTGGGATCGCTTGATGACAGCGGAGCCATCTCGTCAAGGATCTTGTCGTAATCCGGGTTGCTGTAGCGTGAGAAGCGGTTACCGCCAGCGGTGGTACCGATTGCTGCGCTATAGCGGCTGTGGTAGAGCTGCAATGCGGCCTCGGGGTCGCCCAAGCTGGCGCCGTGACCGAACATGTACAGACCTTCCTTACCATCGGCCATGTTCTGGTAGGCATCGGCACCGAAGTTCACGTCAGCATCGAAACCACCAGCGCGCAACATTTCGACCAATACTGGTACGATGTCGCTGTGGATGCCTTCGAAACCGTTGATGACTGCGTTAACCGTCTTGCCGTCCTTCTCCCAGAGGCCGTCGGCATTCTTGGCGAAGCCGGCATCGGTCATGAGCTTCTCACTCTCGGCCAAGTCAAACTTGCCGGGTTGGAGCTCTTCCACGAGGGCCTTCATGCCAGGAGTGTCAGCAAACTTCTGCAAGCCAGGATACATCGGGAAGGGGTAGATGGTTGCCACTTCGGCACCCTCGTACACCACTTCGTTGATGGTGGCGCGATCAACAGCCAAGCTAATGGCACGGCGGACGCGCACATCGTTGTATGGCGCAATCTGCGTGTTCATCCACAAGCTGTTTGGCCACCAGTCCAAGTACCCGTACGGTGGGTTGTTACCCGTGTGCGTGGTGACGTTGGGGTTCTGGGCCAAAATGTTGCCGATCACCGATGAACGCATGTCCAACGTGGCGTCGTATTCGTTGTTCACAACCTTCTGTGCCACGACGTCCATGTTCTGGCCGACGGTGCCACCGATGTTGGTGATTACGACACGCTTGACTTCGGGCATGCTTGCCTTACCGGCAGCCACGGCCCACCAGTCTTCGCGCACGTCCAAGATCTTCTGGTTCTCGTCCCACAACACGACGTTGTAGCCACCCGAGTGTGCCATATCAAGCCCACCGGGGAACTCGTTGACGTCGGCTTGTGTGCTCAACACGTGAGCTGGCACGATTGGAATACCAGTGTCGAACTTGGTGTGGAGCACTTCGAATGAGAAGCGGGGGGCTGGGAAGTTGAACGTCACAACAACGGTCAAATCGTCAACCTTCTTGACTTCCTTCACGTACTCCTTGAACTGCGCATGGTAGCCCAACTTCTCGTTGTTCATCTGACCTTCGAAAGTGAACACAACGTCGTCAGCGGTCACGGCAACACCGTCACTCCACTTGGCGTCCTTGTTCATCTTGATGGTCAACTCGGTGAAGTCTGGCTTCGTGTACTCCATGCTGTCGGCCAACCACATGACCGGCTTGTCAGCATAGATGGCGTAGTACGCCAATGGCTCCCACAACAGCGCGTTGCCGTTCTGGTGCGTGTACCCGACTGAAGCCCATGGGTTGGTGACACCTGGGTTGGCAATGCTCCATGCCAAGTTCAGGGTGTCTTCGCGGGCAACTTCTGCCAAACCATTGCTCTCTTCGGCTGGGGCAGCGGTTGGCTCCTCAGCAGCTGGAGCAGCAGTTGGCTCAGCAGCTGGCTCCTCAGCAGCTGGAGCAGCAGTTGGCTCAGCAGCTGGGGCAGCGGCACCACCACAGGCAGCGACCATAAAGGCCATTACCAGCAGTGCTGCCAAAACTTTCAAACGAACCTTCATGTCTTGTCTCCTTCGACATTAATCTATGCCAATCTCACTAACCTACCCAACGCTACCTCGCCATGCACCTACACCCCCCTGCAACAGAATTTGCATTCGCCCGGTTTGTGTGATTCCATGTCGCCATGTGTCGAGGTACGCCAGTGATTTCGACACCCCTATTGTAATGCCTCATTGTATCTGTTGTCAATTCTCTTTTTCATGCATCTTGTTCATTCATTTCATCACTCCCCATCTACACCAATCATCAACGAAATCACCAACTCATCAAATGAGTTGGTGATTTACGCAATACAACCTGTATTACAGGCACCTTTTTTTATAATTACTACATTTTGTCGTTGATTCAACACCTACGCCAAAATCACGGAGCATAACAATAGCTTTTCCAAAATTGCCCGTGCGAATGGTATTCGCCCCTACGATGGGGGGGGGATGACGGGCGAATATTATTCGCCCCCACAAGCGACCGGCGTTTTACAATTATGATTCATGAATGAGGCCATGTTTCCATTCTCTGCTTCCTGCCCTCTCCCCAACAACATAGACGGCCTCGATATCCTGCCTATCCTGCCCATCGATGTTCTCCCCAAAAACCCCTACGATGGGGGGGGGGATCACGGGCGAATATTATTCGCCCCTACGATGGGGGGGATCACGGGCGAATATTATTCGCCCCTACAAGCGACCGGCGCTTTACAATTATGATTCATAAATGAGGCCATGTTTCCATTCTCTGCTTCCTGCCCTCTCCCCAACAACATAGACGGCCGGGATATCCTGCCTATCCTGTCCATCGATGTTCTCCCCAAAAACCCCTACGATGGGGGGGATCACGGGCGAATATTATTCGCCCCTACAAGCGACCGGCGCTTTACAATTATGATTCATGAATGAGTGCTTGTTTCCATTCTCTGCTTCCTGCCCTCTCCCCAACAACATAGACGGCCGGGATATCCTGCCTATCCTGCCCATCGATGTTCTCCCCAAAAAGAGACTGGAGCCATACAATTTCAGGGCTAAAACGCAGGTGGGCGTTTAAGCAGTTGACGCTGGCGATACACCGTAGCCGCTTCGCGCACGAGTGCCGCACAGATGGGAGCCGCATATGCGGTTTCTAAGCGTGCTGCCAGTGCCATCAGCTCGTCGAACGAAGCCCGGCCAGGGCGCATCAGTTGATACATGGTAATAATTTCGGCACGCGGCACTGCGGTCAACTCCGCAGCACGTTCCAGATTGAGCGCCAGTTGTGCGTAGCCCGAGGCACGGGCAATCTGCGCTTGCGCCTGCAACGTCGTTTTGTCAATTTGGATGTCGTCGAGCGCCAAATCGTGCAAGGCTGCGTCCACCGTCACCTCACGGAGTGGGTGCCCGTTGGCTGCATGCAAGTGTTCGGCATCATTGTCGTACAGCGGGTATGTTGGCATCGTTTATACCTCAGGTTCCCAATCGAAGCGTAACGCTTCGGGAGCGAGATCACGGATTTCTTCGGTTTCTTTGCGGTGCAGCAGGGCTGTTTTAACAATCAGACGCAGACGGGCCCAGTTATCCACCGTCACGGGGACTGGTGTCGTCAATTTGCCCGCCGCATAGCGTGCCGCATTGCGCCCCATGGCGCGGTAGGTGTCGAGTGTCATGCTGGGCGATTGCGAAAAGAGTTCAAGGTTGTTGAGGCGCGCCAAATCCACCCGGTGGATGATGGATGTGCCCCGCGACTGAATGCCAATCGCAATCCCAGACCCACTCAGTTGTGCACCCACATGGCCGATTTCGGCACAGTCCGACGAATGCCAAATGCGCACGATACGCCCAATTAATCCTTCTTCGGCGATGCCCGTCAACACCGCTTTGAGCACGTCCGCATGTGCGAGTCCACCAATGGTCTGCGTGATAATCCGCCCAAAGGCGGGGCCAATCGCCACCACCACTTCGGTGCCCCCCCCCCGTTTGGCAGGGCCATACGGATCGAGGCCGTCAATCGGCAACCCCAACCGATCCGCAATAAAGTCACGTGGCGACTTGGCCTGGCGGATATGCGCAATTTCGTCCCAGCGCGCTCCTTGCACACGGTAGCCGGTCCCCGGCCCGGTGTAGTCATTGGGGTCGTTGATGGCACTTTTGACCACAAAATCACGGTCAAAAATCGCTGCCGGCTGTAAATAGTCGCCCGCGACCCGTTGCCGCCCCATGGTCAACAGGTTTTCGGCCACCTGCGTGTGCCCGCGGCGTGCGAGTGCGGCCACCACATCTATCACACTCTGGTCACCCTGGAGAAAGGCATCAGCCGCCTGCAAATCGGCCACAATGTCACGCACCGGCATATCTTCGCTGGCATGTGCCACGACCGCTGCCTCGACTTCGGCATCCGCAATCGGCGGAAAGCCCAACTCGGCGTAGACGGCCTGGATCGCCCGTGCGCCTGCACGGCGAATATCGGCGGCTTCCTGTTCGCTTATCGAGCGCGTGCCTCCATCAATCTGCATGTCGCGTTGCAGGACAGCATAGTCGTCGAGGTCGTCGGCATCGAAGTTGCCACCGCCAAACATGTTGTCACGGCGTGGCACCGCACTATAGCCCGAAAAGATGAAATCGGTGCCAGGGATGAACTGGAGCATCAGTTTGGCCGATTTACGGATGGCCGAATGTGACGCCAGTGCATCGTTGCCCGAAGCGACCTCGAGCCCCAGCATGGACGCCATCAGATTTTCGGCCA
>JBEANH010000090.1:0-10183 GCA_041165505.1 Chloroflexota bacterium | reverse complement strand
CCGTGGTATCAAGTTCCCGGAGTGCCGCAAACAAGCGCGTGGCCACCACATGTGCTTGATGGCGGGGACCCAGTGAAAGATGCACGATGTGGTGGCGTGCTGCCACGGTCACATCGTCGTCGTAGCAGAGCCAAGCGGTGCCTGGGTGTGTAGCCGCATAGCGCTGGATGGCCTCTTGGATACGGGCGATATCCCCGCGGAAAATGCTCATCGGTGCCTGTGGTGCATAGTGTTTGAGGAGCATACCAGGCGCCGGTGCGGCGCTACCAGCGGCCACACTGCGCGTCGCAATTTCGATGTCGCCGAGGATGGTGCTCAGCTGTTCGGCGGGGACTCCACCATGGCGCAAAATCCGTGCCGGTGTGGTGGTAATATCCACAATCGTGGATTCGACACCAATCTGCGTCTCCCCCGCATCGAGCACCGCATCAATGCGCCCCGCCAAGTCATGCAGGACGTGTGCCGCACAGGTGGGACTCGGTCGGGAAAACAAGTTGGCCGACGGCGCCACGAGTGGGCGTCCACAGGCACGAATCAATGCAAGCGCCACCGGGTGGGCTGGCATGCGTACCGCCACCGTGGCAAAGCCCGCAGTGATGTCTGGATTGAGGGTTGCGTGTTTGGGCACAAGGATGGTCAATGGACCAGGCCAAAACGTTTCACTTAGCAACGCAAACGAGTCTGGTACCGTGTGCGCAATATCAGCGAGTTGTACCATGTCTGCGATATGCACAATCAGGGGGTCGGTCGTCGGGCGCCCTTTTGCCGCAAAGATTGCGGCCACTGCAGCCGGGTTTGTTGCATCGCCTGCAAGCCCGTACACGGTTTCGGTAGGCATTGCAACCAGACCACCACGGTTGATAATCGTGGCGGCCTGCGCAAGAGCTGCCGGATCTGGAGTGTCTGGAGAAACCGTGATATGGAGTGTCTTCATGCGAGCTGTCGGTATGCACCACGCACATAAACCAACGGTGGCGCATCGGTGATTTGTGCGGTGACGATTTCGCCAACCACGATGGCGTGGTCACCACCCGGATGGATGGCTGCGACACGACATTCGATGGTGGCACAGGCACCCGCAATGAGTGGGAGCCCCAGACTCCCGCTGTGCCAGGCCACCCCTGCAAATTTGTCGACTTGGCGACTCGCAAATTGTTGTGAGACAGAGGCTTGATCTGCAGCCAAAATGCTCACGCCAAACTGCTTGGATTCTACGATGGCCAAGTAGGTGGGCAGTGTATGTGTGATACACACCAATAATAACTGTGGTTGCAACGATAACGACGCAAATGAACTGACGGTCATGCCGTAACGCACATTTTCATGCACTGTGGTCACCACGGTGACACCACTGGTAAAACTCCCCATGGTTTGACGAAATGTTGCATCATCGAGCGCCATGCCACCCTCTTCTCACCGCATCATAAAAAGTCCTATCACGTTTCATTATAACCAATTCTTGTCTGCATACCATGTCTATGCCGTACACCACAAGCAACGCCCTCCTGCCACGGACAGCATGCGCTCACGAACACAGTGCCGGTATGCGCAAATTGGTATAATCAGCGATGAATGGGTTGACAGCTCGTTTGCGATATCTATAGATGTACTGAGCAGTGATACACTATAGCAAGATGTGCATTTTGACGGAGTACCCTCATGGCTGAAATTCTTGCCACACTCATGTCGAGTGTCCCCAAAATTCTCTTGGTGGTGGGCATCATATTAGCGGCAGTCGTGCTCGCACGACGCATGCGTGAAGTCGTGGTGACGGGGATCGGTCGGCTGGGAATGCCCGAAATGATTGGTCGTGCTGCTGGCAGTATCGTCTACGCAGTGGTGCTTATTATCGGACTAGCCATTGCGCTGGCACAAGTGGGGTGGGTGACTGCGGCGACTAGTTTCATTGCAGGGTTGGGGATTACCGGCGCAGTCGTTGGTCTTGCGCTCCACGATGTCATTCGTAGCTATAGTGCGGGGCTTTTGCTCCTCTACTACCGCCCCTTTGGTATCGGCGACGATGTACAAGTCGCAGGCATACGTGGTGAAGTCATGGCACAGCGACTGCATGTGACGATTGTACGCCGCCAAGACGGTGCCCTGGTTGAAGTGCCCAGTAGCGCGATAACCGGGCATCCGGTGGTCAATTATAGTCGTGCCGGTCTCCGGCGGATTACCGTGCAACTGACCCTCGAACGCAACATCAACCTCGAAAGCGTCACCCAAGAGCTTGCTGACGTAGTACGGCGTGCGACGGGCGTGGCTGTAGAACCCCAACCAACAGTCATGGTAACCGGCATGGATCACGATGATGTGGTGATTGATGTGGTGGTCTGGGCCACCGCCGCAGATGATGACAGTGGGGTCGCGCGTACCAGTGTGATTAGCACCATAGACCGCTTTTTGGCACAATCCCAACCTGGCAAACGCCCCAAAAGCACCATCCGTTCGTAACAGATGGTGCCTCATACATGCCGTGAGTGGGAGTGCCGTGATTATTCGTCTCGTGACAAGTAAAACGTCATGCTGTGCAGAATCGCAATCGGATCAATGTAGCGCACCCATACCCCTTCGGGCACTTGAATCACCGTTGGCGCATAGCTAAGAATCGCCCGTACATTGGCTTTGATGAGCACATTGGCCACCTGTTGTGCGCGATCTGCGGGCACCGCAATGATTGCCATCTGAATGTTGCGCTGTGGCAGTACCGTGCTCATGCTGTCACTGTGTTCGATGATGATGCCACCCACCGATTTACCAATTTTTTGCGTGTTTGCATCAAACACTGCGGCAATGTGAATACCTTGTTCGCGAAAACCCTCGTAGCGAATCAATGCTTCACCAAGCTGACCAGCCCCAATCAGTGCTACCGCCCACGCCCGATCAATTCCAAGGATGTGCTCGATCTGGTTGAGTAAACGCTCCACATCGTAGCCAATGCCTTGCTTGCCAAATTCACCGAAATACGACAAATCTTTACGGATTTGCGCGGCTGTCACATTGATGCGTTCGCCAAGTTCTTGGGAAGAAACAGAGAGGATACCGTCACGTAAGAGATAGCGGAGGCTGCGGGCGTACAGGGGTAAGCGGCGTACAACTACGTCGGGTGGTGTGATGGTACGATTCACCTATACCCTCCTGATTGTGCACAAGGTATGTCAATACTATGTGCAATATTACACAATCTGAGCATAGCATTATTTGAATCAACATGCAAGCGTAACGCAATTTTCAGCAACGCCGTGGTATAATCCCGTAGGTGTAACCCGTTTCGATGCCACGGGGTATCGGCACCAGCAAGTGTGATGCCCGAATGTAGGCGAGGAAGGTCAAGCATGCGCAAAAAACCAGCAATTGCAGCGTTGCATTCGATGCGCGGTGGTCGTGCGGCTCCACCCGTGCCCGTGCAGGCACGACTGTCCGCCAACGAAAACCCGCTTGGAGTATCGCCCAAGGCCATGGCCGCAGTCGGCGAGGCATTGGCAAGCATGCATCGCTACGCTGATCCGAGTACGATGCAGCTCCGTGTTGCGATTGCACAGCATCTCGATGTGTCACCCGACATGGTGTTGTGTGCCAATGGCTCCGATGAGCTGATTCTGTTGACGGCGTTAGCCTACCTCAACCCGGGTGACGAAGTCATCATGGCCAATGGTACGTTCATCAGCTACTACAACCGCACCCAAATGATGGGTGCAGTACAAAAACGCATCCCACTGGTCAACGGTGTCCACGATCTCGATGCCATGGCCGCAGCAATCACACCTGCGACGACCATGATCTTGATCTGCAACCCCAATAATCCAACAGGAACCACCAACAGCGCTGCGGACATGCAACGCTTCCTGGCCCGTGTCCCCGACGACGTGGTGGTGGTCGTTGACGAAGCATATGTCGAATATGTGACACGCACCGATTTTCCAGATATGATTGGCGAGATTCGCAATGGCCGCAAAAACATGCTGGTGCTCCGCACCTTTGCCAAAATATATGGTCTTGCAGGGTTGCGCCTCGGGTATGCTATCGGTGATCCCGATATGCTCGATTACATCAATCGTACTCGTCCCGTCTTTGATGTGAATTGTTTGGCCATGGTAGCTGGTATTGCCGCTCTCGGTGATAGTGCGCATGTGGCAGCAAGCCGTGCCCAAGTGGCTGAGGCCCGCGCCTATTTCATGCGTGAATTGACCGCCCTCGGGTTACACCCCTTTGCAAGTGAAACGAATTTTGTGGCGGTACCGGTGGGTGGCGAGGGAAGCGATGCGCATGTGGCGCAAGCACTTGCTGCCCGTGGTGTGGCAATAAACCCACTCGGCGGTTGGGGATTGCCTGGCGTAATTCGGATTTCGTTCGGCACTCCAGCCGAGAACACGTTGTGTATCAATGCCCTGCGTGAGGTAATTGCATCACGCTAGACGGATTGTTGTAAGGTACGAGGAGTTATGAAAATCATTGTTGTGGGAACGGGTTTTGTGGGGCTGTGTCATGCTGCGGTCTGCTCAGAATACGGGCACGAAGTTTATGCGTATGACATTAATCCGGTGCGCATTGCTGCATATCAAACAGGGAAAACCGAAGAAATTGAGCGCTTTATCAATGAACCCGGTCTGCCCGCAGTCATTGCCGAGAATCTGAATCGCTACCTCTTTTTTACCACCGATGTGACGGCACATATCGAGGGTACGGATGCCATATTTTTGTGTTTACCGACGCCGCCAAACCCGGATGGTTCGTCAGATTTAAGCTACTATTTTACAGCGGTCGAATATTTAGCCGAGTTGTTGGCACAGCGCAAAGACCAGCGGCGCGTGGTGGTCATCAACAAGAGCACGGTGCCGATTGGGACGGCACGCGCCCTCGAAGGGGTTCTCAACAAGCACAACGTGCCCAATGTGGGCGTGGCCTCTAATCCCGAATTTTTGCCCGAGGGTGATGCCGTCGAAAAATCACGGCGTCCAGATCGGGTGGTGGTGGGTGCGGACAGTGATGCCGATTTCCGCATTTTGCGGCGCATCTACTCACAGTTCGTGAATCATGTGCGTATCCGCTACATCGAAACCACGCCAGAAACGGCCGAGGCTATCAAATATGTGGCCAATACGTTGCTCTTGACCTACGTTTCGTTCTGGAACGGGGTTGGTGCCCGTCTCGGCGAAACATTCCCCAACGTGCGCATGGAAGACCTCAAACGCGGGGTAACCGCCGATGGGCGCATCAGCACGTGGGGCTCGTATGTGGGAATTGGGGCCGGGGGCTCGTGTTTTGGCAAAGATGTGCAATCACTGATTTATCAGCTGTCATCGCGCAACCAAGACGCACGCATGTTGCAATCGGTCTACGACATCAACGAATACCAAAAAGTCTACCTGCTCGATCGCGCCGAACGCGAAGCGGAGTTTTCGTTTGCCAACAAGACGATTGCCGTGTTGGGGGTGGCATTCAAACAGCGCACCAACGACATCCGTGACTCATCGGCACTCAAAGTAATCGAAGGATTGCTTGGCCGTGGCGTCGCTGCGATTCAGCTCTATGACCCGATGGCTGATGCGGAGGCGCGTCACTACTACGATGTAGCCAAGAATCCGCTGTTTGCCAAAATCAGCTATCACGAATCGGTGAAAAGTGCCCTCCATGGCACAGACGCCCTCTTTATTGCCACAGACTGGGAAGAATTTCGTGGTTTATCACGCACCATCGAGCAATCAACGCACCGGCCATACTTGGTGATTGATGGGCGCCGCATGATTCCCGATTATGCGGAGCTCACCGATGTCGGGTATCGCTATTTAGCTGTTGGTTCACCGTTTATCGGCTAGTGTGGTGTGTTTTGCGTACAAGTGACGGGCGGTTCACCTCGGTGAACCGCCCGTCAGTGTCTGTACGGGTGCTCATCAGGCGTTGCGCAGAGCGGTTACCATCAAGTCGAGTGGTGGAGTGAGCCCAGTCCAGTGGGTAAATGCGATACTTGCTTGTCTGGCCAGCATCCCCATGCCGTCGTATCCACGTGCACCACGGCGCTGTGTATCCGCCAAAAGTTGGGTTGGCCGATAGACCATGTCGTAGACACACATCGTCGGGGTAATCAGCGCTGCGGCGAGTGGCGTTTCGTCGCCATGCCAGCCCAGAGATGTCGCATTGACGATGAGGTCTGCATCACCGATTACATCAGCCAGATCTTCGGCATCGGGAGCCGCATACGTCATTATCGGGTCGAAGTCGAGTGTGCTCAGCACATCGGCCAAGAGTTCTTCGGCACGCTCCACGGTGCGATTGATAATCGTGATGCGTGCTGCACCGGCATGGGCAAGTGCGAATGCGGCCGCACGGGCAGCCCCACTCGCGCCGAGAATCACTGTCTGGAGTCCATCAGGGTTAAGTCCACAGACATCGGTGACTTCCTGGAGAAAGGCCGGGGCGTCGGTATTGGTGCCACGGAGCCGTCCGTCAGGGAGCCGGATAATCGTATTTGCGGCTCCAATGGCATCTGCAAGTGCATCCACTTCATCGAGCAGTGGTAGGATGGCGATTTTGTGGGGCAACGTCACATTGGCACCATACATGTGTGGTGCGCGCAACGAGGTGATACGTGCCGGCAAATCGGCGAGTGGTGTATGCCAGCGTTCGTAGGTGGCACTCAGGCCGAAGTGCGCAAATGCCGCATTATGCATGGCAGGCGACTTACTGTGTGCTACTGGGTCACCAATCACACCAGCAATGCGCATGGTCGGTTCTATGGACATTGAGGACTCCGTATTATTGACCACAGGTGAGATACTGTTGCTCAAATTGCAAAAACTCGGCATAACTGGCTGCAAAATTGTGCTTGCCAGGCTCGCCACAGGCGGCCACAAAGTACATGTAATTGGCGGTGGCATCGGGTCGGGCCGCCGCACGCAGGGCACTCAGACCAGGGGCGCTAATGGGCCCGGGGGGCAACCCGGTTAGCACACGCGTGTTGTATGGTCCTGGGGCTGCGTTGATTTGTTCAATCGTCAAGTTGTCGAGTTTGGGCCACCAATCGGCCGATGTGCCGAGGATGTATTGCACGGTGGGGTCCGACTGCAACTTCCCGCCACCGGTTTCACCGGCATTTTCGGGTTTGAGCCGATTCCAAAAGACCGCCGAAATCAGCGCCATTTCATCTTGACGTGTGGCTTCGCGCTGGATGATTGAGGCCATGGTGACAATTTGGTGCACGGATACGTCGGGTACCTGAACTTCACGTTCCAGGGTAGCGTATTGCTCACTAAAGTGGCCAACTAACACACTCACCACGTCGGTGATGGTTGCCGTCTCATTGAAGCGGTATGTATCGGGGAAGAGGTACCCTTCGAGGCTTTCGCCTGCAGGAATACTGTTGAGGTAGACGTTTCCTTCTTTGAAGCGGTCAGCATCACGAAAGGCGGTGAGTGCGATTTCTTCATCAATTGCCAAAATCCCCGCATTCCCTAGCACGGCAGCGATTTGTTCGATGCGCATCCCCTCGATGATGGTGATTTGTACTTCTTTGACGCGACTCTGTTGCAATGCGACCATGATTTCGTTCATGGTCATGTTCTGCCGTAACAAAAAGTTGCCGGCCTGGAGTTTGCTGTCGAGCTCTTGTAAGCGAGCCAAAACCACAAATAACAGCGGTTGGCGAATCAGTTTTTGTTCGGCGAGGCGTGTGGCAATCGAATTGGTCGTTTCGCCGGGAGCAACGACAAACTCAATCGGCGTGTCATCGTTGCCGCCGGTGCGGCGGATTTCCGCAGACAACAACATGACCACCGCAGTAGCGACTACCGCGAGTATTGCTAACAACAAGAAGAGTGCACGAAAGAAACGCACCACAGCAAGCCCTTTCAGGACAAATTACGGTGTAGGTGTGGGTGGCAACAACGGATCCACGGTTGCCGTTGCTTCCGGTGCTGGTGCACTTTCGGCGGTGGCGGTTGGCGCTTCAACTGCTGCTTCGGGTGTGGCTGTCATCGCTGGAACGCGGGTAGGCAACTGAATGTCTTCGATGGGAAGTGCCGCTGTCGGGGGGACCACCAGCGATTGATTGATCCACCCAATGCCGTCTACCGACCCAATTGATGACTGTGCTGAACGATTCGCACCAAGCTGGACCTTGAACCAGGTCCGGTCAGGAGTCGTCGCAAGGTAGACGATTTCGTCGTCTGCGACGACCTGACCAATCACGTTATTGCCGATGGCAGGTTCAGCGCGCACATTCCCCGGGTTGATGACAGTGCCAGTGACGAGCTCGGTGAGCCCTTGTGTAGGCATGATGGTGGCGGTTTCTGTGGCCACAACCTGTGTGTCGTCACCGGGCAAAATGGCGGCTTCTTCGCCAGTTACGGTTGCGGTTGGTTGCACGCCAATGGCACTGACTTCACCACGTACCCGTTCAAAGACATTCCACGCCAAGACCAACGCCAACAACAACACGACTGTGGAAATAACTGTTTTGAGGATTTCCATCGCTTTGACGAGCAGATTGTGCCCTTGCATCTGATCAATGGCACTCTGCGCCACCCCAGCAATTGATTCCCCCCAGGTCGTTTTGCTCCGGTCGTCACGCGCGATGCGGCGCAGTGCAAACAAGGCACGCGTATTACCAACCACCGACAACGAACGAATCACACTCCAACGCACATTGCTGTTTGGATGCTGCAAGGCTTCGATGAGCGGCTGAGATGCACGGCGATCACCGATTTCACCGAGGATTTCTGCGGCTCGATAGGAAATCAACCAGGGACTTTCTGGCGATAGCGCATGGGTCAGTGCGGGGAGTGCCGCCGGTCCCATGGCAACTAATTCTTCGGCAGCATGGATGTGCGCCGGATTGTCGGGGTCACCCAGTGATTGCACCAAGACGATACAGCGGTCGTACAATACCCCCGATGTGGCAATGGGGGCTGTTTGACCAAGACCGTTGGAGACGGTCGTGGTTACGCGCTGGAGGAGTTTGTCGAGATATGTGTTGGCCGACGCACGAGCGGTTGTCGTATTCCCGCGGCCTTTGACGATATCACGTGGTCGTACACGCAATGGCGCCGATTGCCCGGTCTCTGAAGTAGAACGCTCAGAACTCCCACGTCGCTGATTTTGAGGGCGCGTATCTTGATCCATGCTGTCAACTCTATCCTAACAATAACGGGTTACAAGACGACATTGCGTTACCAAGTATTGACAAGGTGCCTATCTGCCATTGTAGCATCATCATTTAGCGACCGTCAACGTAATCACACAGATTCACAGGGTGCGTTGCAGTGCGTGTGTAAGTGCATTTAGCGTGTAGAGATGCCCTAGACATCATATCACCCTTTCAACCTGTTGTTTTCCTGATAAAACCAGACTGTGCGATACTAGGCACAGCGGAGACATGCACGTGAGTGTTGCTCATCGGTGTGGAGCATCCACATCGCCTGAGAAAGGAATCGCAGATGGCGGGTTTTTTCGACGGTGTTGATCTTTCGCCGAATCGCATTGATCAGGCACGACAACACTATCCTGATGCAATAGACTTGACGAGTAGCAATCCAACGAGCAACGGTCTCATCTTTCCCGCAGAGATTTTGGCCGCCGCTGCTGCCCCGTATTGGGCGCAACGGCGCTATCAGCCGCATCCGCGTGGCATTGCAAGCGCCCGGCAGGCAGTAGTTGATTACTATGCGGGGCGCCAGCCTGCAGTGTATTTGGATGCTGAAACTGACATTGTGATGACTGCGAGCACCAGTGAATCGTATGCACTGCTCTTTGCGCTGTTGACTGATCCCGGTGACAACGTGCTCGTCCCCGATATTTCGTATCCGCTTTTCGACTATCTTGCAGCGCTCTACCGCATAGAGCTCCGTACATACCCACTCGATGTCCATCGTGGCTGGCGCATCGATCAATGGCAACTGGGGCGTGCGTGCGATGAGCGTACGCGTGCCATCCTCATCGTGTCACCGCATAATCCAACGGGCATGGTGGTGCGTCAGGCGATTTCCATCTTGAATGTGTTGCAATTGCCAATTATCTGTGATGAAGTGTTTGCGGAAATGCCCTACACGGTGGCGCATGTGCCACCACTGGCCGCACTTATGCCCAATGTGCCGATCTTTACACTCAATGGTCTCTCAAAGATGTGTGCACTTCCTGACCTCAAATTGGGATGGATTGCACTGTCACCGCAGGCACGTCAGCACTATGC
>JBEANH010000089.1:0-17713 GCA_041165505.1 Chloroflexota bacterium | reverse complement strand
GCGTGCGCACATCCTGGCCATGATCCACGATAACCGCCCGCGTGTCACAGTTGTCGTCGGCAATCCCCGCAAAGACGACAGTCCCTGCTGCCGATGCCAACGCAGGATCGGGGGGAGCCGCTGCATAATCCCAGCCGTCATGTCCGTCATAGGCAAAGGCCATATCGGTTTCGGTGCGCCCCCAATAGGTGGTCACCCCATCCGCCGTATTACGGGTCAGAAAGGGACCACCATGGTCAAAAAACGATGTCACGGGCATGATTTCTGCAAGCGGGCGATGCAACAGCGCCGGTGGGGGTGGATAGGGAGGGATGGTGGCAGGCAATGCCCCAAACAGACGCTCATACGTATCGGCATATTGCCAGAGTGCTACATCAAGGCGATCGGAATACATCGTGGGGGCAAGGAGGCGTGCCATCACATATTGCGCATCAGTCAACGCAGCTGGTGCGGCGACTTCACCATCGAGGAACGTCAACGGCGGGCGCGCCGGCAAATCGCGGCGGGCGTAGTAGAGCTCGCGCACGGCCCAGCGCATCTGTGCACCCAGCCCGGCAAAGCGCCCACCTTCACCCTGATATCCTGCAGCCCAGGTATAGCGTTCACCCGGCAAATTGGCCATGGTGACAAGATCGGCTTGGTATTCAATTAAAGCCAAAATGATTTTGGGGCTCACACTGTAGTAGAGCGTCTGACCAAGGAGAGTCGTGGCAAAGTCATAACGCCGTCCACCCACATTCAGCGTGACACCAGCGAGCTCGCCCCCTGCCTGTTGCAGGTAGGCCGTCATGGTATCGCCATAAAAATCGGGCGCATAGACGATTTCATCCATCGCCAAATAGCGCCGTGTGGGTGTCGCGGTGGCATCGGGCACTGCAGGCAGTGCCGTGGCTGTAGGCCGCACCGGTGTAACAGCCGCTGGTGTCGCGGTAGCCACGCCCTGTGCCACTGGCGTCGCCGTGGCGGATGGCGCATCATTGACAATACCACGCACCCCCCACGACACCACCCCACCCACCACAAGCACCACAACCACGGCCACAATCAGCCACGGAAATGATGGTGCAGGTGGCAGTTGGGTGGGGCGATTACGCATGCTTACTGCTCGCTAATCGTGATGGTCTGCATGGCTTCACCGGGGGTGGTGGCCGCCATCGGGTCACGCACGGGAATTGCGTTCACGATGTCTTGGCCTGAGATAACCTCACCAAAAATCGTGTACTGACCATCGAGATGCGGTGCTGCCGCAGTGGTAATAAAGAACTGTGAGCCGTTACCGTTCACGTCGTTGCCAGGGCGTGCCATGGCCACAATTCCCGGCTTGTCGAACGACACTTTATCGGTGAATTCACCCTTGACGGTGTACCCGGGGCCACCCATACCTGTCCCGGTGGGATCACCGCCTTGGGCCATGAAATCGGGAATGACGCGATGCCATGTCAACCCGTCGTAGTAGCCGTCCCGTGCCAAAAAGATGAAACTGTTGACCGTTTCTGGAGCCAAATCGGGACGCAACTTGATGACAATGTCGCCACGTGGCGTGGTAATCGTAGCCGTGTACGATTTCGCCACGTCAATGCTCATCGCAGGAGCCGCCGCATACTGCTTACCGGTCGGCTCGGGGGCCGCAGGTTCGGACGCAGGAGCAGGCTCCGCAGTGGCCGTCATCATCGTGACCACGGAGGTCACCTGCATTTCAGGTGCCGTCTCGGCTGCGGGTGTCGTCCCCCCACCCAACGACAAGGCGGACAAGATGAGAACCCCGATGACGATGGTTGCCGCCAAATACGCAGGCAGATTGCTTTTGGGCGGTCGGGCTGGTTGTTTTTGTTTCTGTGACACGTGAATGACCCTTTTGTATGTAGAAAATCACGTTGTGTATTATACAACAGCACACGCAACTGGGCATACATTTCACCTAGCTCCTGCCAATTTCGTCGGCGTGGTACGGTATAATACGGGGAGATGTACGCCGCTGTGTCAAAGGACGCACCATGGACGACCAAGCCCAAACCCATAGTCGGAAGCTCGACCATGTGCGCATTGTCCTCGACGAAAACGTGAGTGCCAAGGGCATCAGCACCGATTTTGCACGCTGGCGCCTACCCCACGAGGCACTCCCCGACGTTGATATGGCCGCCATTGATTTGCGGACCACCTTTCTCGGCAAATCACTCAGTGCCCCGTTGCTCATCAGTTCGATGACGGGTGGCGCCACGGATGTCACCACCATCAACATTGCGCTCGCCGAGGCCGCACAACAGCTCGGGTTAGCGATGGGCGTCGGTTCGCAGCGCGCTGCCATCGGCGACAATACGCTCGTATCGTCGTATCAGGTGCGGCGTGTAGCGCCAGACATCGCCCTCTATGCCAACCTCGGGGCCGTACAACTCAACTACGGCTACGGCGTCTACGAGTGTCAACGCGCCGTTGACATGATAGAAGCCGACGCATTAATTCTGCATCTCAACGCCTTGCAAGAGGCCGTCCAACCCGAAGGTAATACCAACTTTGCTGGTCTGCTCCCCAAAATCGCCGCAGTCTGCCGTGCCCTGTCTGTGCCCGTCATCGTCAAAGAGGTCGGCAACGGTATTAGTGCAGCCACCGCACGTCGCCTCATCGAGGCTGGCGTTGCGGCCGTGGATGTGGCCGGGGCTGGTGGTACAAGCTGGTCGGAAGTAGAGCGCTTTCGCCATACGCAGCCACGCCAAGCACAAGTCGCTGCCGCCTTCGCAGATTGGGGCATCCCCACCAGTCAAGCCATCCGCCAGGTACGCCATGCGTTACCCCACGTCCCGCTCATCGGTAGTGGGGGTATTCGTTCGGGCGTAGACGTCGCCAAAGCCATTGCCCTCGGAGCCAATCTCGTGGGCACTGCACGCCCGGCCCTGATAGCCGCAGTAGACGCACGTGGCAGCGAGGCGGTGATTGCCGAGCTCACCGGCTACCTGCAAGAGTTGCGCGTCGCCATGTTCTGTTGTGGGTGCCGCGACATCACCATGCTCGCCTGTACCCCCCTAGAAGAATGTAGCCGGTGATGTCCGATCTGCCCGCATTTATCACCCTGTCATCCTACATGCAACAACGCAGTTGTGATGGGCTCAATCCGAGTCCGCGTAGTGTCTTTGTGCTCGACAAAAGCCAACGCGACCGCCTCGTGCTCCTCGATCCACTGCTTGCGCCATACATCCGCCGCTATCACTCTAGTGAAGACGTGCAACGCTACTGCACACTACCGAGTACACGCTTTCTGCTCTGCTTACCTGCAGGCTGGACAGCCCGCAACTGTGGCACTCATGCTGACGGGAATGCGGCATGGCAATGCATAGCCGAACACTTTCCCGCCTTGTCGCGCCATCTCGCATTGGCCGTTGCTGATCGCCCCTTTAGCCAGGGGCACTGGTGGGAACTCCCTGCGGAGAGCATAATGCCACCCACACAACCCATCATCACGTGGCAACCGCATCGCACACACGTCTACTTTGCGACGGTGAGTAGCGGTGCGATTCCTGCAACCCCGTGGTACCAACATGCACACCCGTGGCTCCTCGGCTATCTCAACAGTACCCCGGTACAACGCTGGATTCAACGCACGAGCACGGCACGCAACGTGCCTGCGAGTAGTGTCATTGATGAAATTCCCATCATCCACGCCATCATTGACAACCACGAGCTCGCCGATCATGCAAGTGAAGCCCTGACACTGATGAACCAACGCCACCAACTAGTGCAGGCGGGGCTCCTCACACTCATCCGCAACTTTGCCCCACTCGGCGCCACACCAAATGCCGCCCTCAAAAGTTGGTACGACCTCGATTTCACTAGTCTGCGCAACGCGCTCGTCAAAGCGTTCAAGAACGACATCCCCGAACGCCTCCACCCCGAGTGGCACCGCTGGCTGAGCGAGCAACACGCCACATATGCCACCCTCACACAGCAGATCCACGCACACGACGGCGCCATCAACACGCTGGTTGCCGAGGTGCTGGTGCTACCAAAGGGGTGATGCGGTGGACATTCATTCCCTGTCACTACGCAATTTCCGCAACTATGCGCGTCTCGACCTGACCATCGGTAGCGGTGCCACGCTCTTTTTTGGGCCCAATGCGGCCGGCAAAACGTCCATCCTCGAAGCAGTGGCCATGCTCGCCATGACACGCTCACCACGGACACACAGCGACAGAGAGCTCATCCACTGGCAGGCACACCATACCCCCGAGCTCCCTGCGACGGCCCGCATGAGTGGCGACATCCACCGCAATGGGCGTGCAATTCACCTCGATATCATCATCCAAGCACGTGGCGAACAGCTCCTGTCAGGGAGTGCGGGTGGTACGGCCACCAAGGTGCTCCGGGTTGACCAATCACCGGTCCGTGCCACCGATTGGCTGGGGTTTTTACGCGTCGTCTTCTTTGCACCAACCGACCTCGAACTCCTGACTGGCGCACCCGCAGAACGCCGGCGCTGGCTGGACGCAATGCTGTCCCAATTGGACCGGCACTATTTACGCATGCTCAATCAGTACACCAAAGTGCTCACCCAACGCAATGGACTACTCCGCCAATGGCGGGAACGGGGCCGTGTGCCACGCAACGCCACCAGTGAGCTCGCCTTCTGGGATGAGCAGCTCGCCCAGAGCGGCGCTGCACTGATGTATGCCCGTATCCAGGCCATCGTTGAATTACAACGTCTCGCACAACCGATATATGCACAGATTACCGACAACGGACACATCTTTGCCCTCGACTATGTGCCAAGTGTGCGCATGGCCACCAGCGAACCCGATGAAGCGACGATGGCAACTACCCTGCTCGCTGCCTATCAACAGAGCCAGCACGACGATATCGCCCGCCAACAAACGAGCCTCGGACCGCATCGTGACGACATCCAAGTCCGTGACGGTACCATTGATCTCGGTACCTTTGGCTCACGTGGGCAACAACGGAGCGGAGTGATGGCACTCAAGCTCGCCGAAATGCATCTGATGCACCAACGCACCGGCGAACGCCCTGTGCTCTTGCTCGATGACGTGTTGTCGGAGCTTGATGCACAACGCCGCCGCCACTTGCTCGCCGTCATGGCCGATAGCAACCAGCAGACACTGCTCACTGCCACCGGTATCGAAGATTTTGATGCGCACTTTTTGGGGCATACCCGCCTCATGCGCGTGGATGCAGCACACGTCTTTGACTTGAGTAGCTAACCGCTACAATTCGTCGTTGGCGAGCCAGCCCCGGCGCCGAAAGTAGACGAACATGCCCACACTCAACAGCACCATGGCTATCAGCGTGGCTGGATAGCCGAATACCCACCCCAATTCGGGCATATGTGTAAAATTCATGCCGTAAATGCCCGCAATCAGCGAATTTCCCATCAAAATGATGGATGCAATCGTGAGCACTTTCATGACCTGGTTGAGACGATTTGATTGCACCGAAAGATGCACGTCGAGAATGGACGTCAGCAAATCACGATGCAAATCAACCGCATCAATTACCCGTAGCACGTGGTCATAGACGTCTTGCAGATGCATCAATGTCTGGCGCGTCACTGTGAGCATATCCCCACGTAACAAGGCATTGAGCGCTTCACGCGTGGGGGCAACATGCCGGCGGAACTCGAGGAGCGTGCGTTTGACATTCAACACGTGTCGCAACTGTGCGGGTGATGCCCCCGCCAAAATCACGGCTTCGAGATCCTCGATGGCATCACCGATACGATCCATCATGGGGAAGTAGCTATCTACCACCGTATCCAAAAAGAGCTGTAACACGTCTGCTACAGCGAGCATTTCGTGGGATGCAACCACATGCCAACGCCGCCATGCATCATCAACGAGCGCATGATTTCCATGATGAATGGTAATCATCTGATGGTCGTTGATGCAGATATAGAGTGGTTGTGGCGTAATGCGAATATCGGTGTGTGTTTCGATAGAAAATGCGTAAAAGACGAAAAAGAGCACATCATCATACTGCTCTACTTTGGTACGTTGGCCACCGTGCATGATGTCATCAATGACCAACGAGTGCAGTCCGAGCGCCTGGAGTTGTGCTCGGGTAGGTGCACTGATGTCGAGCCAACAGGGCGTGGCTCGGCCTATCTGCCATTGGTGTACATCCGTGAGCACCGTCTGCTGCTCTTGTGTTAATATGCGCATCGTCATCGCCCCGTCTCCTCTCATCGTCCCATGGTACAATCGCAGTACGCACACGCATCACGAGGAGCGCATGAGTCACTACGAATACGCCACACCCGAAAATTTCTTAGGTCTCGAAGGCGACATCGCCAGCTACGATGGCGCCAAAGTGGTCGTCCTGCCCATCCCCTACGAAGCCACCGTCAGCTTTGGCCAAGGTGCCCGTGGTGGCCCCCGCGCCATCATCAACGCATCACGCCAAGTCGAATTATACGACCGCGAGTTTGACCGCGAAGTGGTGTACGACTACGGTATCCACACCCTACCCGCACTTGCCCCCCACACTGCCGGTCCCGAAGCCATGGTCAATGCCATCACCGCCTGCGCCCACGAACACCTCAGTGCCGGCAAAATGCTGGTCGGGCTCGGTGGTGAACACAGCATCTCCAGTGGATTTGCCCGCGCCATTCAGGCCGTGCATGGCGACTTCGTGCTGGTACAAATTGATGCCCACAGCGACCTGCGTGACAGCTACGAAGGCAGCCCCTACAGCCACGCCAGTGTGGCGCGGCGCATCGCTGAGCTCGGTGCCCCCGTGCTCCAGTTCGGCATCCGCTCCATCTGCCAAGAAGAGATGGACTACATCCGTGCCACCCCCACCCAGACGCGTGTCTGGTTCAACGACGACGTACATGCCGGCGGTCACATCCCCGAGCTGATTACCCGTATCCGCGGCAAAAAAGTCTTTCTGACCATTGATGTTGACGGTTTTGACCCCAGCATCATCCCCGCCACCGGCACCCCCGAACCCAACGGCTTGAGTTGGGTGCAAGTGCTTGACATTGTACGTGCCGTCACCGCAAACGCCACTGTAGTCGCCTTTGACTGTGTTGAGTTGGCTCCCATTCCTGGTATGCATTCCAGTGATTTTATCACTGCCAAGCTCATCTACAAGGTCATCAATTCCATCATGGCCACGCGCTAAAGCGCATCCACGATGGCCTGTAGCCGCGCCTCATCCACAAATGGATTGAGGATGACACTGCGCAGCCAGCGTTGTCCACGCCATGTGGGTGTGGAAAAAAAGGCTACGCCGGCATCGCGCAGGCGCTGTTGCAACGCCATCACCGCCGCATCGTCGCCCCCCAATGGCCGAAAACAGACAATGTTGGTTGTTGGAGGGGCGGCGATGTGCATCCCCTTAGCCTGCAACCGCGTGGCAAATGTATGTGCTAGCGCCATGCTCTGGTCAATGAGATGCGCACTACCGTTACGCCCGAGCACCTGCATCGTCAGCCACAGTTTGAGCACATCGGCATGGCGCGTCCCCTGGATGCTGATTTCCCCAGGATTCACCAGCTCGGGATCCTCGCCCATGTAGGGTGCTGCCACGCGGAAGTAGTCATGCAGCCACTGGCGCTCTTGCACAATCAGCATGGCCGCCGTTTTGCTCACGTACATCCACTTCTGCGGGTTGAATGTCACAGAGTGCGCATGCTGAATGCCGTTGAGCAACGCACGGTGCGTCGGTGACAAAATGAGCGACCCGCCATACGCCGCATCCACGTGCAACCACAAGCCGTCGTCATTAACAACCGTTGCAATGTCAGCGATGTGGTCAATTGCCCCCAGCACCGTCGTCCCCGCCGTAGCCACCACACAAAAGGGATCGTTGCCGTTGGCGCGTTGTGTGGCAATCGCCTCACGCACCGTTGCACCCGTCAGTGCGCCGTGTGCGTCTACGGGTAGACCGACCACCGCATTACTCCCTAGACCCATCACCATGGCTGCTTTTTGCAGTGATGTGTGGGCATCCTGCGACGCCAAAATAGTGAGTGGACGCTGAAAGCCGTACATGCCGCTTTGGGCGATACCATAGCGCGCATTGCGCGCCACCACCAAGGCCTGCAAATTGGCGAGAGTCCCGCCAGCGAGCATGACGCCACCCGCACGCGCCCCCATGCCGAATTCGGCGGCCAACAGGCGCACTACCCGATCTTCGAGGCGCGTCGCAAAGGGTGCCATTTCCAGCGAGAGCATGTTATTGTTGGTGGCCGCACTTACCAGCTCGCCCAGCCAGGCCGCCGTACTCGGCATCGTATCCATGTGGCCAATATAACCAGGATGCGCTGGGTTCATAGCACCATCGAGTACTTGTTGGATGAGCGGCACGAGTACGTCAGCGGGTTGCGGCTGCTCGGGGAAGCGCACCAGCACCAAACTACCTGGATCGGGTTGGAGCGGTTTGTTGGCGGCCTGTGCCAAATGCCCTACCAACATGTCGAGCACCTGCTGGGTGAGCGCCATCACATCCGCCTGGTTGTCTCCTGCGGGATGTACAAAGGCACGTGGATCAATGCGACTACCACGGAGCATCTCTTCCTCACTTTCGGTGGGTGGTGTTACAACCATTGTCGCACAACAATACCTATGCCAATCTCGGCCGTGCATTGATACACCTATGTGCCACTATGGGCGCTCACGTGAGATTTTTAATGCATTCTGGACGTATGTGTAATACTATATTGCCCACAATGCGATTTGGCATCATGAATGCCGTCGGGGCGCCATTTCATGGCACCTCAACCCTTGAAATATGGCGCACGCAGAGACTATACCGGCTTGGCGTAGGCACAAGCACCCATATGTAATCTTCTCATATTCTCTTTCCGCATGCGATTTGGTATGATGACCATAGTCGCACACACCACAGAGGTATCTATGGACTGGGTTAACCGTACACTGTTTCCCTTCCCCGTCAATGAATTCACTACGTCGGCTGGGGTGATGCGCTATGTTGACATCGGCCATGGTCCCGTAGTGCTCTTTGCCCATGGCACTCCCACCTGGTCATTACTGTGGCGGCATGCCATGGCCAAACTGGCCAGCAATTACCGGGTGATTGCCGTTGACCACCTCGGCTTTGGCCAGTCTGACAAACCTGCAGACGCCGACTACACACTGGCCGGCCATGCCCAACGCTGGAGTGCGCTCATTGACCATCTACTCCTACGTGACATCACAGTGGTCGTCCACGATTTTGGCGGTCCCATCGCCCTCAACGACGTGCAACAGCGCCCCGGTCTGTACCACAAATTAGTCTTACTCAACACGTTTTTATGGCCATTTGCCGATGAATTCCGCATCCCACGGAGCGCACAATTCCTGCAGGGGCGCATCGGGCAGTACTTGTACCTGCAACACAATCTCTCGCCGCGCTGGCTGATTCCTGCGGTCTTTGCCAATCGCCAACACCTGACACCCGCACTCCACGCCCAGTACATGTCCCCCTTTCACGATGCCAGCCAACGCCATGCCATGTGGGCATTTGTGCATGAGCTCACCCCCGACAACCCATGGCTGGCAGCCCGCTGGGCGCAACGCGACCGGCTGACCAAACTCCCTACCCTCATCCTGTGGGGCACACGCGATCCCGTCTTTCCGAGTCGCTTTTTGCAACGCTGGCAACAACTCTTCCACAACGCACGAATTTGCACCTATCACGATGCCGGGCACTTCGTCCAAGAAGAAGTGCCTCTAGATTATGTCAAACAAATAGAGTTGTTTTTGTTACAAGACTAATCCCACCCGATGCAACAGCACGCACTCCTACGCATCCCTCGCAGTAAGCACGGGCATCGCCCCCGTGGTCATGAGGCGATGCATGAGCTGCAACAAAGATGCAATGGGCATTTCTGGTGCATGCTGATGCCAATACCCCATCACACCGAGCAATGCAGAGAGCACATATTCAAGGGCAATTTCTTGCGCTACCCGATCGTGTGGGGATGCCTGCGGGATCAGTTGGCGCAACAGTGGTTTCAGGTGCTGCTTGAGTTTGCCTGCAAAGGCAGGGTCACCACGCTCGCCCAACAAGACCGCATAGTAGGGGGCATGTTGCTGGTACCACTGCAAAAAGTGCGCCATCGGCATCCCCACCTGCATCGTATCGGTGTGTAGCGGTGGTAATGTCTCCGTCGTGGGAATCAAGGATGCCTCAAGGGTATCAAGCACATCGGCCACATCACGAAAATATTCATAAAAGGTGCTGCGATTGTACCCTGCCCGCACAATCACTGCCGTCACCGTAATCTGTGAGGGCTGTGACTTCAACGCGTTTCCCCATTGCTCCCTCCGTGAATTCCGACAATTGATGCCAACCTGTTGGTTGATTCGGCATGCCCCCACCAGTATAGTGAAAATATCCGACATGGTGTCGGATGTGTGTGTGGGAGCATGAGTCGTGATTACAATTTTGTGTACTCGGCAAGGCGGTGCGCATCGCGGGGCAAGCGCGCTATGCGTCATTTGTAACCCACTACGGGATTGAGTTTTTTGCTATTACTGCCGACTTTGACACGCTGAATGTGGACCCCAAGCTACTCGCACAAGCAGGCAATGCCGACAATCCCCTCAAGATGCTACTCGCTTTCAACAAAATGAAAGAATACGGCATCTACATGGTCAGTGACTACTTTGCGGCCTGTGCGGGGAGCGAGCTCATCATCTACCACCCTGGCTGTGCCATCGGCTATTTTGCCGCACAATTGTTTGGCATACCGGCCGTCTTGGCTGCCCCATTCCCCATGCACCGCACCCGTGCATACCCGTCAGTCGTGCTCTACGGGCGTGTGCCCGTCAATCGCCTGACAGTGTCGTTGAGTTACACGATGATCCAGGGCATGCTGTGGATGGCCGCCAAAGATTCCGTGCAGGGCTTTTGGCGCCAGCGCTACGGCGGATTACCGGATGCATTCGGCATGCCATTTGAGCGCCACAATCAGGCCCGCCAGCCCGCACTGATTTCGTGTAGCAATCATGTGTTCGCCCGGCCGTCAGACTGGAATCCGCACATTCACCAGCACGGCTACTGGGTAGTCGCCGAAGAAACACCGTATACGCCCAGTGCCCAGCTCGCTGATTTCCTCGCCGATGGTGATGCACCCATCTACATCGGCTTTGGCAGCATGACAGGGCTCAACTCCTACCCCGAGCTACGTGCACAGGTACTCGCAGGCATTGCCCAGAGTGGCAGACGTGCCATCGTGCAAGGACTGGGCAGCGACATGCCTGCCGGGGTGTTGGCCGTAGAAAACGTACCCCATACCTGGCTCTTTCCACGCATGGCCGCCATTTGTCACCACGGTGGCGCAGGCACTACTGCGGCGGCCGTGGCTGCGGGTGTACCCAGCATCGTGGTACCCTTCGCCAACGATCAATTCGCCTGGGGGCAACGTGTATGCGACCTGGGCGTGGGGACGGCACCCATCCCACGCAAGACGCTGACAGCCAGCACACTCGCGGCTGCCATCCAGCAGACCAGCCAACCATCGCTCCGCGCACAGGCAGCTACCCTCGCCAGCCAGATTGCCACGGAGCAGGGGGCATTGCAGTGTGCGCAGGTGGTGGCAGGGATATAAATCGTGTATGATGGTGGCATCAAGAGACATTCATGCAAAGGAGCATCACCATGTCTGCGACCACGTTGCCCCGTCTGACCGCGATGAAAAAAGAACTCTCCACCGATCCGGCCCATTTCGGCGAATTGACCAACTGCACGCCCTTGCTTGACAATCCCGACCAGTTGCATGCGTTCATGCAGCAAGAGGGCTATCTCTACCTCAAAGGGGTGCTCGACACCGCCAAGCTGACCGCCGCCCGCCTGGTGATGGCAGAGCGCCTGGCCGCCATCGGGCAGATTGACCGCGCATATCCCCTAGCCGACTGTATTGCGGCCAGCAATGCCACCGTACAGTTCATGCCCGATTTGAGCAAAGACAATCCGGCCTTGATGGATGTGCTCTACGATGGCAGCATGATTGCCGTGTTTGAGAAACTCCTGCAATACCAAGTACGCCACTACGACTTCACGTGGGTGCGGGCCGTCGCCCCCAAACGGGGCACGCCACCCCACATGGACATCGTCTACATGGGGCGCGGCACCAAACAACTCTATACCGCCTGGACACCGCTCAGCGACATCCCTCTTGACATGGGTGGGCTACTCGTGCTGGAGCGCTCGCACCGCCACGACCGCCTCAACAACGGCTACGGCAGCAAGGATGTTGACGAATTCTGCGAAAACAAAGTCGGCGCCGGCTACACCAAAATGGGTGGCGGTGGCAACATCAGCGACGGCGGCTGGCTTTCCAAAGACCCCGTCAAACTGCGCAAGGCGCTGGGTGGCCGCTGGCTGTCGGCCAACTACGAACTCGGCGATGTGCTGATTTTCAGCGTCTTTACGGTGCACACCAGCCTCGACAACGCCTCCAACAAAATCCGCCTTTCGACGGACACCCGCTACCAGCGCGCCGACGAACCCATTGACGAGCGCTGGATTGGCGACGAACCGATTGGCCATGGCAGTGCCGGCAAACGCGGCAAGATTTGCTAGTGTAGGCGATACAAACACCCCCCGTCACATCATGGTGACGGGGGGTGTTGCATATTACTCAGCCGTGTGTATCCGTGTCATCAGCAACGCCAGTAGCGCCGTACGGGGCACGATGCTGTCAATGTCAATGTACTCGCGGGGGCTGTGATCGTTGCCCCCCACAGGACCGAGACCGTCGAGTACGGGCAGACCGCGTTCGGCCAGAAAGTTGGCGTACGACATGCCGCCGGTATGGGCGTCGTTGGTGCTGAAGCCCAGCTCTTGGGCGCACTGTTTGGCCACAGTTGCTAGCCGTGCAATCGTCGGCGTACAGGCCATGGCGGGCACGCGGATGCCCCCCGTGACCGTGGTGCTCGTGCCCGGTACAAAGACTTGCGCCCCCACCGCCTGAATCGCTGCCGTGACGGGCGCCTGGTCGGCCGGATCGACGATGCGCACATCAATTTTGGCGGTAGCCTGGTCGGGCACCGCATTGGAGACGGTGCCACCACTGACTACACCCACGTTGAGCGTCATCCCCGGGCGCATGCCGTTGAGGGCGTGCAGCGCCACACTCTGATGGGCGAGTTGCACGATAGCGTTGGCACCTTTGTGTGGCTCAACGCCAGCATGCGCCGAGCGCCCTTGCACGTCAAAGAAAAAATTGCCACCGCCCTTGCGCGCACTGACAATATCGCCGTTTTCACGGCCGGCTTCCAGCACCAGCGCCACATCGTGGGTGGGGGCTAATTCGTCAAAGGCGCGTAGTGACACGCGCATGCTTTCTTCTTCGTCGCTGCCACACAGCAACGTGATACAGCCGATATGCCCCAGTCCGCCACATTCCTCGAGGGCAGCCATGGCATAGAGTGCCGACAGCAGACCGCTTTTGTTGTCGCACGAGCCAGGGGCGAGGAGCGTGTTGCCCTCGATGCGCATGGGGCGTTCGGCCGCCACGCCCACGGGGTAGACGGTGTCGAGGTGGGCGGCCAGCAGAATGCGCGGGCCACCTTTGCCCAGAATGGTAAAAGCAATGGAGTCGCCGGCAGTGTCGTCTTTCCAGCGTTTGACTTCCCAGTTGCGCCGCCGCCCCCAGCGTGCCACCCATTCACCGGCTTCATCCACACCCACTTTGCTCATGGTGGGGCATTCGATGGCGCACAATTGGCGCAGTTCTTCGATGTAGGTCTCGAGCTGTGGCGTCAGGTAGTCACGCAGTGTCTGTGGGAACATGGGAGTTTCTCCTCCATCTAGGGCGGCAATCTGGTCGTGGAGTGCCCAGATCATGCGCATGCGTTGTAGGTGCCAGGCGGGGCGTTTGGGGCCAGTTTCGCGCATCAAAATCAGTTGGCGTAGGTGATTGCGCAGTGTGGCTCGGGCATGCATGTCGCTCATGGCGCCATCCTGTGTCTCGTGGTGATATGGCGTCATCATACCAAAAATCGCCGCCACGAGTTTTTTCGTGACGGCGACCACATGTCCAGCGCAGCAACTACGCGTCTACACCCACCGCATGCAGGCGTTCGGCGTTGTCGTAGACGATCAGTGCGTCAATCATGCGTACGATGTCGCCGTCGAGCATCCCCGGCAAGTTCGAAAAGCTTTGGCCGATGCGATGGTCGGTGATGCGATCCTGCGGGAAGTTGTAGGTGCGGATTTTTTCGGAGCGTTCGCCCGTACCCACCTGCGCCAAGCGTGATTCACCCAGCGCTTTGGAGCGTTTGGCTTCTTGGATGGCAAACAAGCGCGCACGCAACACGGTCATGGCTTTTTCTTTGTTTTTGAGCTGCGAGCGACCATCCTGACACGTCACCACCATTTCGTCGGGGGTACCCCCTTTGTAGACGATACGTACCGCCGAGTCGGTGGTGTTGACCCCCTGACCGCCATGACCGCCAGAGCGAAAGACGTCGATGCGCAGGTCTTCCTGCTTGATTTCCACAGCGCCGTCCTCGTCGAGCTTGGGCAGCACCGCCACCGTCGCGGTGGAGGTATGGATGCGCCCGCGCGCTTCGGTGGCAGGCACACGTTGCACGCGGTGCACGCCGCCTTCGTACTTGAGGCGGCTATAGGCACCATCACCGTGAATTTCGAACGAAATTTCCTTGAAGCCACCAATGCCGTTTTCACTGGAATTGACCACTTCCACCTTCCAACCCACGCGCTCGGCATAGCGCGAGTACATGCGGAAGAGGTCAGCCGCAAACAGGGCGGATTCGTCGCCACCCTCGCCTTGGCGCAATTCCATGATGACACTGCGTTCGTCGTTGGGGTCACGCGGGAGCAGCAGCAACTTGAGCTCGGCTTCGAGGTCGGTGCGTACGGGCGTCAGCTCGGCGATTTCGTCTTGGGCCATGGCACGCAAGTCGGCATCATCCGTTTCGTTGATGAGTTGTTGGGCCTCTACGAGTTGTTGCGAGATGCGTTCGTAGCGTTGATAGGTATCGACGACCGCCGCCAGCTCGCGTTGTTCGCGCGCCACTTGTTGCAGGCGCGCCATATCGCCGAGCACCGCAGGGTCGGCCATCTGATGCGTTAATTCGTCGTAGCGCGTCACGACATTCTTGAGACGGTCAAACATACCACTATCCGTTTCCGTATTGTAAAAACTTCCCTACCCACAAACATACCAAAGCCGCCCCGGTACGACCGGAACGGCTTGGAAGTACGATACACGCAAACTAATGACCGCTCTGGGCCATCTTCTTACGGCGGTTGCGCTCGGCACGGCGGACTTTTTCTTTCCGCTGCTCACTCTTCGAGACGAACTGCATCTTCTCGCGGTAGGTCTTTGTGATGCGCTCAGCAACGACAACCTTGTTGAAACGGCGAAGCAACTGTTCGATGCTCTCGCCATCACGGCGTTCGATTTTCATGCGCTCAGTCACCCCCTCCCCGATATGATGCAAAAATGATTCCGACCTGTAGTATACAGTGTAATACCCCCTATTTGCAAACGGGGGAATTGGTTCCCGGACTCAGGCGTGATGCAACACCACCATGCAATGCCCATTGATTTCGGGGATGGTCATCTGCATACGGCCATCCACCATGCGCGTTGGCACCGCCACCCCTGCTGGCTCGAGGGTCACATGACTAATGGACTGGGTGGGGCGCACGCTGATATCCACGTTGTAGAGCGGGATGACATCCTCAATCACGTCAAACTGCTGCCCGCGCCGCTCGGGGATATAGTGTAGCAAATGCACCACCGTGCGCTGCGCCTGGCGCATCACCGACGTGGTAATGGTGGAGGGGCCACGATGCGTCAAGAGGGGTTGTGGCAACAGGCGCAGAATCGCATCGCGCACCAGCACTTTGACCCAGCGCGGCGCGTTGTCTTGGTACTGCCCAAAGACGGGATGCGCAAAGTAGATCACGTTGCCCCGTTGCGTCACCGCTGCCGAACCCGGCGTACCGTCGGATGGGGTATGGCGGTGCGAGCAGAAATGCCGCCACGAACGTTCGAAATAGGGCTTGATGGTGGTCGCCAACACCTGCGTCCCGGCCTGCGGCTCGACATGTGCCCCACGCAGGTACATGGCGTGGCCGGTGCGCGGCAGATCGCCGCCCAGCTGGTCGCTGGGCACCACGAAGTCGGGGCTCATGTCGATTTCACCCACATACGTCACCCCCGTACACGGCAGGCGCATCTGCCCGTCACGCACGCCCGAGTGGTACGACACCAGCAAGCGTCCGCCGTTGGCCACGTAGGCCTCGATTTTGGCGGCCAGGGCAGCATCCACGTCGAGCACATCGGGCAAAATCAGCAGTGCATAGCGCGCCAAATCGGCCTGGGCATCAACGATGTCGAATTGCATGGCCAGCTCTTCGAGCATGCGCACCACGCCAAAGGTCGCAGGTGGGATGGCATCGGCCCACGAGGCCGACACCGGTTTTTCTAGTGAAAAGACGGCGATGTCCGTCACTGCCGTGGCATCCACACACCACGCTTCACGCTTGGCAACCTCGCGGTAGACGTGCCCGACCAGGTCGTAGACGTCGCTATCAATTTGGCCGTCGGGGTGGAGCTGGTCGCCGATGCTACAGGCGGTGCCATGTGCCAGCATGCGGAAGACTTCGAATTCGAGGGCGGCGCGATTTTTGAACGAATGAAAATCCCCCCACGACGTATGAAACTTGCCTGTCATGCCCAGCACGGGCATGCCCAGCGTCCGCGCATAGCGCACGGCAATGGGGAAGTGCAAGTACCCCCAGCCACCACTAGGCAACGTTTCGATTTCCCAGTGCGTATAGTCGCTGGCCCAGCGCCGGTCACGGGGCGCCACATGCCCCGCATTATAAAAAATCGTGGCGTTGGGGGTGAGCGAGCGCACCAGTGCCGACATGTCACGCTTGAAGCGGGCGCTGGTTTCGGCACCCCAGGCCAGGCGATCCGCTTCGACGGAGGGGTCGAGCCCGGCCGCCATCATGGCGGTGCGGCAGTGGTAGCAGACGCACGGGATGGGCTGGACGATGTCGAAGAAAAAGCCGTCCACCGTGCCGGCATATTCAACCAGGTCACGCACACTTTCCATCAAAAAATCACGATACGGCGAACCCACACACAAAAATCGGTAAAAGCCGGCCTCAAACAGGGGTTGACCGTGACGGCTCACACTAAACGGATTGCCGTGGGCATCCATGGCCAACCATTCGGGGTGATGGAGCACGGTGTGGTAATCCCATTGCACGGTGATGTAGATGGGGGCGTTGATGTTGGCGGCACGGCAGGCACGCAACTGGGCGCCGAGCAGGTCACCCTGCATGTGCGGGTGGACGCGTTCGGGGAAACGCTTGCTGGGGTAGTAGAGCATGCCGTGATGACAGCGCGCAAAAATCGTCACCGAATTGACCTCGGCCTGGCGTAACACATCCGCAAAGACTTCTTCGTCGAACTGCGCCCCAACTCCATTGATGAGTTCACTGGTGTGGAAATCCATGTGAATCTGACGCATGCGTAGTGACATTCTGTGCTCCTTTCATGGTGGTGGCACGATTATACCATTGGAAATTATGAATTATGACTTTTGTCCTGCCTTCCACCTCACCCATACACCACCACACCACTACACTATCCTCTCTATCCTGCCCATCTCTGTTCTAAATTATGAATTCTGTCCTGCCTTCCACTCCACCCATACATCATCACACGACTACACTATCCTCTCTATCCTGCCCATCTATGTTCTAAATTATG
>JBEANH010000088.1:0-10408 GCA_041165505.1 Chloroflexota bacterium | reverse complement strand
CATACGTCTCTACGACGGGATATCTTCTCCCTACACACGCAACACCTTCCCCCCTTTCCAAAAATTATCCTGTCTATCCTATTAATCTATGTTCCTTCCATCACCCCTCCCTGCAATCACCCCTGCCACCACCCCGATTCCCACATCCACCCCATCATGTATCCTCTCCATTCTGTTTATCAATGTTCGTTTTTCCCGTAGAGACGTATGACCATACGTCTCTACGACGGGATATCTTCTCCCTACACACACAACACATTCCCCCCTTTCCAAAAATTATCCCTGTCTATCCTATTAATCTATGTTCCTTCCATCACCCCTCCCTGCAATCCCCCCTGCCACCACCCCAATTCCCATATTCACCCCATCATGTATCCGCTCCATCTTGTTTATCAATGTTCATTCAACCATCCATCCATTGCAATTTCTGTTGCCCCCTTCCTCTCCCCCATCATGTATCCGCTCCATCTTGTTTATCAATGTTCCTCTGGCATAATCCCCATCACTGTACGAACACACATCATCCCCAAGTTCGTTATAATAGGCATGTAAGCTGATAAATCAAGGAATTGTGTGTACCTCAAGCGACTCGAAATTCAAGGCTTCAAAACATTTGCCAGCAAGACGCTCTTTGAGTTTCGCCCTGGAGTTTCGGCCATCATTGGCCCGAACGGAAGTGGCAAAAGCAATGTGGTTGACGCTATCCGCTGGGTGCTCGGTGAGCAGAGCTACTCTATGCTGCGCAGCCGCAAAGCAGACGATCTCATCTTCGGAGGTGGGCCACGGCGCGCCCCTGCAGGCTTTGCCGAAGTATCGCTGACCATCGACAACAGCGACCGCACCCTACCCCTCGCCTACGATACGGTGACCATTACACGCCGAAGCACGCGCTCGGGCGACCACGAATATTTCATCAACAAAGCCAAAGTGCGCCTACGCGACATCCAAGAAGCCACTGCTGCACTTGGTGGCTCATACACCATCATCAACCAAGGATTGGTGGACAACGTGCTCGACCTGCGTCCCGAAGAGCGGCGGCGTCTCTTCGAAGATGCAGCCGACATCAGCGTGCACGAGCAGCGCCGCAACGATGCCATGCGCCGCCTGCGTGAAACCGACACCAATGTGCGTCGTTGCGACGACGTAATCACCGAGCTCGAGCCACGCCTACGCAGTCTGCGTCGTCAAGCCGGGGCAGCCAAGCAATACCGCGACCTCAAACACGAGCTCGACACCGTACAAATCCGCGTGTTGCGCATCCAACACCAACAGGCCGTAAGCCAGCTCCAGCAGGCGCACCAGGCCGATCAGATCGCCCAACACAACGTCCAGGTGCTGGGCACCACGCTCCAGACACAACAACACGAATTGGCCACGGTGCGCCAACACATACGCACACTGCGGGAACAGATTGGTAACCACTACGCCGAAGGGAGTCGCCTGCACAGCCGCGCCGAACAGTTGCAACGTGCAATTGCGGTGGCCGACGAACGTGGGCGCGCCTTGCAGGCACGCATGCTCGAATTTACCCAGACCCAAGATGAAGCCAGCCAGCAACACGATACGATTCGCGCCCAGTTGCATCAACTCGCTGACACACTACGGCAACACCAACAGCACCGTGACACGCATGCAGCCGCCTTGCAGACCCTCGATGAGGCACGCAACCAGTATCAGGCCCAGCGCCGTGCCATGCGCCAACAGGTGGACACCGCCCAACGCGCCGAAGCGAGCACCCAAGCCGAGATTCGCGAGCGACAGCGCCAACTCGAACGCCTCAACGAGTTGATTTCATCGTTGCAACAATCGCAACAGAGCGATGGTACACTGCTGACCCAAGCCGAACAGGCACTGACCCGCCAGCGTGACACCCTAGTGGCGGCGCAACTCGCCGTCGAACAGCACCAGCAACGCATCAACGATGCCCAGAGTGGCATCAGCGATACACGCCAACAGCTCGACGCCTTGCGCGCCGAACGCGCCCAGCACGAAGAAGCCCTAACTACGGCCCGGCGCGCCCTCAACCAGCTCGATTCACGCTACCAAGCCTTGCTCCAAATTCAACGCAGCCATGGTGGCGTGGTACAAGGGGTCAAGGCCGCCCTGGAATGGGCCGAAAAAAGCAACAAACCGTTTGCCCTGGTGTCGAGTATTATCAGTGCCCCAAATGATATCGAACTGGCCATCGAAACCGCCCTCGGCGCCCGCCTACAGCACATCGTCACCACCAGCTGGGACGACGCCGAGGCTGCCATTGCTGCCCTCAAAAAAGGTGGTCAAGGGCGTGCCACCTTTCTGCCACTCGATACCCTGCGCAGTAATAGTGGCGACCAGCGTGCGCCCAGTGGCGAGGGGATCCTCGGCGTCGCCGCCGCCCTCGTCCAAAGTGATGCCCGCTATCAACGCGTGGTCGAATATCTGCTTGGACGCACACTCGTGGTGACCACCCTCGATGTGGCACGGCGCGAACTCAAACGCATCGGCGGCGGCTGGCAGATTGTCACCGTCAGTGGCGAACAGGTGAGTAGCAGTGGTACGCTCACCGGGGGCGCACAAGTGCGTGACGGCGGCACACTACGCCGTGAACGTGATTTGCGTGAGCTCCCTGGTGAAATCAGCAAAGCCAAGGCGGATATCGCCACACTCGATGCACAGAGCACACGCTTGACCCAACGCACCCAACAGCTCGAACACCAGCTCCGGCAACTCGACCAGCAACGCCAAACACTCCAGAGCCAGCTCCAGCCCCTGCAACAGCAACGCGATATGGGCCAGCGCGCAGTTGCCAAAGCAGAAGCAGATGTGACATTGGTGACACAACAGGCGAGTAATGCCAGTGCCCGCTATAGTGATTCGACCAGTCAGCGTGCCCAGATAGAACAAGAAATGCTCGATCTTGCGACTCAACAACAACAGCAACGCGCCGTGCTCGACCAAGCCTTCCGTGATGAACAACAGCTCATCGAGCAGAGTTATAGCGACGATGACCGTCGTACCGTCATCCAACAACACCTCACCGATGCCGAAGGGCATCTGCGCGCGACCATGGCCACCATCCACGCTAGCGAACAACGCTTGGCGACAGTGGTTGCCACGCTCCAACAGCGTCAAGCACGTAGCGATGCCCTCGCACTCGAGCAGACCCAGCTCCAGCACGACACAGCGACCCAACACCATGAACTCGCTCAACTGCAACAGACAATTACCGCACTGCAAACACAGATTGCCCCACTCGAGGCAGCAGTCCGTGACTACGAACACGCACTTCCGCAATTGGAACGTGCCGAACACGCAGTGACCCAGCAGCTACGGGATGCCGAAAGCGATGCCAGCAAAAGTGGGCTGCAGATGCAACGTGCCCGCGATCGCCTCGATGTGCTCCATGAACGTGCCCAGAGTGAAGGGTTTGACCTCGATGTGCTCAGCAAAAGTAGTGAGCCCGTGGATGGTGACGAGACACAGCTGAATACGCAACTCAATGCGTTGCGGAGCAGTCTACAACGCCTCGGCCCAGTGAATCCACTCGCCCTCGAAGAATTCGACGAGGCCAATCAGCGCTATACGTTTTTGACGGCCCAAGTCGCCGATTTACGCGCAGCTGCTGCCAGCCTCAATGCCCTCATCGCCGATCTCGATGCCACCATGCGCGCCAACTTCGAGCAGGTGTTTGGTGCCGTAGCACGCGAGTTTGCCCTCACCTTCCAAATCATGTTTGGTGGCGGGAGTGCTGCGCTCGAATTGGTCAAACAAGGTGAAGGGGGCGCACTCGACGACATCGGTATCGAGATTACTGCCCGCCCACCCGGCAAACGCCAACAAAACTTGGCGCTGCTATCGGGCGGCGAACGCTCACTCACCGCAGCCGCCCTGCTCTTTGCCATTCTCAAAGTCAAACCAACGCCGTTTTGTGTGCTCGACGAAGTTGATGCCGCCCTCGACGAAGCCAACGTGGCGCGCTTTCGGGCGGCCCTCGCCGACCTGCGTGACACATCGCAGTTTGTGGTGGTGACGCACAACCGTGGCACCATCGAAATCGCTGATTCGATTTACGGCGTGTCAATGGGCGACGACAGCGCCTCACGCGTGCTTTCACTGCGCCTTGACGAACTCGTCACCGCCCACCCCCATCTCAAGTAGCCCCTGCAAAGGAGACACCATGCCACGTCTTGCCGATTTCCACGCTGTTGTGTTCGATATGGATGGCACACTGACCCCCAACATGCACTTACACGCACAGGCGTTTGCCGTGTTCATCCAAAAATATGCTCTGCCCACACCCGATGCCGTGGTAGAGGCAAGTCTATCGGGCAAACGCAACAGCGAAATCTTTCCTGTCCTATTTGGGCGTGACATCCCTGCAGCCGAGCTTGCGTACTATGCCGACGAAAAAGAAGCACTCTACCGCACCCTGATGGCCGATGTGCACCCTGTTGCCGGGTTGTACGACTTCTTGGCAGCACTTGACCGTGCCCAGATGCCGTCAGCCATTGCAACATCAGCACCACACGGCAACGTGGGTCCCACACTCGAACGCCTCAATTTGCCCAGCTACTTCGCAGCCATCACGCTGGGGAGCGAGGTCGTCCATGGAAAACCAGCCCCCGACATCTTTATCGAGGCGGCGCGGCGCATGGGGGTCGCAGCCACACAGTGTATTGGAATCGAAGACAGCTTTGCCGGCCTACAAGCAGTCCGCGCCGCCGGCATGTATACGGTGGCCATTGCTACTACGCACACTGCTACTGAGCTGGCACAGGCCAAGCCAGATGTGATTGTGACCAACTACCACGAGCTCTTGCAGCATTTTGGGGAATAAGTCATGCGTGTTGATCTGCAAATCCACAGCGATGCGTTGCCACATCATTCCAGTTGGCGCCCAAGCACGCTGATTCCCGCCCTCCGTGTCGCTGGCATTTCCGTCTTTGCCATCACCGACCACAATACGACGGCCGGTGTGGCTGCCATGCGCGCTGCCGCCGATCAGGCAGGCATTGCCTGTATTGCGGCCTGTGAAATTGACTGTACCTACAACGGTAAACTCTGGCACGCCCTGCTCTACGGAATCGATCCACACCACCCCGACATCCTCGAGCTGTGTGCCTCCGTGGATGCGCGCAACATGCTCGATGCACGCCGCATTTTGCGCCAGCTTACCCGCCTCGGCTACCACATGCCCTACGACGTTGATCCCGACGGCAAATTGCGCGGCACGGAGCGGCACCCCAATGTGGCCGAGCTCGCCAAAGCCCTTGCTCGTCACAACATATTGCCCGAACGGGTTGATGACGACGACGAAATGGCCGGAATGCGCATCTTTCTCGCAGAAAAGCATTACAACCCGCACAGCCTCGCCGATGTCATCACCGTGGCACATACTGCGGGTGGTGTTGCCGTACTCGCCCACCCTGGCCGGAGCAAAGGGGTCTACGCCATCCCCGCCGATGCAGCCGACATCGCCAGCATGGTGGCCGTTGGACTCGATGGCCTCGAAGTCTTTTATCCGGCACACAGTGACGAACAAACAGCATTTTTGCACGCCCAAGCCCGACAACACAACCTGCTCATTAGCGGCGGCTCGGATTCGCATCACCCCGATCAACCACTCGCACAGTGGGATGCCACCCCCATGTTGCCCCTGCTACGCCGCTGTAAGCTACGCATCTAGCCATATTCTTCATGATAAAAGGAAGTACCACTCATGCCTACCGCCCCAATTAAACCACCCATCACCATGGATGTGATTGACCAGATTGATATCCGCGTCGGCACCATTGAGCGCGTCGAAGACGTGCCCAAATCAGAGAAACTGATGCGCCTCATTGTGAACTTTGGCGATCATACCCGCACCATCTTGGCTGGCATCAAACAAGAGCGCGCCAACCCCCAAGCCATTGTGGGCATGCAAGCACTCTTTATTGTGAATCTCCCACCACGCAAAATGGCAGGTGAGCTCTCCGAAGGGATGCTCTTTGATATCGGCTATGCCGATGGGATTACCCCCGTGTTGGCCACCCCCGAACACCCAGTCCCGAATGGTACCCGTGTTGGATAAGCGTGCAACAGACGTTGGGCACGAGACGTCTCACCAGCAGGTAGTAGACGTGGTAGCAGAACGGATGATGTATGCAGTGGTTTAGTCGCAGGCTGGCCGGGCAGATAGTAATGATCTCATTTAGCCTGCTTCTGGGTCTCCATCTGCTCATTCTGCTGGGGAGTGTGCCATTTACCCTGTTTTGGGGTGGGCGTGCCGATGCGAACAATATTGGCGGATTAACTATTTTTGCCCTCGGAGTCACCCTGTTTGTCATCTTTGTTACCGCCAGTAATTTGCAGTATATTCCGCCCATCTTTCCACGACTAATGCGTGGCATAATGTGGATAATTTGTGGATATCTACTCATGAATACCCTCGGCAATGTGTGGTCACCCAATATCGTCGAACAGTATTACTTCGCACCGATCACCCTCATCCTGGCCATCTGTGCAGGACGAGTGGCATGGTCACACTAACGGATACCCCGCATGCAGCCATTTCTCTACCAACAGACCGCCCCCATTGACGATGCCATCGTGACGCATATCACCCGTGACGGACGAATCGGTGAAGTCTGCATGGTCCTGCGCCGTCCTGATGGTCGCGTCTGGTGTGCCGCTAAAGAATTCTATCCCGGGCACATCGCACGGTTGCTTACCGGGGGCATCCATCCACACGAAGATGTACCTACCGCTTTGCAACGGGAAATCGCCGAAGAAACCGGATTTGTGGCAGGCATCACGTACCTACCGCTCCTGCACCTGGTCTACCACGGGGTACGCCCCTTTCAAACGTTTGTCTGTATCTGTGATGTGCTCGATGCTGACCCACACTCACACGACCCGTCCGAACGCATCCATCATTTCGAAGCATTATCTGCGGCCGAATTACAGGTACGGGCTACCCAGCTCGTCGGGTTGCCAGCACTGCACAGTGCCCATATTGGCGGCACATGGCGGGCATGGGGCGAGTTTCGGGCCCGTTGTCATACATTTGTAGGAGCATTCCTTGATACCACTACCCCATCTCGCACATAATGCGGTGCGCTATGATGCGCATCAACACGTGGTCTATGCACACACCTGGGCAGGTGACACGCTTCAGTTTCAGACCCCCGCAGAGCTCCACCAGGCCGTTGCCGCACACCGTTGCTACGCTACACATGCGGTGGTCGCAGCAGGCATCGCCTTGTGTCATGCGCACGGCGTGGCACCGCACACGTTACCACGCATTGACACGTCACCCCTCCTGATTGCCTTGTGTGACACGCCAGTAGCTGATTTCCCTGCCGCATTCCATGCAGCGCTTCAGCGCATGGATCGTGCCAATGAACGTGCCGCACGACTGGCAATCCAGCTCTGTACCAACGATGATACCCTCGTGATTGCCGACGATGATGGGCTTTTTGCCCAACTCCTCATCCGCATGCTCACCCGTGCACCTCACATGCCCGTGGTTACCGCAACACACATCCACCATCAGCCCATCATTCCCCCTCATGCCACTATCGCTCTCGTGGTCACTCCAGTGGATGAACACGGTGCGGTGGCCACACACATCACCATCCCCGCCATCCCACATTATGTAGTGGCGCCAACAGGCCCACGTCAACAGCCGATTACACCACCGACCACCCATTTCCACGCAGTGGTGACCGCACGTGGCGTCTACCGCCCTGATCGTGTGCAACAGTACTATCGTGATCCCGACATGGGAAGCGACATCATTGCACTCGGCTAACAGATTTCGTACGCACCGTGGTCACACCGTAGTGGTGGGGCATGTGGTTGCATTTCCAAGTGCAAAATAAGAACAAATGTGCTATTTTATAAAGAGGTATTTCGTGAAAGAGGTTGCCCATGTACCATTTAGACCCACTCACCGCCCTCCAAATCAGTGCTGGTGCCACCATTGATCGGCCTGCCGCAGTGGTGCGAGAGCTCATTGACAATGCCATAGATGCAGGAGCCAGCCACATTGATATCACCGTCGCAGAGGGTGTCATCCAGGTCAGTGATGACGGCTGTGGCATGAACGAAAATGATTTGTCACTGGCGTTTCTACGCCACACCACCAGCAAAATCCAGCACTACGACGACATCAACACGGTCAGCACACTTGGATTCCGTGGCGAAGCACTTGCCAGTATTGCAGCCATTGCGCGCGTCACCTGTATCAGCCGTAGCACCGACAGCCCCCACGCCTACGAGCTACGCATCGCTGCAGGTGCCATCCACGATATGCGTGTCTGTGCGGGCGCCGTGGGCACGACGATTCGCGTCGAACGCCTCTACTACACAGCCCCCCGGCGGCGCACCTTTTGGCGCCAACCACCCCACGAACTCCAGCTAATCACCGATAGTGTGACCCGCTATGCGTTACTCTTTCCGCAAATCGCCATACGCGCTCAACTCGGCGATACGCGCATCCAGAGCAGTGGCAGTGGCAGTCTGACACAAACCGTTGCCGAGCTATGGCAAACCTCCGTTGCGCAGCACATCCACGCCACGCTCCCCAGCAGTGATGTAACTGTACAGGGCGTACTCGTGGCCGATCATGCCGCTGCCCCACTCCGTCGGCGGCAGGTGGTGGCCATCAATCAGCGCCCAGTGGCGGTACGGGGCATGATTGCGCATCTGCTCGACGAGTTGCTCCCACCGCAACGCACACACTATCCGGCGGTGGTGCTCAACATCACGCTACCACGTGACATGCTCGATATTAACCTCAAGGCCAGCAAAGAAGAAGTCGGGATTCGTGCCCCAAGTGTGGTGGCACGAGCGCTTTACCATGCCCTACAACCACGCCAAATGCCGATTGTTGCCCCCATCCCCAGCGGGACACCGTTCCCGCCGTACCAGGTACTCGGCTATCATCACCACTACGTAGTTGCGCAAAACGACGACAGCGTGGCATTTTTTCATCCGGCCACCATCATGCAGTACTGTGCGATTCCACGGCTCGATCATGGGCCCATTTTGGTCCCACCCCACCCCATCACCGCCGCTCAATGGCGCATTTTCGCCCCCCACCAGCAGGCACTTGCACAATACGGCGTGCGCATCATGTGCGACGCAACGGGGCAACCGGTGCTGACTCATCTACCCAGCTGTGCCAACCAACGCCCACTCAGTAAGCAGTTAGCACAGCTCGTCCATGCCCTGCGCCGTGGCGTAGGAGTTGTGGCCGCAGTCGCCACCCTGATTGATGCAGACACACTCTTGCACTGGCTCACACAGCATGCGACACCATGGCAGAGCCAGGCATACTATGTGATTCCCCATAGCAAAATCGCCACTGCGCTCCGCCCACGCCACGCTACTGCAGAATCTGGCGGATGGCCACCACCACACCAGCCAGCACCACCACAATCACGATGATTTCGACGACTCCGAGTCCACTCAACAAACGCCGTACCATATCACACTCCCATCTACTCTGTTTATGGGCATCATACCATGCCACACCCACGCAGCGAGGCATGTGGTATTATCATCACAGATATGCGTACCCAGAGCAAAGGACCATCGTTATGCCGCGATTTCGTGTCGGTGTGCAACTCAAAAACCAACACACCACCTATGCCGATTATGCAGAGGGTGTGCGCCGTGCGGAAGCCGCCGGTGTTGATACGATTTGGAATTGGGACCATTTCTTTCCACTCTCAGGTGACCCCAATGGGCGCCACTTCGAAGGCTGGACTCTGCTGACGGCCATGGCCACACTGACCACACGCGTTGAGCTGGGCTGTCTGGTGCTGTGCAACAGTTATCGCAACCCACGCCTGCTGGCACACATGGCCAAAACTCTCGACCACATCAGCAATGGGCGCTTCATTTTGGGCATCGGTGCCGGCTGGTTCGAACGCGATTATGTCGAGTACGGCTACGAATTCGGCACCGCTGGCGACCGCTTACGCGCCCTCGGTCAGAGCCTGCCGCAATTCCGCACCTGGTGGCAACAAGAAATCCCCCAACCGATGCGTGATATCCCCATATTGGTCGGTGGTGGCGGCGAAAAAGTCACCCTGCGCCTCACCGCACAACACGCCACCATCTGGAACGGCTTTGGTCCCGCCGAAAGCTATGCCCACAAAAACCGCGTCCTCGACGAGTGGTGTGCGCAAGTCGGGCGCAATCCGGCCGACATCGAGCGTTCGATTACCATTGGTGTCAACGACCTCGCCCACCTCGACGAACTCGCAGCTGCAGGCGCTACCCATTTCATCATGGGACACGACCATCCGTACGAACGCGCCCCCATCGACACGTTGGTGGCGTGGCGTGATGCGCGCAACAAGGCATAGTCACTACATGATTGCCATCTACGACAGTGGAATCGGTGGCACAAGCGTGCTCCAAGCCATCCGGGCGG
>JBEANH010000087.1:0-20616 GCA_041165505.1 Chloroflexota bacterium | reverse complement strand
GCACCAATGGGTGCTGGGCGTAAGGCGGCCATTGCTTCGGAGCCATCGGTGACAATATTAACCTGACCAGTGTGGACGATGGCTCGGGTGACTGCGTACATGGTTTCTTCGTCGGGTGAGTAGGTGTGGCCACTCGCTGTAAAGATGTACCACGCACAACTGAGCCAAAACACCAGCCAGACATGACGGTGTGGTGTTGCATGCATGAGAGTAGTGTAGCACGTATACAACAAACCGCCCACCGTACCACGTGGTACGGTGGGCGATTGGACACCGGAGGTAAAACTAGAAGTCCATCCCGCCACCACCAGGCATGGGTGGGGCTGGCTTGTCTTCGGGGAGGTCGGCAATCAAGGCATCGGTGGTCAGGATCAACGCTGCAATCGAGATTGCGTTCTGGACGGCGCTGCGGGTAACCTTGACGGGGTCAATGATACCTTCGGCCACCAAGTTGACGAACTCACCGCTCATGACGTTGTAGCCGTAGCTGGAGTCGTTCTTTTCCTGCTGGATGCGGCGCACAGCGTCAATGATGACGGAGCCTTCTTCACCGGCGTTGCGAGCCAAGATGCGCATGGGCTCTTCGAGGGCGCGGCGCAGGATGCGGATCCCAAAGACTTCGTCTTCGTGCTGGACTTTGACGTCGTCGAGGGCTGAGATGGCGTTGATGAGGGCCACACCACCACCGGGGACGATGCCTTCTTCGACGGCAGCGCGGGCGGTTGAGAGGGCGTCTTCGACGCGGTGCTTCTTTTCCTTGAGCTCGGGCTCCGTGGCACCACCGACCTTGAGGACGGCTACACCACCAGCCAGTTTGGCCAAGCGCTCCTGCAACTTTTCGCGGTCGAAGTCGCTGGTGGTCTGCTCAATCTGGTTGCGGATCTGTTCGATGCGGGCCTTGATGGCCTTCTCGTTGCCGTTCCCTTCGATGATGGTCGTGTTGTCTTTGTCGGACACGATGCGGCGGGCGCGCCCGAGGTCCTCGATGGTGGCGCTGTCGAGCTTGCGGCCGACTTCTTCACTAATCAAGGTACCACCGGTCAGGATGGCGATGTCTTGCAACATGGCCTTGCGGCGATCGCCGAAGCCAGGAGCCTTGACGGCCAGCACGTTGACGTTGCCACGCAGCTTGTTGACGACCAGGGTTGCCAAGGCTTCGCCATCAACGTCTTCGGCAACGATGACGAGGTTCTTGGTGACCTGCAGAGTCTTTTCGAGCACGGGCAGGATTTCTTGGATGGCGCTGATTTTTTTGTCAGTGATGAGAATGTAGGGGTTCTCGAGCTCTGACTCCATGCGCTCGCTGTTGGTGACGAAGTAGGCCGAGATGTAGCCACGGTCGAACTGCATACCCTCGGTGTATTCCTTTTCAAAGGCGATACCCTTGGATTCTTCGACGGTGATGACGCCATCTTTGCCGACTTTTTCCATCACTTCGGCGATGATTTCGCCGATTTCGCGGTCAGCGGCCGAAATCGAGGCCACGTGGGCGATGTCGGCGCGGTCACGCACTGGTTTGGCCGAGGCGCGCAACTTGGCGATGAGGGCTTCGGCACCGCGGTCGAGACCACGGCGAATCATCATCGGGTTGTGGCCGGCGGCGACCATCTTGAGACCTTCGGTGACGATGGCCTGTGCCAACACGGTGGCGGTGGTGGTACCGTCGCCAGCGATGTCGTTGGTCTTGGTGGCAACTTCCACCAACAGGCGGGCACCCATGTTTTCAAAGGGATCCTTGAGCTCGACTTCCTTGGCCACGGTGACGCCGTCGTGGGTCACTGTAGGAGCGCCGAACTTCTTGTCAATGGCCACATTACGACCGCGGGGACCAAGGGTGGTCTTGACGGCGTCGGCCACGGCATCAACACCACGCTTTAGGGCGCGGCGTGCCTCTTCGTTAAAGTACAACTGCTTAGCCATTACGTATCTACTCCTCAGAACAATGGTGTGAAATGCGAAATACTATCCCTCGATGACGCCGAGGATGTCCTTTTCGGCCAACACTAAGTAATCGACATCGTCTACTTTGTATTCGGTGCCGCTGTACTTGGCGAACAACACGCGGTCGCCCACTTTGACACTCATCGGAACCAATTGACCGTTGTCGGTACGGCGTCCTTCACCCACGGCCTGCACCACACCCTCCATGGGGCGCTCTTTGCTGGCGGTATCGGGCAAGAAAATACCGCCCTTGGTCTTTTCCTCGCGCTCGGCCGGTTTCACTACGACGCGGTCGGCCAGCGGTCGGATGCGGAAGTTTGCACTCATGTCCGTGTCATCCTCCTCAAAAATGTACTTCACACGATTTAGCAGTCCACTATGATGACTGCTAACCATGGCTAACTATAGTGAATGCGCTGGTGCTTGTCAAGGAAAAACAGGGGGGGATAGGGACCTCAATCTGATTTCTTACGCTTCGTTAATACATCTGTTTTTGTTGCAACAGGGGACTGCGATAGGGCTATTTGCAGATGTGATACGTATCAATACAAAGGTACACGATTACGGAGGCAATGATGCATCTCGATCGCAATTTGGGGCTTGATTTAGTGCGGTGTACCGAGGCCGCCGCACTACGGGCAGGGCGTTGGATGGGGCGAGGCGCCAAGGAAGCAGCCGATCAAGCTGCAGTGGACGCCATGCGCTTTGCGTTGGCGAGTATTCGTATGGATGGAGTGGTGGTCATTGGTGAAGGCGAAAAAGATAACGCTCCTATGCTCTATACCGGTGAACGTGTAGGTACCGGTGATGCGCCATCCGTGGATATTGCCGTAGACCCCGTGGAGGGCACCACCCTGCTCGCTGAAGGGATGCCAGGGGCGATTGCAGTAATTGCAGTGGCCGAACGTGGCGCCTTGCATGCTTGGAATGGCGTGCCCTACATGCAAAAACTTGCTGTTGGTGAAGCGGCGCGTGGTGTGGTAGACATCAACGCATCAACCGAATACAACATCCGTGCGGTGGCGAATGCACTCCATCGCCGCGTATCAGATGTGACGGTAGTGGTACTCGATCGGCCACGTCATGCACAGCTCATCCGTGAAATCCGTGCCATCGGAGCACGCATCCGCCTGATTCAACATGGGGATGTGGCTGCAGGGGTGATGACTGCCGTCGAAGATGCACCAGCCGACATGTTGATGGGTATCGGTGGTGCTCCCGAAGCAGTGGTGACTGCCTGTGCGCTCAAGTGTTTGGGTGGTGAAATCCAGACTAAAGTGTGGGCGCGTGATGATGCCGAGCGTGCAGTATTGGCGACGCAAGGCATTGATGCTGAACGCATCTACCATACACACGATTTAGTCAAAGGTGAACATGTCTACTTTGCGGCTACAGGGATTACCACGGGGGATTTTTTGCGTGGTGTGCAGTACGGTACCGGTGGTGCACGCACCCATTCGGTGGTGATGCGTGCCACGACGGGCACGATTCGTCACGTGGATGCCTATCATCGTTGGGACAAACTCATGCAGGTGTCAGACATCGACTATACGGATACAACCAATTAGCCCGAATGAATGTGCAGACGACCGCAGGAGCACAACTCCTGCGATCGTCTGTTGGAGATGATGTGCACGGTGGGTGATTAGAGCACGTCTACATGACTATGGTCGCCAAGCACCATGCGATAGGCACTTGGACGCATGGTCGAGCGCGAGATATCAACGTGCCGCCCAATCAGGCTGTCGCACAAGCGACCTGGCAGGTCATTGATGCGACAGTGTTCGAGCACAATAGAATGCTCAATCTCGCTGTTTTCAATCGTACAGTGGTGATAAATCGACGTAAACGGTCCCACATACGAATTGATAATACGTGTGCCTTCACCGATGATGGCTGGCCCACGAATCGTGCTATTGATGACTTCGGCACCAGCCTCCACGATGACTTTGCCAATCAGACGTGAGTTGGCATCCACGCTGCCCGTCTGCTGCTCGGGGAGCTCTTCGAGGACGAGTCGGTTGGCTTCGAGCATGTCGTCTTTTTTGCCGGTGTCAATCCACCAGCCGCGGTGGACATAGGGGAAGACGACTTTTTGGCTGTCAACCAAGGCTTGAATGGCATCCGTGATTTCGAGCTCACCGCGCCACGATGGTTTGATGGAATCGATAGCCTGCCAAATCGTGTTGTCAAACATGTAGATACCGACCAACGCCAAGTTCGATTTGGGTTCTTTGGGCTTTTCGACGAGGCGCAAAATGCTCCCATCCGGGTTGAGTTCGGCTACTCCATATGAGCGCGGATTTGGCACTTCTTTGAGGACGATTTGGGCGTTGTAGTTGCTGGTCTGAAACTGTTGAATCAAGCCTGAAATGCCCCCTTGGATACAGTTGTCACCCAAAAACATCACGAAGCGCTCATCACCGAGAAAGGGATGGGCGATTTTGACGGCATGGGCCAATCCGAGTGGTGCATCCTGTTGGATGTAGGTGATTTTGATACCCCAACGACTCCCATCACCAACCGCCGCTTGTACTTCGGCTGCAGTATCACCAACAATCACACCGATGTCGGTAATGCCCGCATCACGAATCGTCTCAATGACGCGGAAAAGCACGGGTTTGTTGGCCACAGGGACGAGCTGTTTGGCACTGGTATACGTGATTGGACGCAGGCGTGTCCCTTTGCCACCACTGAGGATTAATCCTTTCATGCAGACTCCTTTATGTACGAACGAATGTGTGGTATCTGCATACAGTGTACACATAAACACGCATGTGTGTATACGGCAGGGTGAGACATCCTACCCGGTGTGGGGTAGCAAAACCCCCCATGTCACTGACATGGGGGGACTACAGTGGGTGTGAACGCGATTAGCGGCGGATGCGCACTGCACCGTAGTAGTGGCGCAACCAGAAATCGTCAAAGAAATTAGAAACACGAATGCCGTAGCTAGGATTCATGGCGTGTACCATTTTGCCGTTGCCGAGATACATGGACACGTGCGTGATACCACGCCGCCCACGAGAATTGAAGCCCGTGAAAAAGAGTAAATCACCAGCTGCTAGGTTTTCGATGCCGTTGATTTGTACGCCATTACTCGCATTAAACTGTGATGCAGCAATACGCGGAATATCAACGCCGACCTGTTTAAATGCGTATTGCGTCAGGCCACTGCAATCGAAGCCATTTTTGGGGCTCGTGCCCCCCCAAACATAGTTGTAGCCGACATACTGTAGGGCGATGTTGGCCACATCACTGCTTGTCGAAATGTTGGTGTACTTGGTCTTGACGGGTGCCACGGGTAGCGCAGGGAAATCGGAGGTGGTCGGTACACGGCGGAGCACGTGTGACGACACACTGAGCAACTCGCGGAAGACCCAGGCTTTTTTGTTGTTGTAGCTGACCTGTACCCAGTCCTTGTATTTGCCGATGAGGTCGAGCCGTTGCCCTTTGGCAATAGTGTCAAGCTTTGCATGTCGTGAATCAGGGCCACGGCGCAAATTGACGGTATCACCGGTGACCACTGCAACGAGTTCTGGAGATGGGTCGGGAATGCTGTCGGCGGAGATGACTCGTTTGGCGATATCCGGAGTGATTTCGAGGAAGTCGGCCCGCACCCACCCATCCACGTTGTTTTCGACGCCGATGTGGTACCACTCCTGATAGCGCTCAATGAGCTCCACGTTGGCGTTGAGTTTGAGTGTGGTAATGGCCACGTAGTTGGTACCTGGACCATCACGCATGGTGAGACCAGATTCACGCACAATGGCAATACGTGGTGGCGGTGGCGGCGGGATTTCGTTGTCAAAGAGATCAAAAATGGTGCTGGGAGCATCTTCGGGGAGTGACAAGAGTTCCCCAGCCATCCAGTAGACCGGCGTATCAACACGTTCGCGGACCTGATACCAGTCGCCGTACTTGCCGATGACCTGTAGAGCGAGTCCTGCATCAGCACGGGTGATGGGGTCATAGTTGGTGCCTGGACCATTGCGCATGAACGCATTATCAACGGTCACTGTCACTGGCACGACCACAGGGGAAAGTACTTGGCTACGTGACACAATGGGCAATGGTACGGGCAAGTCTTCACTTTCGCTGAGGGGATTATCACCGATTGTACCAACCGCATCAACGGTGAGCGGTGCCACATCTACTGTGAATCCGTCACCTTCATCGCTCATCGTGGTTGTGACGGCAGTTGTGTCCATGTCGCGGTTGACCACATCAATGCGACTTGCCACCATGGCCAGGGGAATGATGGCGATTACCAAGATGTGCATGATAGCACGTGGTGGGATGCGTTCCAACAGTGTTTCGGGGTTTTTGAGGAGCGTATGCAGGGTGGGGATGCGATCCGTGATGCTTGTCATGCTATCTACGCGCTCGTAATCACGGCGCCGTTGTTGTGCACGTCGTAAAAGCTCCGGTTGTGATTGAGAATGATCGACCATGCCAAAAGTACTCCCAGGTACCACCCAAAGCCATGTGACTGTGTGGCACGTTGTATGTAGATAATGAGCGCCCCTGCATTACCACTGGTGTGAATGAGGTGTTGATTAGCGCATTGCGATGGGTGGGAACGTGTCTCGCCTGATGTTCACAGGAACCTGACAACAACCCTGACTGCGAGTATAGCATGGATTAGCGCTGATATTCAACTCATAAAATGATGAGAAGGAAATACTTACGCCAAGTTCGCATGATTTACTGCGGGCTTCGCACGGGCAAATATCATTCGCCCGTGCGAGACAATCGGTGCGCCATACAATGACACCCCTACGCTGTGGCACTGCCATACCGGCAACGCACAGCCTCGATTGGCGTAGGTATTAAAGGATGGCACATCGGTTAATCGGCGAGTGGATCCGCTGCAAATTGGTCGTGTACTTCGGCAAGGCGACTATCGGTATGGCGGGCATAGTACTGCTCGGTGATACGTGTACTTGCATGCCCTAAAATGGCCGAAACTTCGGAAAGCTGTACTCCTTCGTTGAGTAACCACATGGCCACAAAATGGCGAAATGTGTGTGGTGTCGTTTCGCGTAGGAGGCGCGCTTCGGCCAGCTTACCCGATGCAGCTACAGTATCCGCGAGCGACAAGGCGGCATGTGTCACAATGTCCCAGGCAGCAACCCGGTTGAGGCGTTGCCCGGCTCCGCGTGGTCCGTGCGAGATAAAGAGTGCCGTAGCATGAGGAAATGTGGTGCGACGGGCGAGTAGATAGCGTTCGATGGCCGTGCGTGCATGTGGACGAATAAACACGGTTCGGCGTTTGTCCCCTTTACCAATCACCGACACACGGTTGGCCAACATGCCGTGATCACCCTTGAGATCGCTGGTGTCGAGGGCAAGCACTTCGGAAATACGTGATGCCGTCGAAAACAACAGGTGTAGGAGGGCAGCGTTGCGCAATCCACTCAAGCGGGTGCGTTCGGCCTTGCTGTGGATGGGTCCCGCAGGGAGCTCGTGGTCATAGAAGGTGACGAGGCGGCGCAAATCGGCCACATCTGGTGCTCGGCTCGGCGTCGTGCGTGGGCGGGCGTCGCTGGCATGCATGGCGATGAGCGATACATCGCAGCTGAGGAGCTTGCGATCGGCCAGAAAGCGACAAATGGCCAATGCACCATGACTATACGTCAAAACGCTCCCATCTGCGTGATTGGTCAACGTGTTGAGCCAGTCAGCAATATCGGTAGCATTGATGTCGGCCACGTCGTTGCGCTGATGTGCAACTGCCCAGGTGCTAAACGAGTTCCACGCATCACCGTAGGAAGCAATGGTGGCAGGGGAGAGTGGCCGGCGGCGCCGACGCTGATTGAGTTGCCAATCAATGAGTGCTTGTGCAAATGAATAGGTCATTGGGTAGTACCACAGTTTGTCGTAATACCCCCATTATACGGGAAAATGATGACATAGTGGTGTACACGCTTAGCCAGAGGAGACCTGGGTGTAGATAGCCGTGGTGTGGTGATGGGGATGCAGGCCGAGGTGTTGCCATAGCATGGTTTGACAGCTCTGGTAGACACGACGCACCATGTCGTGATTCCCGGTGGCGAGATACGACTGCATGAGGAGTTGGTGTGCGCCTTCACTACTCGGATCGTGATGCAACAGATGCCACATGCGTTCGATGAGTTCGGGGTGGAGATGTTTGTCCAACAGAATGCGTCCTAGGCGCAACGACATATCCGCGAACGCTGTGGCATAGTGTTCACGCACCGCAAAAATCCAATCATCGGGTGGCTGGTCGGCCAGATAATTGCCACGGTAGAGGTCACAGGCACGCCGGAGCAGTGGGAGTGCATAGTGGACGTCACGGGTGAGCCGGATGCGTTGTACGGTTTCTGCAAATTCCAGGGCATCTACACTACTCCCCGTGGGGATGGTGAGCATGATGTAGTGTGGTGTGGCGACGAGGAGTGTGTCACTTTGAGGCGTGGCCTCGGCCAGAATATTGCGGAGCCGATGCAGTGACACACGCAAATTGTTGGCCGCCGATTTGTCGTCGAGGTCTGGCCACAACTGGCTGGTCATGACGGTTCGTGCCAGTGTGTGGCGTTCGGCATTGAGCAGGTGCAGGAGCAGATCGAATGCACGCCGATTACGCCATAGTTGCGGGGTGATGGGGGTGTGATTTACTAGGCAGGTGGTGTGGCCAAAGAGGTTGATGTGCAGGACGGGTGGTGTCGTGGGACGACGATGCCAATAAGAGCGTAACGCAGTCGTTGATGGCATATGACTGACTCCTCTCTGTATCAACAAAACCCTTGGTGCCCGTAGCATATGGCAATGTCATGTGGATGTGTATCCCCCGAAGTGCATCAAAATCATCCCCCATTTGGGGGAATGTATGCACGAGTTGCAGGGTGTGGTAGGATAAGGGTACAGAGCGTAATAGGCATGATTGATGTCAATCATGGTTTTACGATATTGTGCGAGGAGCCGTATGAGTCGACGTTATCGCATTCTTTTCGCAATTTCTGATACGGGTGGTGGGCATCGTTCTGGCGCAGCCGCATTGCATGCCGCCCTCCTGCAACACCCCCACGCACACGGACTCGAGTACGACACCATTGACATGATTACGAGCACGGGCTTGCCCCTGTTGCGTAATGCCCCCGGGTTGTACGACGATTTGTCCACACGTTGGTTGCCCCTGTTCAACTTGTTGTTTCAGCTCACCAATGGCCGCCGCCGCATTGACACGATTTCGCAGATTGCCTATGTTTCCGCACAGCGCAACATTTATCGTGCCATTGAATCGTACAAACCCGATTTAATTGTATCGGTACATCCACTGGCGAACCGCTTTATTGGGCATGCACGTCGCACCTACAATATGCCATTCCGGTTTATTACGGTGGTGACCGACTTGGTGAGTCTGCACACGGCATGGGGTGATCTCGATGCGGATTTGTGTATCGCACCAACCCATGAAGCCGTAGATTTACTGATCAAACAGGGGATGCCCACCGAGAAGGTCGTCTACGCAGGATTTCCCGTTCACCCCAAATTTACTGCATGTACGTTGACTGTGGCTGAAGCACGTGCACACACGGGGCTTGATGCAACGCGCTATACCATTCTGCTTACTGCAGGGGGAGTCGGGTCGGGTCGTTTGCGTGATTTGGTGTTGGCCGTGCATACGGCGCATCCTGAGGCACAGTTGTTGGTCGTCACTGGGCGTAATGCCGCCTTGCGTGCCGAACTGCAGCGCTTGGCGCTCCCTACCCACGTAAACATCTATGGATTTGTGGACAACATGGAACAGCTGATGGCAGCAAGTGACGTGGTGGTCACCAAAGCCGGTCCGGGCACACTCATGGAAGCGCTCGTGATGCGTCGTCCTGTTATCATCACCGAAGCCGTAGGACTCCAAGAGCGTGGCAACATTGATTTTGTGCTGCAACGCGGACTTGGTGAATATTCCAAGCGCATCCCGGACATTGTGGCAGCGGTGGGCAAATTGGTTGACCCAGCGGTGCGTGCCGCAATAACCGCACGACTCAACGATGCGGTGCCGCGGGATGGGTCGCGTCGTATTGCGGATCTCATCTTGGAGCAACTTGTGCTCGATCCGCCGATTATGCACAAGCATCCACTCGCGCTTGCGTCGTTACCGCACTGGTTGCGTCGCCAAGACCTTGGTGATGAAAGTCGGAAACGCCTGCGTATTTTGAATGCCCGGGTCATCGAAAGTCTGCGCCGATATGGTGGATTATCTGGCCGCGCCGCTCACAACGCCGGGTACGTAAGAATACCTCTGAACGCAATTAATCTGGGTTTCAGTTGAATTCTAGTTGAATATCACGTCAAAATAACCATGAAATGTGTAATGTTGTTGTAATATACATATACATCGTTTTTCATTCATTGGGAGCACGGTTGTGGCACCTGAATATCGTCATACAGATCCATTACGAGGGAGTAGCGCACAACAACGGAGCCGTGCGCTCACGTTGCGACGGCGCCAAATGCAACGTCGTGCCCAGCTCATGATGAGCGGGTTGTTGGTTGCACTCATTTTGTTGGCAGCTGGAGGGTTATGGTTTTTGTCCATTGAACGGCGCTACCAACAGCGAATCTATCCCAACATTTTTGTGTTGGGCGTCAATGTTGGGGGGCTGCAGGTGGATGAAGCCGAACAAGCACTCTACACCCATTTCCGATCATTCACCGATGTCCCCGTCGTGTTGAATTTCGAAGGGAAATCGTGGCGGGTATCGGGTGAGGAACTCGGTCTACAGATGCACATCGAAGCCAGCGTCCAGCAGGCATACACCATCGGGCGTACCCGCGACATGGTTGGCAACATGCAAACAATCTGGCAGACGTTACAACAGAGTGTTTCCATTCCTGTGATGGTGGTCGTGGATGAGCACAAAACCCAAGCCAGTGTTGCGCGGTTGTCGCGGGTGATTGATGTGCCCGCACGCGATCCACATGTGTACATTGATGGCACATCGTTGGCTGTCCAACGTGGAGCAAATGGGCGCATGTTGCTGATTGATGAAACGGTAGCACGCATCCGCGAAACGTTGCCGTTGCTTGCAAGCCAGCAGATTACCATTGCAACCCGCGAACTGTTGCCACGTGTCAATGAGGCTGCGATTGTCGCGGCTCGAGCACGCGTAGCCGCCCTTGTGGGGGCACCTGTGACCATCCAGGTTAGCAACAAAGAATACGTGTGGAGCAGTGAAGAATTGGCACGCATGCTCGAAATCGTGCAACGCCCTGCAACCACCGGTACCGGTGATGAGTATCAGGTCTTTTTTAACCCGTATCAAATCGAATACCGCATCGAAAAGATGGCCCAAGAAACACAGACGATGCCCGTCTATCCGCGGGTTGCCTGGAATGGTGGTGAACTCAAGATTACCCGCCAAGGTTCGCCGGGTTGGCGCCTCAACAAACACGAAGGGCGCGATTTGATCGTCAATAGTGTTGATCAGGGGCAACGTACGGTGGTGCTCAAACCACGGTATGTGGCCGTACCAATTAATGACAGCAACCTCAACACCCTGGGTATCCGCGAGCTCGTCTCCGAGGGCAAGAGTGACTTTACGGGGTCGGCTCCGTATCGTGTGACCAACATTCAAGCCGGGTTGGCGTTGCTTGATGGCGTGTTGATTGCGCCTGGTGAAGAATTCTCGTTCAACGATACCGTTGGCGAAATTGACGAGACGAACGGCTTTGTGAAAGGGTATGCCATCATCCAACAACGCACGCAGTTGGAGTTCGGTGGGGGAATCTGCCAAGATTCCACGACGGTGTTCCGGGCTGCCTTTTGGGCCGGCTTACCGATTACCGAGCGTTGGGGACACTCTTTTTATATTAGTTGGTACGACAAATATGGCCCCACTGGCATGGATTCTACGATTTTCACGGGTGGGCCCGATTTGAAGTTTCTCAACGATACCGGTCACTGGTTGTTGATGCAGACCACCTCTAACGCCAAAACGGGGATTGCATCGGTGAAGTTGTACGGTACATCGCCGCAACGCCGGGTAGAATTGGTCCAACAAATCTACGACCGCGTGCCTGCTCCTGCACAACCCGTCTACGTGACCGACGAGGAACAACCTGCAGGGACGGTGAAGCAGAGTGATCGTGCGCGAGATGGTTTGACCATTGATATCCAACGGACCATCATCGAAGCAGATGGTACCGTTCGTGAACCAGACAAGTATCGGACACGATTTAAACCGTGGCCAAACATCTATGTCTTCAATCCGGCGGATATGGCTAACGGCACGCCGTTGATTCCGTTGCCACCCGAGCAACCCAATCTGAATACCCCGAGTCTGACGCCAGATGGTGGTGTACGCTATATTTCTCCGGAAAAGACGGCCCCGCTTGCAGAGGCGCCGCAAGCGCCGCCAACCAATTAATTCGTATAGACGGGAATGTGCGCCCCACGGCATGTGCCGTGGGGCGTTGGTGTTTAGGAGTGCATCAGTGCCAGATAGGCGTCTGCGGCACGTGACCAGGTAAATTGGGCGGCACGCTGGCGTAGTGCGTGTGCGTAGTGGTCACGCTGTGTGTCGTGTTGCCATGCAGTCTCGATGGTCTGTTGCAGGAGTTGCTGATTGTGCATGTTGATGACCCACGCATCATCGCCAACCAGTGCACGTAGTGCGGGATGGTCGTGGCAAATAATCGCTCGTTGGCTGGCCATCGCTTCTGCAACGGGTAATCCAAACCCTTCGGCAAGTGATGGGTAGATGAAGAGTGCCGCTTGATGGTAGAGCGCATGGAGGAGTGCATCCGAGGGTGACGGAATGGCTATAATCGGCAGGTGCTGGTACTGGGGCTCGCGCCATGGCTGTGGGCGCATGGCATCGAACTGTCCGGCAATCACGAGTGAGCGTGGCTGGGGTGATGGGGTGTGCTGGTAGGCGGTAGCCCAGGCAGCGACCAGCGTTGCTAGATTTTTGTGGGTTTGGTTGGAGCTCACACACAAATCGTATGTCTCATGCATCCCCAGTGTGTGTGGCGCAAAAGGTGCTGCCGGTGTAAAAAACCGCTCATCAATGCCGTTGGGGATGACATGCACTTGGCGCTGTGGCCAGAGATGGGTGCCGATGTGGTGGGCGGCATGCTGTGACACGGTGGTGATGTGCGTGGCACGCAAGGCACAGTCCAGCCACGCCACCCGCATCCCGAGCCGTACCCACCAGGGGACAGGTGAAGTGAAGGGGATGGCGTCGTGAATGGTCACCAACAAACGACTCCGTAATGGCACTGCGGGAAGACGGGGGTAGGGGGTATAGACCCAATCGGGACGGTGGTGGGTAATCAACTGCGTTAATGCCCAGGCTTCGTGCATGCTGAAAGGTGTGCCATCGAGGGTGACGTGCTGACAGCGGTGATTGCGTTCTGGCAAGACCAAGCGCGTGTTACGCTGGCGTGCGTTGCTCACCATGATGAGGGTGGTGATTGCAGGATGCTGTGCCCAGGCATGACACAAGGCGGTGCTCATCCGACCGATGCCGGGGAAGTGGTCACAGGCATAGCGCATATCAACGAAGAGCTTCACTGGCGGTACCACCCAATCACGTATCCCACGGCACTCGCATATGATGCGAGTGCTTTGAGTGGATACCACCCCACGCGCCAGCGTGGGTCGCCATATGAATAGGGAATCAGGGCATGGAGTGGGGCGAGGATGGTGCGCATGCCCAGCCAAAGCACCGCATGGAGTGGGGTGTGAAAATAGTTGCCACCCCGCGCACGGCGTGGATCGCGGCGCACTTCTTGGGCGTGCCCCCGCCCATAGGCGACATGTTTGTGCCAGAGGGCACGGCGCGTGGTGGGGGCGGGGTGATAAACCCATGTGTGGCCCGCTTGCACGATGTTGCGTGCGGTACGCTGGCGTACACGGACGAAGAATTCACTGTCCACACCGCGGGTAAGTGTTTCGTCGAAGCCACCGACCTGGTCAAATACGCTACGATGCATCAGACAACAGGTGGTCGTGATATTACAGTAAAAATGCGGAGCATCCGGGTTGGTCACACAATCACTGGGGACAATCGGGTTGATGATGCGTGCGACTTGGGCAGCTACGGCTTGTTCGAACGGTGATGCGCTCGTGGGCAAGATGCGTGCACTGCCCACGATCCCCACAGTGGGGTGTTGGGCGGCACGTAGCAGGCGCTCGATGAGGTCGGCATGGCCGAGCACCGCATCGTCGTCCACAAACAGCAACCATTCTGCCCGACTTTGGGCCACACCACGATTGCGGGCACGCCCGTTGGGGCTCACCCCACGCACCACAATACACTCACTGGGGGGGTGGGTCTGTTGGGCTATTGACGCTGCCAAGGGAGGTGCAAGTTCCTCACCAGCGAACATGGGAATGATGATTGCAACCTGCGTAGATGGTGTCATCAGATCGTTTCATTGACGCCCACGGCATTACCGTGGTGCAATAGGGTGGTGGCATTGGTGTATGGCTGCGAGCCAGCGTTCTTTGCGGAAGCGTTGACTCACACGAGTCCGCGCATTGAATGCCAGCGAAATCCGCAATGCGTGGTCGTTTATGAGTCTCATTATAGATGATGCGAGCGCATCAGGGTCATCCGGTCGTGTGAGCAACCCACTACCGTTGGCTTCGATGACATCCTGGATGTTGCTGATGGCGCTGCCAATAACCGGCCGTTCGAGTGCCATGGCAATGAGGAGTGATAATGGCATGGTACAGTGCCGAGCCGGGAATGCTACGATATCCACACCCGCAAAAAAACCTGCCACATCATCAATCGTTCCCACAAAGTGAATCTGGCTAGGGTATAACGATTGCGTGGCAAGTGCATGCAACTGTGTGGCCTGTGGACCATCACCGGCGATTACGACCTGAGTATCGGGATAAAATTGCCAGAGTGTGGCCATGGCACGAATCAGCAGATCGGCACCGTATGCGTGTGTGAACGGTGCATAGAATCCAACGAGATGCCCGTGTGCTGGGATGTGATACATGGCACGTGTGTGTGGCGTCACCCGACTGAGTTGGTAAAGCTGATCATCAACGCCTACAGGGACGATTGCAATCTGAGTGTCATTGATGGCGTAGTGCTGCTCGAGGAGCCGTTTGGCGCTACTCGTGTACACCACAATCCGGTGTGGAATCTGGAGCACGTATGCATGCCAGCGCTGGCGCAACGTGGATGAATCGTGCGCGGTGACTCCCTCAATGACGAGAATGATGTGCGGTGTACGCGTAATTCTGAGGGCAATGAGTGTAGCGAGTTGTGAGTCACTGTGATGCGCCACCACATGCGCATGGGTCACGCGTAGCTCACGAAACAAGGCCACCAGAGTACGGATGCGCAACAGCCACGATGCGTGTGCTGGGATGTCCAGAGCGATTATTTCGACATCAGGAAACTGATGACTGATGTCGCGTAGGGCTGTGGGGATCGTGGCTTGAGGACTGACCACCAAGACACGGAAGCTACCACAGAGTGATGGCAGGAGTTGTGTCAAGCAGACAATCTGTTCGGGATCATGGTAGTGGTCGAGCACGTAGAGCAACGACGGGTGTGATGGAGTCATGAGTCACCTTCGTGTGCTGATGAGTGGACGACGATTCATTGACGAATTGCGATGATAACAACGACACCATCATAGCGCATCATTGCCCCGCAGTCTACCCTGTGTCATCAATATGTGGATGACCGTTACGAAATGGTTGTGCGCCACATGGTGCGCAATTGTCGTGTGCGCTGACGGTGCTGCCAGTTCCACCACAGTGCATGCCAGAGTCGCGGTGATGCACCACGTGCGCAGTGGAGTGGCCATGCCAGGCATTGGCGCACCATAAACCAGCCGATACGCCACCACGGTTGGAGTTTGAGGTGTACGTATAGGCCGTTTTTGGTATATTCGTGGAGCCAGCTATGCGCCCCGCCACCACTCCCGCCCCGCTGATGTATGACGGCAGTATCACGAGCCACCACGGTGCGGTATCCGCGGGATTGGGCCCGCCAGCACAAGTCGGTATCTTCCCAGTACAAAAAAATCGCTTCATCGAAGCCCCCGAGTTGTTGCCAGTGGTGGCGTGACACCATCAGGGCGGCTCCAGGCAGGGTGGGACGGTCAGCAATCCCAGTGTGCAGGGTGCGCTGTTCGCCAGGATAGAGTGTTTCGGGTGCAATCAGCGCCACATCGGGGTGTGTCGCAAGGTGGTGCTGGAGTTGCATGAGCCAGCCAGGGCTGACGCACACATCTGGATTCATAAAGACCAAATAGTCCCCAGTGGCGTGCACTGCACCACGATTACAGGCCGTACCAAAGCCTAGATTTTGGTCGAGACGGATCCACTGTGCATCAGGCAGGTGTTGCCATGGTGCATCGTGTGATGCGTTATCAACCAGGATGAGCTCATACGGTGGTGCCTGTGTATCAGCATGGAGCGCTGCCACAAATGCCGGTAAGAGATGGGCGCTGTTGTAGGTAACCACAATGACTGAAATCATGATGGTGGGCAGACACTATGAAACATGGTCGTGAAGAGCTGGGCCACCTGGGGCCAGGTATGTCCGGCGAGCTGGCGTTGGGCGTGGGCCGCAATGGACGTACGCTCGGGGTGATGCATGGCGCGTTCAATGGTTTGTGCGAGTGCACTGCTGTTTTCTGCGGGGTATACAAAGCCACTCACCGCATCACGTACTTGTTCGAGCAGGGGGGGCAGATTGGGTACCACACAGATGATACCTGCAGCTTGGGCATTGACCAGCATGCCGGAGGTGGTGATTGCCCGATACGGCAGGATGAGCATGTCACAGGCCGCCAGGTAGACGGCGGCTTCGTGGTCGGGCAAAAATCGTGGCCGAATGGTCACGTTGATACGGCGTGCCGTATGGCGATGAATCTCGGACAAGTAGTCGGTGTCTGCAGCAAAACCTGCAATAATCAGGTGCATGTGGGGTAAAAGCGCCATGGCTTCGATCAGGGTTTCGAGCCCCTTGTAGCGCCGGATCATGCCCATGTATAGCAGCACCGGTTTGTCGGCTGGTAATCCAAGCTGATAGCGTGCATCAGTGCGACTGGGCATCGCCCCAAAAGGTTGCACGTTGTGCCCGTGTGGAATGACGTGGATGGGTACCCGTGGCGCATATTGCTCCATGAGCAGCGTCCGTGTGGCGTGGTGGTGCACGCTCACCGCATGGCACTGTGCCAGCACATGTGCCACGGTGCGGGTGGCAATGGCGGGATGCGGGCATTCGTGCGGAAGCGCGTTATGCACCGTCCATACGATGGTGACACCGCGCCAGCGTAGGAACATCAACAAGGCAATCCATGCGATGGAGCGCATCCAGGTAGCGACTTTGTTATGGCGCTGAATGATGGCATCGAAAAAATGCAGGTGCAAAATCCGTGGACCACGCCCAACGATGAGTGCAAGTAGACTTCGTCGTGGCGAACGCCGGTCCACCGTAAACGTGTGTGCAAGCTCGCCGTAGAGGTCGTCGAGATACGGATTGTGGTTGAGTTGTGGTGGAAACGGATAAATCGTTGTCATAGGAGGAGTTGGCGAATGTGATTGGTGAGCAGGTCAACGGCTGGTGTCACATCGTTGATACTCGGAATAATAACATGGGCGTGGCTCCGTGACGGTTCCACAAATTGATGGTGCATGGGGCGCACCGTCTCAACATACTGATGACAGACCGAGGTGACGTCGCGACCTCGGCTCTGCGTATCACGCAGGATTCGGCGCATCAGGCGAATATCGTCAGGGGCATCAATGTACATACGCATCTGCATGCGGTTGCGTAGGACTGCTGGCACAAATAGGAGAATCCCATCGAGCAATAGGATAGGGCGTGGGTGTACGACATGACCACCAGTGACACGCGTATATGATACAAAATCATAGGTGGGCATGGTAATCGGTTGACCGGCGCAGAGTGCATCAATATGTGCCACAAAGAGTGCCGTATCGAATGCATCGGGATGGTCAAAATTGCATTGCACGCGCTCGGCAAAGGTGAGATGCGATAGATCCGCATAGTATGCATCATACGGGAGCCATGCAATCACATCGTCGCCAAGACGATCAATCAGCTGTTGGGCGATGGTGGTTTTGCCGGCACCACTGCCCCCTGCCATACCAATCACCACTGGTTTCATGCGGTGTTTTCCTCGCGCCGTACTCCGTTGCGCATGATGGCGAGCAAGAGTCCCACGGTATACCACAATAGGGCTGTCATATGACTAAATTCAATATTGAAGTAGTAATGGTCGAGCAGACCGACGGCGAGTGCGGCGATTAGCCCGGCTTGCAACCCGATGAGCCAACTCGCATGTGCTTCGTGGTGCTGGGCCACCGCATCGGCGAGACTGCGCCAACTCTGCACAAACAAACTCACCATCAACACGATGAAGGCCACCAACCCAACAATGCCGATGCGTTGTGCGATGGCCAGGTAGATGCTCGACACGCCGGCCACGAGATCAATGTCGGGTGCCCGACCAAAGCCGATGCCAAAGAATGGATAGGCCTGGATGACTGCGATGGCGTTGTTGTATTCGGCAAGGCGCATCTGGTTGGCGCGGTCTTGGAACTGAACCCCTTGGACGACACGGTTGACGAATTGTTCGCCGACGCCCACAAACACCAGCAACACGGTGGCCACGATGCCTGTGGCAATAATCAGCCACCATAGACGACGGTAGCGTACGGTGGCCACATAAATGACTGCAACGATGAGCCCCCCGAGTGCGGCCCGTGAAAAGGTCAGGAAGAGCACGGTGACCAACATACCACTCATGGCAATCATGGTGCGCCGGGACAGAATGGGTCGGGCTACAATTGTTTGTGTGGCGGCAATTGCTGTAATTAGCGCGAGCATGCCCCCGTAACTGTTAGGGTCAACGCTCAACCCGATGGCGCGCATGAGCCCGTCGGTGTCATCTTCGACATAGCGCAATACGCGCCCACTGGTGGGGTAGCCGATTCGCCCAAACATGACGAGGATCTGTTCGCTGAGGGTGGCAGGCATGATATAGAGTATCAGCCCGATGAGTGCAGAAATGGTGCCACCAATCAGGAGTAGGCGCAATGCCCATTGCACTTCGTCATCGCTTTTGACGGTGTCGAGGATGGCAAACATCAACGAGATGCCCAGCAGAAATTTGGCATAGTTGTGAAGTGTGGTCGTATCGGGGAGCCCCTGGGCGCCGAGAAATAGGGCAAAAAGGGTGAAGCCGATGAAGCCGAGCACCGCCGGAGCAAACGCCGTGAAGTTGGTGCGATAGTCACTGGTGGTTAGGGCGTTGATGATGCGCATTGCCAGTAGTGCACCGATGGCCAACGAGAGCAACGACGGCGTGATAACCGCCTTGAAGGGTAATGTACCAAAGGGCAGGATGGTGATGAGCGCTACAATGGTGCCGAGCATGATACGCACATTACCGAGGGCAAAATAGGCAATAATAGCGGCCACAATCACCACAAATGGCAACCAGACATACCCAAAGACCAACGTGGCGGCACCTGCAACACAGATCAGGCTGGCCAGCGCCACTGCGACCCACTGGCGGATGTGTGGCGACATGGGCTGCATGGAGAATGGTGTCTGCATGGCGACCTACTGGTACAGCGTAATGGGGTCACGGAAGACGACGGGTGCAATGTGGTCGTCGAGTGCCCTGACAAACTCGTCTGGTCGCCCACAAATGCTAGGATCGAGTACCCCAGCCTTGTAGAGCTGTTTGACTTGGGGGCTGGCTGATTTGCTCCGCAGTTCGGCGAGTGCCATGACAATCCACGATGCAAGCTCGCTATCGGGTACTGTGGTGGTATGTGGCACAGGCAATGCATCGCGGAGAATTTTGCTGATATGGCGTGCCATGAGCGGATGCAGATGCCCCATCAAACTCAATAGTCCACATGCACAGATGCGTGAATCTCGCGGTGCATGTATGTCATTGAGTAGCTCCGCAAACAGCGGGACAACTTGGGTGCCGTAGGCTGGTACGGTGGCGTCAATCAGTTCGTAGATGAGCGCCAAATCGTCGTCGTGGCGGCGGAGTACATCGAGCAAAATCAGCAAGGTGTCGCTGTCACCCCAACTACTCAAAAAGATGAGCGCATGCCCGCGCGCATATGCGGCGGCTTCGTCGTGGGGGGGAATGCGTTGTGCTACGAGCTGACGCAGAGGTACCACTGCGTCATGGCGGCGTTGCTGTAGCGCCGCAATATGCTGTGGCGCCAGTATCGGCCCGACCTGCGCAATCGTTTCAATGAGTTGTGGCATTGGCATGGTGAAAATAGCTTTGGTCACAGCACCAGTCGTGCATCGAGCATGAGAACGGATTACAGCTATTGTACACCACTTTCCTGGTGAAAGACTGCAGAGTTCAGTGGTATAGTAGTACCGTATTGGGATTTGTAGCGAGAGGAGCATGGAACATGACGCGAGTAGTAGTGTGGAATGAATACAAGCACGAACACGAACCAAACCACCCAGCCGGCAAAATCTACCCCAAAGGCATCCATGGCGCCATTGCTGACGGTCTGAAAGAGTACAGCAAAGACTTCGTTGTCAGTACCGCCACTCTTGATGAGCCCGAACACGGTCTGAGCGAAGCCGTATTGAGCCAGACCGATGTGTTGGTGTGGTGGGGACACATGGCACACGACAAAGTCCAAGACGATGTGGT
>JBEANH010000086.1:0-10923 GCA_041165505.1 Chloroflexota bacterium | reverse complement strand
GTGGAGCCATACACCCATCCGCCCTGATTCCGACGATCCCATCCGCTCAGGGCAGCTCATCCAATGCGATATCATCCCTGACACCACGCCGGCGGGTACTGCCCTCAACTGCGAAGATACCGTGGCCATTGCGGATGCCACCTTGCGCGCCGAAATCGCCGCCCTCGCCCCCGATTTGTGGCAGGCCATCAAGGCACGGCGCGAGTATTTGCGTACCGCTATTGGGATCGCTGGCCAATGCCCGCTATGCACCAGCCTGGCTCCAGCCCGATTTGGTGTGGGTCAAGGAATAAATCACACGGCGCGTATGGGGATTTGCCCCCATACGCGCCGTGTGGTGCATGTGTTTAGGCGATTAGCGCATTCAACCACCCGGCTGCCATTTCCACATCGCTCTGGATGAGCCCGTGGTGCGTGTTTTGCCACGCCAGTGTGATTGATGCGCCGGCATCTTGCATGAGCGTGTACAGCGCCGTGCTCTGGTCTGGCGGGATGAGCTGGTCGTGCGTACCGGCGCTGAGAAAGATGCCTTTGCCGGCTAGGCGTGGAATGATGTCTGGCGTGTAGACGCACTGTGCCCGAAACAAGATGCCCCCGCGCAACGTGCTCGGGTGGAGTAACATCGTCGCCACGGCAATGTTTGCCCCGTTCGAATACCCTAACGCATACACATTATTGGCAGCAAAGCCGTAATGAGTCGCCGCGCTGGCCACAAATTCAGCCAGCTCGCCGGCACGTTTCTGCACGTCCTCGAGGTCAAAGACGCCCTCGGCAAAGCGCCGGAAAAAGCGTGGCATGCCCCGCTCGCTGACGTTACCGCGTGGACTAAGCACGGCACACCCCGGTGCAATCGCTTTTGTCAATCCTAACAAATCATGTTCGTTGCCACCCGTGCCGTGCAACGCCAGTATCGTCGGTAGGTTGGGGGCTGTGGCCGGCTGGTAGACATGCTGATACAACGCAAGTGACATCGTATATCCTCGTTACTGCGCCCCGGGTACACCGAGGCGCAGCAGTCATGTTTAGTGATGCTCGCCGTGATATTTTTCGCCTGCGGGAATCGCCACTGGCAGATGGTTCTGGGCAGGGGCGATGGGGCAGGTCGCATAAATCGTGAACGCACACGGCGGGCTGACAGCCTTGTTGAAATCCACCACCACCGTGCCATCTACTGGGCCCGGTACCGTCAAAAAGCGCCCAGCGCCGTAGGTTTCTTTCCCACACGTTTTGTCACGGAAGTTGAAAAAGAGATTGGCACCAGCAGCCACTGCATCCATGCTACAGGCCTGCCCGTTGATGGTGAAGTGCACCCGTCCCGGGCTGGGCATCATATCGGTATCACCCAACACGTTGAGAATGGGAATGGTCTTCCCTGCTTCATACGCCTCAAAGGTGGCCTGTACCACATATGCAGGATCGTAGTCGAACCAGATGCGCCCCGTAAACGCCTTGCGTACGTCGCTGTTGCGGTCACGCAAGCGGATACCGATGCGGTGCCCACGGGGAATCACATAAAAGCTCAAGTCGCGGTAGGTGATCATGTCGGGCTTGTACTTGCCGTCACCGTCACCCTGGAGTACGCCACTCTTGCCGATAAACGCACCGTTGATTTCGGCATGCTCACCCTCGATGAATTCCACACGCACTTCATCACCATCGCGATGAAATGTGCCCAAATGCGCTGGGCATGACCCTGCAGGAAAGACGAGATCTTGGTCGTCACCTGACCCAAAGGTGTTGGCACCCTCTTTCAACCAAAACAACCCGGCTAGGGTTAACCACCCATCGTCGGCCCGCATGGATGCATCCATTTGTGCACGCCATGTGGCGCTTTCTGTTACTGCACTCATCGTACTTTCCTCCAAATATGACTAACTCACTAAACTAATTATACATTAATCGAGTAATTGCTGGTAGACGGCTTCGAGTTGTGGTCCAATGTGCGTGATGCTATGGTTGGCAATGGCAGCGATACGGTTTTGTTGACCAATCTGCTGTGCCTGTGCCGGGTGTTGTAGCGTGTGGATGATTTTGGCGGCTAGATCATCGCGATCGCCGTAGGCCGCATAGATGCCCTGCGCGCCGAGATACTGGCGACTCACTGCTGCATCGAATGTGACCACGGGAAGTCCGAGTGCCATGTACTGCGGGATTTTACCACTGCCCTCACTCAGGCTCATTTTGGGAGCGACAGCCACACTGCCAAGCCCCAGGTAGTGATGCGAGTCGAGGTAGCGGATACGCCCAGGGAGAGTGACATAATCAGCCACACCCAAACTTTCCGCATAATTGCGATAACTATCGGGGTCGGGGTAGCCCATAATCAGGAAGTGGGCATTGGGAACAGCGGCTATCACCTGTGGGATGGCCTCGATTAGCATATTGGTGCCCTGATACGGGGCAAGGAGCCCGAGATACACAACAATGTGTCGATCTGCAGGGATGCCTAGTTGTGCGCGCAGGTCTGTGCTATCCGCTTGCGGGCAAAAGTAGTCGGTATCAATGCCATCTGCAATGGTGGTAACGGCATTGGCATCATGCCCAAATGAGTGGATGAGCATCGTCCGCGCATTTTCGCTCGAAGTAAGCAGCATATCTGCTTGCGTGTTAATCCACGTCTCGAGGCGATAGAGCACGCGATACAGGAACGAATCCTTGCTTTTGAGGAAGCGGTGATCAATCATCTCAGCCGTCATACTGCCCTGATAGTCAAAGACCAGCGGGCGGCGAATGATGCGTTTGAGCACCGCCCCAATCAAGCCGCCTTCGTGCAGATGCGCATGAATGATGTCGGGTTTGAAGTCGAGAGCCGTTTGTAAACTACGCCACGACAAAGCCACATCGAGGTAGAGTTTGTGGCGTGACGAGCCCACGAGGGTGCGTTTGATCCACGGCACATCCCACGACCGTACGATGTCGAGTTGGGCCACATCGTCGCCGTTGTGGTAGGTGGCAATCCGCACCACGTGACCGCGGCGCTGGAGCTCATGTGCCTCTTGGGCGATGCGGATGTGGCAGCCGTAGTCAGAAAAGAAGCTGGTGGGAGCCACCATCAAAATACGCCGCGATTGGGTCATTTGGCTCCACCATATGCCATGTCGAGTACCTCGGCAATGTGGAGTACCCGCATGCCACTGCCCCGCTGACGCAAGCCACCGGCCAGTTGCAGATGGCATCCCGGGTTGGCGGTGACCACCACATGCGCCTTGGTACGCTCCGCATTGTCCAGTTTGCGATTGCCCAGTTGGGCCGCCATTTCGGGTTGGGTCACGTTGTAAATCCCAGCCGAGCCACAGCACAGCGCCGATTCGGCCATTTCGACCAGCGTCAGACCGGGGATTTTTTTGAGGAGGGCGCGTGGCTGTGCCGAAATACGTTGGGCATGTGCCAGGTGGCACGGCTCTTGGTAGGTGACGGTCATGTTAACTGCCGTGAGATCGCGCGTGTTGAGCTCGAGTGCCGCCAAATACTCGCTGATATCACGGACGTTGGCGCTGAATGCCGCCCCCCGGGCCGCCCATTCGGCGTCGTCGTGGAGCAAGTGGCCATATTCCTTGAGCGTCGAACCACAGCCGGCTGCATTGACCACCACGGCGTCGTATTTTTCGCCAAACGCAACAATATTCTGTTTGGCCAAGGTGCGGGCGCTATCGAGCTCGCCACCGTGGGCATGCAAGGCACCACAACACCCCTGTCCCGCAGGAATGGTGACACGGACGCCGTTGCGTTGCAACACGCGGATGGTCGCATTGTGCACGTTGCTAAATGCAGTTGACATAATACAACCGCTGAGCAACGCCACATGGGCTTTTTCGGTACCGATGGCGGGGTAGGTTTGCCCATCGGCCGTGGTAAACGTGTCGTTGATCTGTGGCAGAATCGCTTCGGCTTCGTGGAGTTTGAGCAGCGTGAGGATGCCTAGTCTGCGTGCTAGCCACTGCAGACCACTCTTTTGATAGAGCCAGAGCGAGCGTGAAAAGGCACGAAACCACGCCATATTGGTGAAGAGTTTGCCAAAGACGAGTGAGCGAATGAAGCGCACGCTGACGGGATAGGGGGCGAGGCGTCCATCCGTTTTGGCGAGGTGGATCTGGGTGCGAGAGGCCTCGAGTATCTGTCCGTATTGCACGCCACTCGGGCAAACGGCCTCGCAGGCACGGCAGTTGAGACAGGCACTCATCTGCTCTTGAAAGGTCTCACTGTCAATGCCAATTCGCCCGTCGGCGACTGCTTTCATCAAATAAATACGCCCACGCGGTGAATACTGCTCGAGCCCGGTTTCGCGGTAGGTGGGGCACGACGAGAGACACAAGCCACAATGCACGCACGTATTAATGACGGCGTCGCTCGGAGTATCATGCCCAGCAAACGGGATGAATTGAATCGTGCTCATGGTATGCACCTTCACCATACAGGATAATTGCCAAACGTTGTCGTCAGTATATACTAAAACATGTCGGGGTGTGATTGTTTGCGCAATGCGGTGAATCTTGGTACAATGCACAAAGTTTATTGATTACTGTTGCGAGGGATATCATGGCCAGCAAAAAGGGCAACCGCATCATCATCAAGTTGCGCAGCACCGAGAGTGCCCATACCTACACCACCGTCAAGAACCGCAAGAACGACACCAATCGTCTCGAATTGCGCCGCTACGACCCCACGTTGCGCAAGCACGTGCTCTACCGCGAAACCAAGTAACGATTGCCACGGGTGTTTTGACGCCCAGGACGCATGCGTGTCGGTGCCTTCGTGCATCCTCACGCCCTGCGCCTGGGCGTTTTGGTATGTGATGGGGGGAAATGAACCACCATGCAGCGCATCCTCAACCAACTCTGGTGGGCCACGCTGGTCGGGCTTCTCGCTGGTGTGGCGAGTGCCGGCTTCCTACGTGCACTCGCAATTGCCACCACGCAATTCACCACTTCCCCCTGGCTGATTTGGCTGTTGCCCATCATTGGCGCCCTTGTTGCCTGGCTCTACCAGCGCTATGGGCGGGGCAGTGATGCTGGCACCGCCCTGATTCTTGAACAACTCCATCATACGACCCCGGGTACCGTCCCACGGCGTATGCTCCCGTTCATCCTGGTCAGTACTGTCTTGACGCATCTGACGGGGGGCTCCACTGGGCGCGAAGGCACCGCCGTGCAGATGGGGGGGAGTATTGCGGCTAGCATCGCACAACTCGGCAGACTGTCACTACGCGATACGCGCCTGTTATTGATGGCAGGCATGAGTGCCGGATTTGGTGGCGTCTTTGGGACGCCACTCGCTGGCGCGTTTTTTGGCATGGAGGTGGTGGCACTCGGTGGCATGCGCTATGTGGCCCTATTGCCGTGCCTAGTGGCCGCCTTTGTGAGCGACTGGACGGTGCGAATGCTGGGTGTCCCCCATTCGCACTACGGCATAGCCGCCGTCCCCCCACTTACGCCACTGCTCGGCGGCAAAGTCATCGTGGCGGCCATCTGTTTTGCTGGAGCCAGCATCATTTTTGTGGAAGGTACCCATGCGCTCAGTCAGTGGAGTCGGCGCACCTTCACAAATCCCGTGTGGCGGGCAGTTATTGGTGGCGTACTCGTGATCGTACTGACCATGCTGAGTGGCACTTTTGCCTTTAATGGGTTGAGTCTCTCATTGCTTGCTGACGCATTTACACCGGCGGGTGTGCTTTGGTGGGCGTGGGCGGGGAAGTTGCTGTTTACCGTGGTGACACTTGGATTTGGGTACAAAGGGGGAGAAGTAACGCCACTGTTTGTCATCGGCGCCACACTGGGAGCCGCTATTGCCCCCATCCTCGCAGTGCCCGGTGACCTGATGGCGGCACTCGGGTTGGTAGCCGTATTTGCGGCTGCGGCAAATACCCCACTCGCCTGCATCATCATGGGCGTCGAGCTGTTTGGTAGTGCGCCGCTGGCACTCTTTGGCATTTGTACCTTGGCCACCTACACCCTGAGCGGGCATCGGAGCATTTATACGGCGCAACGCATCATGACCGACAAGCACGACCACGATCTCATCAGCGACCACCACCCACGTGTGAGCGATAGCGGGCACCCGGGGCGGTGGTGGCGCTGAAGATGCCGTTAATTGGTGGCTACCGCCATAAAGGCTCCATCACCGTTGTTGTCTTCGACCACACCCACGAGGTAGAGCGAAATCCCGCTGCGCCAGCCACAGTAGTTGATGGTGTCACCTTCGGATACGAGCATGTCTTGGATGGTGAATCCCTGCGCACTTAATGCCGCATCATAGTAAGCCTTGACGTCCATGTAGGTGGTGCCACTCGGAATCTTGTAGAGCGTGGCGGTCACACCAGTCGCATTGCCTACTTCCTCGATCGTGCTAAAGAGCTCTGCGGCAAGCGCCGCATCCCCCGGTTTGGCTGGTACCGCACCCGGATAGGGAGCAATGGTCACGGTAGCGCTGCCACAGGCGGCGAGTACGGGTACGATTCCTATCAGGCGCATAAATGTACGACGATTCATCGTTGACTCCTTTGGTGAGTTCGGTATTACTTTTGTGGTTGTGCGGCAATCGCAGCAACCCGCCACTGCTCATCTTGGCGTTCGAGTGTGACATCCACGGTTTGACTCCCATTGGCATAGTCGAGCTGCACCGTCACAATCGCATTGTTGTTGTCGTTGTAGAGTTGGGTATTCACCACCGTGGCACTCGTGTAGCTCGGATCAATACCGGTAATATCTGCCACCGTTTTGCCGCTGTTGTAGAGTTCGTTCATCCCCGTCGTAAAGTAGACCGCACTACTGTCGCCACTCGGATCACTCGTATAAGCCGCAAAGAAATCCTGTGACACATCATCGGGTGGATTGGGGGCTGTATCTGCTGCTGGCGCACTGCCATCGGTGACAACCGGTGTGGCACCGTCCGCAGTGCCAATAACGGTGGCTGTTGCTCCCACGCCACCTTCCGCATTGCCTACTTCGGCAGTGGCAATCGCCGTTGCATCAGCATCACTTTCTGTCGTACAACCAACGAGTGTGAGCGTCATGATAATCACCATCAGCCAATGGATACGCATGGTCTCCCTCCTTACTGCGCGGATGGCGCAAGTGCCAGTTCAACAGCTACTTCGGCATGGATGCGCGTCGTATCAAACACAGGTACCGTGGTATCAGTTGCATTGACGAGTAACGTGATTTCGGTACATCCCAAAATAATGCCTTGTGCACCACGTTGCACCAAATGCGCCATGATATCGCGGTAGCGTTGTCGCGAGGTGTCACGAGTCACGCCGAGGCAGAGTTCATCGTAGATGATACGATTGACGTCGGCGCGTTCGTCGGCATCAGGCACAATCACATCGAGTCCATATTGGTCACGGAGCCGCCCCACGTAAAAGTCCTGTTCCATGGTGTAGCGGGTGCCGAGCAAGCCGATGCGACGTATGTGCTGCGCCACAATCCGCTGTGCGGTGGCGTCAGCAATATGCACGAACGGCACGTGTAAATCGGCAGTAATCGTCGGCGCCACTTTGTGCATGGTGTTGGTGCACAGCACGACCATGTCGGCTCCTGCTGCGACGAGGCGTTGTGCCACCTGTGCTAGAGTGTGTCCAGCCATGTCCCATTCACCACGATGCTGGTAGGCTTCGATTTGCGCAAAATCAACGCTGGCCATGATGATTTGTGCGGAATGCAAGCCGCCGCGCTGGGCGCGTACGAGTTCGTTGATGACACGGTAGTATTCTGCTGATGATTCCCAGCTCATTCCGCCAATCAGCCCAATCCACTTCATGCAATCCCCCGTGACTGTCGTGTTTGCTTCTATCCTACCACGGAGCGTGTATAATGCGCACAGAGTTCGTCGTTGTTCAGCCAAAAGGGAGCCGGCTATGCGCAAAATTCGCTGGGGAATTGTGAGTACGGCCAACATCGGTGTGGCCAAAGTGGTGCCGGCCATGATGCGTGGTACCCACAGTGAAGTGATTGCTATTGCGTCGCGTGATCTTGCCAAAGCGCAGGCTGCTGCGAGCAAACTGGGTATCGCCAAAGCCTATGGCTCCTACGAAGCACTGCTTGCAGACCCTGATGTCGAAGCCATCTACAATCCGCTCCCCAATCACTTGCACGTGCCGGTTTCGATTCAGGCCCTGCAGGCAGGCAAGCACGTGCTGTGTGAAAAGCCGATTGCGCTCTCTGCTGCTGAAGCACAAACACTCGTAGATGCGGGTCAGCGCTATCCTCACCTCAAGCTGATGGAAGCGTTCATGTATCGCCATCATCCCCAGTGGCAACGTGCCAAAGCGATAGTGGCATCGGGTGGGATTGGCCAACTGCGCACCATCAATAGCGTCTTTTCTTATTTTCTCACCGATCCCGCCAATGTGCGTAATCAGGCCGATATCGGTGGTGGTGGTCTGATGGATATCGGTTGCTACAACATTTCGTTGTCGCGCTTTATTTTCGGCAGTGAGCCGACCCGGGTCTGTGGGTTGGTCGAATATGATCCCACCCTCAAGGTGGATCGTTTGGCGTCAGGCATGATGCAGTTTGCTGACGGTACTGCCACCTTTACCTGCTCGACCCAGCTGAGTTCGTACCAACGGGTCAACATATTTGGCACGACGGGGCGCATCGAAATCGAAATTCCCTTTAATGCGCCACCCGACAAGCCGTGCAAAATGTGGCATACACGCGCAGGAACCACCCAAGAAATCGTCTTCCCGGTCTGTGACCAATACACCGTCCAAGGCGATTTGTTCAGTTTGGCCATCCTCAACGACACGGCGGTGCCGACGCCGATGACTGATGCGGTAGCCAACATGCGTGTCATCGAAGCAATTATTGCCAGTGATACGCAGGGTGGCTGGGTCCGACTATAATCGGGCATTGTCCCCAAACTGGATTTGCACACCGCGTGCGGTATATGCTATACTAGCCTGCGTTGTGGTGCGCGTAGCTCAATGGCAGAGCGCTGGTTTGTGGCACCAGAGGTTGCGGGTTCGAAACCCGTCGCGCACCCCATTCTACCCCCCAATCGCACCCGCGATTGGGGGTGTTTGTTTTCGTGGTATGGTATATACACGACACGTCAATACACCGTTCATTCCAAAAGGAATACCTCATGATGCGCCAACGATTCTTGAACGCCGTGTGCGTGCTCGCCATGCTCAGCGTTACAGCATGCACCACCACTCCAACTGAGCCAGCTCCCAACCCAATCCCGGCACTCGAGCCCCAGCGTCCACCGCGCCTCGTCAAAGGGCAACTGCTCGCACCCGTGAGTAGCCAGAGTAACATGCGTACGGCCTTTGGTGCTGTTGATGCACAGGGACGTGCCTATCCTGGCTGGTTACTATCCAGTGAGGCCCCCACGATGCGTCTAACTGCAATGGCTGCTGGTGATATTGTCATGATTATTCCCATCGTTTACCGCAAGACGGCCTTTCTACGCATCCAGTTGCGCACAGAAATCTATGACATCGAGTACATCATTGCCAGCCCCAAGCCCATCAAAATGCCCGACCTGGTGCAACGTCAGCGGGTAGAGGCAGGTGACCTCATCTATGAGGTGGCACTCTCTCCAGCCGAATATGTGGCGATTAGTGTGATTGACCGTGATGCCCTGTATCACATCTGCCCACGCGACGTGATAAAACCGGAAATCAAGGGAGAACTCGAAGCACTGACCCGCCGGATTGCCGATGAGTGGTGTGTTACCGACCAACTCCCCTACAACGATAATGCGCTGTTGGTGCCGATTATACTGCCACAACACACGACTCCACAGACACCAGCCACCAACACACCACAACCGACAACCATGCCGAGTGGCACAACAGATACCCCACAATCGCCTACGGCACCGGTTACCACGGACGCTACACGTAGTCCGGTACCCACCATGCTGGCCCCCACGGCGCTACCTGCCACCGACGCCGCCCCAACTGTAGCTCCAGCCGCCAGCGACGCAATGGGTCCACTCCGCTACCCGGTCCAAAATATCGCCAACGTGCGTATCATGGAAGCCTATAGTACGGATGCGAGTGCGCCGTGGGGGTTTGCCCACAACGGCATTGATTTTATGACCGAGCAAGCGCGTGAACCGATTATCGCTACTGCAAGCGGCACGATTACCCGTGTGGCCCTGATGCGTTTTGCACCACTCAACAACTGGCAGGTGAACATTTCACTCCGAGTGAATAATCGTTATTCACTGGCCTATGCCATTGAGCCGATGAGTAGCGACGAGGCGGTGGGTCAAGCCCAACTCGCCCTGATTACCGTGCAACCCGGCCAAATAGTGGCTGCCGGTGATGTCATGGGTGAGCTAATCGGTGGCGTGAACGGGGCTCATATTCACTGGGGGGTGAGTGACGCCACCGTGGATCGCGCCATCTGTCCAGCACCATTTTTTACCGACGACCAACAGCGTGAACTCCTCGCACGTATTCCGTCGAACCCAGACCGACTCTGCTATCCGTAGTCGCAAAGGCTGTGCCATGCTCTCCTGCCCCACAGAGAGCGGTGGCGTGGTACAGATGGATGTTGGTAGTTGCGCACATACCGCGACTCCCCTATGTGTCTGCGACATGCATCCTAGCTGCGGGTCACGATATCAATTGGACCAGCCGGTTGCGTTTTTTGCGGCCGCATATGCGTTTTTGCGTGCTGAAAGACTGCTAACATAGTAGTATGTGTGCTCTGTATACGTGAAAGAAGTGCATCCAATGACGACTCCCAGCGCCCGCCCCATCACCCTTTCTACCGGCGTAACCCTCAACGTCTACCAAGCCGGACAGGGTCCCGACGTCTTGTTGCTCCACGGGATTACCGGCTGTGGCTTGTACTGGAGCGAGCAGATTACTGCGCTGGTCAATGCCGGCTACCGTGTGACTGCCCCCGATGGGCGTGGGCACGGTGAATCATCGCGGGCGGACAGCTACCTGACTGCCGAAATTGC
>JBEANH010000085.1:0-11458 GCA_041165505.1 Chloroflexota bacterium | reverse complement strand
CGGCATACTGTTCTAATCTGTCATGTCACGGCGCATTCGTTTCCAAATCGTCATCGCAGTGGTCAGTTCGCTGCTCGTGCTGGGCTTGATGTCGTATCTTGCCGTATCACGTGCGGCAGTGTCGCGTCCTACGGCGGGTGGCACCTTTGTCGAAGGGATTGTCGGCAGCCCGACTACGCTGAATCCACTCGTCAGTGATACGAGCAAGGATCTGGCTGCGGCCGATGTACATGCCTTGATTTTCGATGGTCTGGTGCGTACCGACCTTGACGGGACGCCGGCGTCGGGGTTAGCCGAGTCGTGGGACATTGACGAGACTGGCACCGTGTATACCTTCACGTTGCGCAGTGATGTGACATGGCACGATGGCACACCCTTTACCGTGGATGATGTCTTGTTCACACTGCGGGCCGTACAAGGCCCCGCCTATACGGGGTCACCGAGTGTGGCCACCGTCTGGCGCACTGTGCTCGTGGAACGTGCCGGTGAGCGGAGCATCCGCTGTCGCTTGCAGGCCGCATTTGCGCCGTTTCTCAAATTTGCCACGCTCCCCATTTTGCCTGAACACATGCTCCGAGATGTTGCTCCCGAGCAGTGGGCAAGCTCGCCGTTTAGCCTCCAACCCATTGGCACTGGCCCCTACAAAGTTATCACTGCCAACGCCGAAGGCGTTGAACTCCAAGCCAACGATGCCTACTATCTCGGTCGTCCCTTGGTGGAGACCATTTCGTTGCGTTATTACGCCGACGAGGCCCTCGCCTTTGCGGCGCTGACCCGTGGTGATATTAGTGGCATGGCATTTTTGGGCACGGGGAGTCTTGGTTCGTATAATGTGCCACGTGGATTTGTGCGCCGTGCAGTCCCCATTGACGCCTACACGGTGCTCACATTTAACGTGCGAATGGCGCCATTCGATGATGTGATTTTTCGCCGTCAAATCGCACAAGCCATTGACCGCGACGACTTGATTCGTCGGTTATTGCCTGGTCAAGTTGCCCGCATTGATACGCCCATCATGCCGGGATTATGGGTGGCAGATCCTACCGCAGTATGGTATATCCCCGGCAAAGAGCGTGTGGCCGCCGCATTTGATTCATTCGGCTACACTGCCGATGCCGATGGAGTGCGGAGCAAGGATGGAATGCGTCTCGAGTTTGAATTGCTGGTGGATGGTGCCCCAGATCGCAACGTGGTGGCCAACGACATCGTATCGCAGCTGGCTGCGGTGGGGGTGCGTGTCACCGTGGTGCAACTGGATGGAGCCGAGTTGCAGCAACGCCTCGAGAGTGGTGAATTCGTCTTGGCACTCTACGGCTTGCAGCATCTCGGTGCTGATCCCGATGTCTACGAACTGTGGCATTCAAGTCAAATTGCCCTGGGACGCAACTATGCAGGTCTCCAAGACACCGTCATTGATGACACATTGTCACTGGCCCGCATCGAACACGATCCAGAGCTACGTACCCAGCTCTACAGCGAGTTCCAGCATCGTTGGATTGAGCTCGCTCCGAGTATCATCATGTATCAGCCACTCCAGGTCTATGCAACCACACGCGACCTCGGTGGTACGGCTATTTCGCGCCGCACCGACCTGCCCGGTACCATGAATTTTATGGTGGGGCGTGATTCACGCTTTCGCAATGTGGTGCATTGGTTTGTGACGCGTTCACGAGAAATCAGCGGAGACATCCAGCCATAGCGCATGCCGGCACTTAGCGCCGGGCACGAATCGCATTAATCGCATCGTTGGTGCGGCACGCTTCAGTGCGTGCCGCACGTGCGTAGTCGGCTCCATTTGATGCATAGAGCACACTGCGCGACACATTGATGAGCACTCCGGCACGTTGTGCGTCGAGCGCCGCATCGAGTGCCTGTGCCAAGTCACCACCTTGGGCGCCAATCCCCGGAATCAGAAAGGGTAGCTCGGGGCAGGCGGCCCGCACTGCGGCTAGGGCTGCAGGCTGGGTGGCGCCCACGACCAACCCCACGTTGCGCTTGCTGTTCCATTGTGTGGCTGCCAGTTGTGCTACTGCCATGTAAAGCGGGCGACCATCGTGTAGTATTAATTCTTGGATGTCACGGCTTCCCGGGTTCGAGGTGCGACACAGCAAAAAGGCGCCGTGGTCGGCATCTGCCAAAAACGGCTCCATGGCATCTCCCCCCAGATACGGATTCACCGTGACGGCATCACACGCATAGTGGGTGAATGCGGCGCTCGCATATGCGGCAGCCGTGTTGCCGATGTCACCACGCTTGGCATCCAGAATCCAGAAGTTCTGTCGCGCCAAGGCGGTGAGCCGAGTCAGGATTTCGATACCAGTGACTCCCATGGCTTCGAAAAAGGCAATATTGGGTTTAAAGGCGGCCACCACATCGCTGGTCGCATTGATGATATCCGCACAAAACTGATAGACGGCATCGGGATGATGCTGCAACGGAGTGGGCAATTTGTTGATGTCTGGGTCGAGTCCCACACAGAGCAAACTGTTGTGCGTGGTAATCGCCTGTGCGAATCGCTGATAAAACGCCGTCATGAATGCTTCCTCATCATAAAATCATTGACGTTAGACCCCTGTAAATGATATAGTAGGTGTGGGGATGTAGCAAGTGTGTAGATTTTGTATAAACAAGACTACCTCACTATTGCATTTCTCTAGAGGCACTGCGGCCGTTCTTCTTGCACGTCTTTCATCCGTGCTGCGGTGAGGAAATTGACATGTCACAAATGCAGATTGACCCACGTGCCACCGTTGACGCTCTGGTGAGTCGCATTTATCGTAATGTGCGCAAGCAATGGCTGTCCAAAGACGAATTGCTGCGTTTTACCCATGGGCATGCTGCTGACGTCGTTGATGCAGTACGACAGGCACTACTTGCCAAGGGAATGGTCATCAGTGATACTCCCACCCACGACGAGTCTGTGCCGTTTGCTCTTTCTCCGTACGATGATTCTCGCAACAATAGCATTGTAATCGCTGAAAAAGCTGATATTCCACGTGCCACCATTGATGATGTCGTCTTTTTCGACGACGATGCCGTGGATGTGGCTGTTGATGACGAAGAGCTCATTGACGAAACGGTACGCATGGATGCATCGCTCGACGATCCGGTGCGTATGTATTTGCAAGAAATCGGCAAGGTCAAACTGCTCCGTGCCGCCGACGAAGTCGCACTCGCCCATCGCATCGAAATCGGTAATCGGGCCCAAAAGGTGCGTGCGCAGCGCCTGCTCACCAAAATCCCTGTCATGCGCATGCAGGCATTGGTGACTACCATGATTCAGGCGTCGGTGTGGGCCGCACAACTGAGTAGCGATGAGCTCGCATGCGCCCACGATGCCCGTTGTTGGCAATTGGTTTGCGATAATGTGGCACCGACTGCAGGTGCTGATGCGGATAGTCTACTGTTGCCATGGGTGATTACCCAGCTGAATCGCTGGTTGCGCCATGATGCGGAACGCCGCGAGTTCGATACTACGCCCTATGCGGGTAGCGATCGTCGCGATGTTGAGCCCATCATGATGCAGTGGCTGACCACCCATGTGCCCTTGTTGCAGCGTGTCTACGAGCTCGTTCGCAACCACCGGCTGGTGCGCCAACTCAAGCAGGCCGACCGTGATTCGTGGAAGTTGGTAACCACACTCGTTGCCACCGAACTCCGCAACGACGTCCATCTCGACATCGAACATTGCTTGGTTGCCATGACCGGTGTATACCTGGCCACGCAAGCCCCCCATGCAGAGACGCTGGCCTATCCGCGTACCCTGCAAACGCTCAACGAGCGCATGCAGTCGCTCTACGTGGACACGTTCGATGATGGCGCCTCGTGTATGCGCGTGGTGCCCCTCGATCGGCTAGTGCGCGAAGGAGACGAGGCTCGCCAGTATCTGATTCAGGCCAATTTGCGCTTGGTTGTTTCCATTGCCAAAAAATACACGTCGTACGGCTTGACCATGATGGATTTAGTCCAAGAAGGCAACATCGGCTTGATGCGCGCCGTGGAAAAATTCGACTATACCAAGGGGCACAAGTTCTCGACGTATGCAACGTGGTGGATACGGCAGGCTATCACCCGTTCCATCGCAGATCAGAGTCGTACGATCCGCTTGCCCGTTCACATGGGTGAAGCAATTAGTCAGGTCAAACGTACCGCCCACAAACTCCAACAGACGATGCACCGTGAACCCACCCCCGAGGAAATCGCCGAAGTGATGGGGATGAGTGCCGCCAAGGTGCGACGTACGCTAGAGGCGTCAATGCAACCGTTGTCCCTCGAAATGCCGGTGGGCCAAGAGGGCGAAGGACGCATGGGGGATTTCATCGAGGATGAGCGTATAGCTGGTCCTGCGGAAGCCGCCACCATGTTGATGCTCCGTAGCGAACTCGAAATGGTGCTCCATAGTCTCCCCGAACGTGAACGACGGATTATCGAGCTACGGTATGGCTTCAGTGATGGGCAGTATCGGACCCTCGAAGAAGTCGGCGACGAGTTCGGTATCACGCGTGAACGCATCCGCCAAATCGAGGCGGTTGCACTCCGCAAGTTGCGCCATCCACACCGGGGCAAGAAACTCCGTGGCTTTCTCGAATAACCGGTGAGGTGCGGCGTGTATCGTTTGTGGCAACTCTGGCGCGCACTCACCGGGGTGATTACACCTGCCGACTTGCACTTTGTTGCACGCATCTTGACGCCTGCCGAACAACACCTCTTTGCGATATTGCCCCGCTACGATCAGCGCCACGCCATTGACGTGGCGCAGTTGCTTGTGGATGAAGGGCACCACGACCCAGTGCTGTTGGCCACCGCACTGCTCCACGATGTGGGCAAAGTCAGTGATGCGGGCGTCCCACTGGGGTTGGGGTGGTATGGCGTGATTGTAGTGGCGCAACGGGTGCCGATGCTGTATAACTGGTTACAGCGCTGGTGTGAACCAGTGCGGCGGCATGGGGTACACGAAGTGCGCAGTGTGCATCGTGCCCAGCATGCCGCAGTACGCCCAGCGGTGGTGGAGCTGTTGCGTGATGTTGCACGCCAAGCGGACACACCGACAGTGCGCCTGTTGCACGAGGCAGATAACCGATGCTAAACGCTGAACGAATTGACTATACCATCCGAGTGGCACACTACGAAGGGCCACTCGATTTGTTGTTGCAACTCATCGAAAAAGCTGAACTCGATATTACTACGATTGCCTTGGCGCAGGTGGCCGACCAGTATTTGCATCATGTGCGACAGATGGATGCCCCCGATGCGGGGCAGATGTCGGCTTTTATTGTGCTTGCATCACGCCTGCTCGTGCTCAAGTCACGTGCATTGTTGCCCCAAACACCCCTGGCTAGTGACGAACCCGATGACAGCATTGATCTGGTAACCCAGCTCAAACTCTACCAGTACTACAAACAGGCCGCCGAATGGGTGCGTCAGCGTGATGCCATGGGGTGGCAGAGCTTTGCACGCGTGGCCACTTTGCCGTCACCATCGGTGGCTGCGATGCCCCTGCAAATGACCCTCGATGAGTTGCTGGTGGTCTGGCAACAGCGACTCCGCTTGATAGATGCCCCTGCGGCCCCCATTCCCATGCCGGCTCCCAAAATCCTGACGGTGGGTGACGTGGTCACGCGCATTCGCTCCCATCTGCAACAGATGCGTTCGTTCGCCTTTTTGGAATTACTCCCCAAAACGTCGCGTACCCGGGTGGATGTAGTGGTGTCGTTGTGGGCGGTGCTTGAGATGATTAAACGGCGGGCAGTGGATGCCCACCAAGACACGCTGTTTGGCCCGATTACGCTTGCCGCCCGCCCTGATGCCCCCACCGACATGGTGATAGATGACGAATGAGCTTAGCCCAACATCCATAGGCCTGCGGCAACACCGGCACCGATGGCCGCACTGATGCAATTGACGGCGTCGTTGTTCATCCAGCGCCAGCCGCGAATCATCGGGTAGGGGCTACCGTCAGCGGCGTGTGCCCGTTCTGTGATTCCCTGTGGTCCTTGAAAAAGACGTTGTACGGTGGCGCCCATCACACTATCGCTGAGACTGCCGATGACTCCGGCCACACCCCCAACAACGATGAGGTACCACGACACACTCCCAGCGCCAGCACATACAAAGACGGTAGCCGTGGTGAGTGCACCAGCACCGGTGGCAAGTGTACCAACGGTGCTTATCGCCCCCGATGTGCCTCGTGGTACAGGAGCCATGGTGGTGATGAGTCGTGGTGGAAGAGTTGACAAAATGCCGAGCTCGGTGGCCCAGGTGTCAGCAGCCACAGTAGCCATGGCCCCCACAAAAAGAGCATCCCACAACGGCAACAGCTCTGGCATGAATGCGCCCCCAACACAGACCATGGCAGATACACCGCCGTTGGCCAATGCCTGCCAGATGTCGCGTTGTGACCCCTTTTCAAAGACGGTGGCTTCGAGAGCCGCTTTACGACTTTTTTTGAGGCGTGACCAGAGCGTCGAACTCACGAAAAAGAAGACGAGCGTGACGCCGTGTGCCCAACCACCAAACCCGAACGTCAGCGTACCGGTGATGATGGCACCCAGCCAGCCGCTACGACTCAACGACCCCCGCCGATAGGCGACGGCTCCAATCGCCGTGCTAATCAACAGACCGAGCAGAATACGTGTGGTATCAATCACGGCATCACCTCGTCGTGTGACAATTACTGCGGAGTGTCACCCGTGGCAATGGCGTGATCCGGGTTGTTGCTCCAGTCACTCCACGAGCCAGGGTAGAGTTTGGCATCGTATCCGGCCAAATGCATCGCAAACAGGTTGTGGGTGGCGGTAACCCCCGAGCCACAATAGCAGACCACCGTCTGTGCCTGTGGTACACCGAGTGCGTCAAAGCGTGCTTTGAGTGCTGCTGGTGTTTTGAGCGTACCGTCAGCGGTGAGATTGTCGGCAAAGGGTGCCGAATGCGCCCCTGGGATGTGTCCAGCCCGTGGCCCAAAGGGCTCGACTTCACCCGTGTAGCGTTCACGTGCACGCGCATCGAGCAGGAGAACGGTGGTGTCGTGCCGGAGCGCATCAACGCGAGCGGCATCCACAGTCATGGACGCATCTGGCTGCCCCACAAACTGCCGTGCTGGGCGTGTTTCGTGGCCACTGCGTGTGTCGCCATGACTCGCCAGCCAGGCCTGCCACCCTCCATCGAGGATGGAGACCTTGGTATGGCCGTAGTAGCGCAACAACCACCACAAGCGGGTTGCAATCGAGCCTCCCGCACTGTCGTAGACCACCACATGCGTCGTTGCATCAATGCCTGCGTTGCTCATGGCCGCAATAAAGCGGTCTGGGCGCGGTAATGGATGCCGCCCGGGTCCATCCCAGGCTGCCTCGGAGAGCTCTTCGTCGAGCGACACGTAGACGGCGCCTGCAATATGTGCGGCGGCGTATTCTTGAGCCCCCTGGGCGGGATTCGTCAGGTACCAGCGTAGATCCACGATTGCAACATGGGGGTCATGGCGATGAGCGTTCACCCACGCCACATCAACGAGTGCTGCATGCGACATTTCATCATCTCCTTTGATTCATGTTCAGCTGATTGGTTTGGCGACCCGATTGAGTAATTGTAGCGTTTCTGTGGCAGCGCGTTGCCACGAAAACGTGGCAGCCTGCACAGGCCCGCGGGCTGCCATGGTGGCCCGCTGTGCATCATCATCCCAGAGCAGTTCAAGGGCATCCGCCCATGCCAATGGGTCATCGGCAGGCAGGTAGTGTGGCGCATCACCGCCGATTTCGGGCAAACTCGACGTATCACTGGCCAAGGCAGGCGCACCACACGCCAGCGCCTCGAGTAACGGCAAGCCAAAGCCTTCGTAGCGTGATGGGTTGGCGTAGATGCGGCTATTGGCGTAGAGCCAGTGCAAATCGTCGTCATGGACGCTGCCAAGCAGAGTAATGGCATCGTGCAAGCGTAAATGATCAATCTGTTGCAGAATTGGCGTTTCACGCCAGCCACGTGCACCTGCGGCTACCAAGTGATAGTGGCGATTGGGGTGACGGTCGCGGACGATGCGAAGTGCTTGGAGCAGGACAGGGAGATTTTTACGTGGCTCGATGGTACTCACAAACAAAATATAGCCGTTGGCGGTCACATCAATGTTGTTGATGCGTCTGCGTTCGTGGGGGGTCAACGGCAACGGTGTATAGTGTGCCGCTGCCGCTTCGTGTATCACGGTAACACGTTCGGGTGCAATGTCGAGTAGTGTGACGATATCGTTTTTGGTGGATTGCGACACCGCAATGATGCCGTCCGCCCGCTTGGCACTCTGCCCAACCTGCGCATAAAAGGCCTTGGCATTGTCGTCGAGCAAATCATCAAAGTGCAAAAAGGCTAAATCGTGGATAGTGACTACCGCGGGAAAATTGCGCCGTATCGGGGCCACAAAATCGGGAAAGAGCACTACCTGCGGGCGGATGACACCGATTTCGAGGGGCAAAACCCACGATTCCCAGCGGTGGTGTGGTGGCGTGTATACCACACGGCGGGTCACGTTGGCCGCCGTAATAAGGCGTTCGGGTTGGCGTCGGTGTTGCAACAGTGTGAATGCCGTGGTTGGGGCTTCGGCGGCCATGGCATGCATCAGTTGCCGGGTATATTGTGGAATGCCTCCGTTCCGATAGGCGTTGAGGCGGGCATCAACCACAATGCTCATGTGGGAACCTCGATCATTAAGCCGTCATATGCGGGCTGCACATGTGCTGGTAGGCGTGGCAATAACTCGGCGTGGCGTACCCCGTGTGTCAAATGCACCAGGTAGGCGCGCTGCGGTGCGATGGTGGTGATATACTGCACGGCCTGGTTAAACGAGAGATGCATTGGATGTGGCTCATCGCGCAAGGCGTTAATCACAAGCGTGTCAATACCGCGCAGGGCATGACAGACATCTCGACTAATATGGCTTGCATCGGTGATATAGGCGAATTTACCGATGCGATAGCCGAGAATCTCGAGTGACCCGTGGCTGATTGGCAGTGGCATGATGACCGTGTCGGCTACAGTGAATTCTTGCCACGCGGTAATCGGTGCGAGGGTAATGTTGGGGCGTGATGATCCGCCACTCGACAACGAGAATGCGTAGTGGTAGCGTTCTTGGATGGCACTCAATGTGCGTGGCAACCCGTACATGGTGATGGCGGCGTTCATGCGGTAGTTGAGTGGACGTAAATCATCCACCCCCCCGATGTGATCCTGATGCTCGTGCGTCAAAATCACGCCGTGCAACGACTGTACGCCACTTGCAAGCAATTGTTGGCGCATGTCGGGACCCGCATCAATCAAAATGTTGCCGTTATCGGTTTCGATGAGTGCCGATGTGCGCAGGCGCCGATCACGCGGATCGGGTGATGTACATACGGCACATTCACACCCGATCATGGGCAGCCCGGTGGAAGTCCCCGTCCCGAGGATGGTGATACGCATAATAATCGCTACCCTTTGTCCCAGCTTGTGTAGATTATACCACCCTGCTCTGTGCACCATGCGGTACACGATAGTGAGGCGCTTGGCGCATTGATTTGTCGAGATGGCGTGCTCGTATTATAATGGGCGCAATATCGCATACCGTTTACCGTGTTGGAGGAGTCAAGCATGACCACCGTACCTGTTCCGTCGTCGAGTGCCGCCCGTGTTGATGGGATGCGCCGTTTGGCTGCCACGTTGCGCCGTAGCGATCTGGTGTGGCTCGTCTCCGCCGAATACGACAGCGCCGCCCAGGTCTGGCACTTCGAACTCTTGCGCCAAGGCGCTCAAGGCGCTTGGGTCATCCAGCGCTATGCCTACGACATCCACAACGACATTCAGCACTACCGTGGCGAATATACGGTGGCCAACGAGCAGGTGCGTACGGTGCGTGCCAAAGCACAGCGCTTCGATATCGGTGCGTGGCAGGATGGCACAGCGAACGCCTAATATGCGTGCTCTCAATCACGATGCAATTGACGACACGGGGCATGCGCCCCGTGTCGTGCTGTTTGTGTGTGGCTTCTCGGTATAATACAAGACATGACGCGTAACGGAAAGGATGCCTCGCATGACTGCTACCCCGTGGAGTGTGGCCGATGTCACCCGTCTCGACCACATCGAAGACGTGGCATGGTCGCCATCTGGCGCTGCCCTCGTCTATGTGCGTGCAAGTGTTGATGCGGTTGCCAATACATACCGCCGTGCCATCTGGATGCGCCGTGGCGATGCATCCCCGGTGCGTTTTAGTGCGGGTACCGGCAATGACCGCTCCCCGGTGTGGAGCCCCAATGGTCGGCAGATTGCCTTCGTCTCCAATCGTGGTGGTGACGCCCAACTCTACGTGATTGCGGTGGATGGTGGCGAAGCCGAATGTATGAGCGCGGTGAGTGCCGGCGTGTCCAGCCCTGCCTGGAGTCCCGATGGGCGCTTTGTTGCCTTTGTGAGTTATCCGAATGACCTCGATATTGCAGCCGAACTCAATCCCCCACCTACGCCAACCACCGCCTTTGCTGCCGACCAAGCCAAAGCCACCAAGGAGCAACACGCACGTGATGCCGTTGATCCACGCGTCATCGGCGAGCTCCCCTTCCGTACCGGTACCGACTATATCAACGGCCGGCGTGGTCAGCTCTACATCGTCGAGGTCGCCAAAGGCCGCAGCCGCAGTAGCCAGCGCCGTATCAGCGACGATGCCCGTGATTACTGGGCGCCGGCCTGGGCCCCCGATGGGGCGTCACTCTGGTCAACGGCCAAACAGTCCCCTGAGACCACGCAGTACTTTGTGGGGCGCTGCCTCGTCAACCTGCCCATTCCCGCCACAGGCTACGCCACACCACAGATATTCGCCGAACAAGAATGGTCGATTGGCAGTGCCCCCCAACTCTCCTCTGACGGACAGTGGATTGCGGTGCGGGCGATTTTTGCGCATGCACCGTTTCATGGGGGTGCTGCCCTGTTGGTGCGCCCATATGCGGGGGGCACCTGGCAACGCCTTGACCTGAATGATGCCTCACTCGGCGAATGGAAGTGGCTCCCCGATAGTAGCGGCATCGCCTATGTGGCCGAATGGCATGGGCAAGGCGTCGTACGTACCGTGGCGGCACCGGGGCGTACCCCCATGGCAATCCATACCCCACCGAGTGATGCGGGGGTGGTGAGTGCCGACTTTGATGTCAATGCGCATGGGCTCATCGCTGCCACCCAAGGAGGACCGTCTGCCCCGTGTGAGTTATGGGTGGGTGCCACCCAAGTTTCCCAGCTCATTGACGAGTTGCGGGCACAGCGTATCACCGTGCCCTTCGAAGAACTCTGGTATCACTCCGGTGATGGCGCGCCTGTGCAGGGCTGGTTGCTTGCTCCTGCCGTGGTAGAACCAGGGCGTACCTATGGCTTGATTCTGCACATTCATGGTGGCCCACACGCCATGTGGAGCCCGGGTACGCGCTCCATGTGGCTGGAATGGCAGGCCACAGCGGGTGCC
>JBEANH010000084.1:0-11095 GCA_041165505.1 Chloroflexota bacterium | reverse complement strand
CGGGCCTTGCGCGGACGCAGTCGCACGTTGGGGATTTCGATGGCAAGTGGCTACGACCGTCTGGCTGATCCGGCCATGGCAGAGGTATTGGCGGGGATGGCGCACGAGGCCTCGCAACAAGGACTCGCCCTGTTGTTGATTCCCCGTAACGACGATGTAGCGCGTACCTGTGTGGCGGTGGCGCGTAGTGGCCAAGTGGACGGTGTGCTGATTTGCGACCCTGGTGCAGACGATGCACGTGTGGATGCGCTCCACCAGGCTGATATCGTGGCAGTGAGTCTGGCTCCCCAAGGTGATGCCTGGGTCATGAGCGATATTGCAGCGGGGATGCATTTGGCCGTGCAGCACTTGGTCAGTCTTGGTCATCGGCGGATTGCGTTGATTGCCCCGGATGTGGCGCTGGCAACGAGTGAGTGGTACGTGGACGGCTTTGTGGCGGCGCTGGCAACGGTTGCCCTCGAGATGCTCGATGGTGGGGTGGTTGCTGGAGGGAGCCGCGAAGGGGATGGTGAAGCGGCCATGCTCGAGCTGATGAATGCCCCCGACATGCCCACCGCGGTGATTGCAGCCAGTGACGAGTTGGCATATGGTGCAATGCGAGTGCTCCGTGATGCCGGCTTGGTGGTGGGGCGCGATGTCTCGCTCATCGGTTTCGACGATCTGCCCCCGGCCGCATACATGCAGCCGCCATTGACGACGATACGCCAGCCGCGGTTTACCATGGGTGCTGCTGCGGTGCGCATGCTGGTAGCGCAGTTGGCTGGTGCGCCGGCGCAGACGCAGCTCCTCGTGCCGACGTTGGTGGTACGGGCAAGTACGGGAGTGATTGGGTAGGATAGCGGTTGCCGTGTGGTAGCCGAGTAATGCATATGTGGTCTCTTGTTGTACCAAGGAAGGAATGCAGAGATGGCAGGGATTAAGTTCGATCACGTGTGGAAGCGCTTCGGTGATTTCTCGGCGCTCAAAGACCTGGACATCACCATCAATGACCAAGAGTTCTTGGTATTGGTCGGTCCATCAGGGTGTGGCAAAACCACCGCGTTGCGTTGTTTGGCTGGTCTCGAAGAAATCACCGAAGGGCACATCTACATCGGTGACCGCGACGTGACCGATGTGCCACCCAAAGACCGCGACATCGCCATGGTCTTCCAGAGCTATGCGCTCTACCCGCACATGTCGGTCTACGACAACATGGCCTTTGGTCTCAAGTTGCGCAAAACACCCAAGGCAGAAATTGATCGTCGCGTCAAAGAATCTGCTGAAATGTTGGCCATCGGGCACTTGCTCGACCGCAAACCGAAGGCGCTCTCGGGTGGTCAGCGCCAGCGTGTGGCGCTCGGACGCGCCATTGTGCGTAACCCAGCCGTCTTCTTGATGGACGAGCCATTGTCGAACCTCGACGCCAAGTTGCGTGTGCAGACCCGTGCCGAAATCTCCAAGTTGCACCAGCGCCTCAAGACGACATTCATCTACGTGACCCACGACCAGACCGAGGCCATGACCATGGGTACCCGTATTGCTGTCATGAAAGATGGCGTCTTGCAACAGTTGGATACCCCACAGAATCTGTATGACACCCCGGCCAACATGTTTGTGGCAGGGTTCATCGGTTCACCATCCATGAACTTCTTTGAAGGGACGGTTGGCCGTGGTGATGGTAGCTTGGTTGTGGACATGGGCTCGTTCCGCTTGCCCGTACCCGCAGACAAGGCCAGCAAGCTCGACAACTACATCGGCAAGTCCATTTACTTCGGTATCCGCCCCGAAAACATTCACGACGCATCGTTTGTGCCCGTGGGTGTGGAAAACACGGCACGCCTGGCCGCCAACGTGACGGTGCGTGAGCCGCTGGGGAGCGAAGTCTATGCCTTCGTGGAAAATGGTGGCAAAGAAATGGTCAGCCGCCTCGATCCCCGCACCAAGGCATCAGTCGGTAACAACATTGATTTGGTCATTGACATGTCACGCATGCATGCCTTTGACCGCGATAGTGAAGTCGCCGTCGTCTAACGCTGCGGTTGCAACCCCCACCGAGACGCACATCCGCGTCTCGGTGGGGGTTGTGTTATTAACGGGTAATAACCGGCGCAATCACGAGTGCGATGAGTTCCTCGTTGATTCGTACCCCTTCAATCATGACGGGTGCACCTTCGGCGATGCGCAACGGGACTGCACCCGGTACCCAGGCAGGACGGAATGCACGACTGACACGTGGATTCGTACGATCGTGAATAAACACGCTGTCCGGATGACTGTTGAGCAGTCCGATAATGCGTACTATCTGATTGGGAGGCATAGTGGCCACACTGGCTTCGCTGAGTGTGGTGTTGATGTCATCAACGCTCTCCATGCGTACTGGCATTTCACCAAACGTGCCAGTAATGATGACCGGTGCATACCGCATCCCATGATCGTCCCGCCACGGAATCTGTGCATGCTGGCTATGCGTGAGTACAACGGGCACACGGATATCCGCAAGTAGGGGTGCGTTTTCCGGCGTAATGATGACATGGGGGGTGAGCAACGTCTGGGTTTCCGTCTGTACGACGACTGCCGCCGTACGCCAGCGTTGTCCTGGTTGTGACATCACCGCAGACAACGGCTCGGCTACGGGGGGGCTCGTACACCCCCCGAGCGCAATTGCCACGATCCACAGGAGTTGCCAGCAATAACGCATCATCGCCAGTGACTCGTCGCGTTACGATACGTGCGGTGCACTGGGAAGCTGAGTGCGCATGCGTTGCATCATGACCATGATGAGTGGTGCACACGTGATAATACTGGCGATGATGCACAACGTGGTAAAGCCGAGACCCGCAATAATAAAGCCACTGCTTAAACTACTGACAGCCGATGACAGGTTGATGGTGAGCTCGATGCCACCCTGGTAGCGCCCACGTTCACTGGGTGCCAAATTGTCGGCCAGGAGCGATGAGCCACCGATGTAGCACATGTTCCAGCCCCAGCCCACCAAAAAGAGGGCAATTGCCAGCGGGAGCACGTCGGTCCAGATGGGTGCCATCACACACCCCAACAACAACACCACGGCGCCAAAACTCACCACTGCGGGGCGGCCATAGCGGTCTGCGATGGTGCCCGTCACAAAGGAGAGCCCGTACATGCCCAGTGTGTGTGCCATGATAACCAATGAAATATCGGCCAGATTGTGGTTGTAGTGGTTCATGTGCAGTGATGTCACTGTCATCACCAACACCATCATGGCTTGCCCGATGAGCATCGAAAGTGCGGCGAGTTGGATGCCCGGTTGGCGGGCAATTTCGGCGAGCGAGCGTGCGGCCATCGGCGGCGGATCATCGTCGCGTTTGAGTGCGTCGGTGATAATGCGCCCGATGTCACGTGGGTCTGGTCGCAGGAGCGTCGTAATCAACAACCCGGAGACCAAAAAGAGGATGGCGCCCCCAATCATGGGACCAGCCAATACATCGAAGCCGAAGACTCCCTTGACGAGTGTACCCAGCGGAGCCACCAACAATGGTCCGCAGACGGCGCCCACTGTTCCTGCAAAAACCACGGTACTGATGGCACGAGCGCGTGCTTCTGGGAGGTTGGCATCTGCGGCCGCATAGCGACTCTGGTCTACGGCACCACGTGCGCCACCAATCAACAACAGCCCAAAGAGAAATAGCCAAAAAGATTGGGTGACCACCGCATAGCCGCCAATACACATGCCAATACTGCCGATAAGAAACCCGAGTGCCAAACCGGGACGCCGTCCGAGTCGTTGCATGATCATGCCCGCTGGATAGGCGGCACTGGCAGCACCTATAAGTAATAAGGTGCCGGGAACCCCTGCAAGCACATCACTGCCACCAAGTTTGGCGCCAATAATCGGATTGACGGTGACGTTCGAGATGAGCGCCGCAGATCCCAAACTCTGTGTGATAAACAGGATACTCGCAATTCGCTGTCCAATTTTGGGATCGATAATCGGGTTCGTCTGCATCGGTGCACACCTTTTTCTGTGTATGGATACCACTATGGTACTGGAATAATCCAGGTTATCCCGTCGTTGTTGGACTCAGCACTCCAGCCACTTCCTGCTTGACCCTTGATTTGCCACCATACGATGCCATCGGCCAAAATCGGCCCTTCGATGATTTCGACGAGCTCATCATCACGCATGTATGCCACGATTTTGGCATCAATTGCGGGGGAAATCCGCACACGTAACGGTTGTTGCTCGGTGTTGCGAATCAACGCCTTGCCACCTTTTTTGAGCATGAGTGGCTCCGGGGTTGGCGGCAGTGGAGTTGGGCTCGCCAACGTGAGTAGCTGCGCAGGTGCAAGGGTGGGCAAAATAATCGGAGTTTGCACTGCGGTACGGCGCACCACGACTTCGGTGGTGGTGAAATACCATACGGCCACGAGCACGCCGATGACCGTCAGTACGAACAGCGCATTGAGGAGCCACCGACGCACATCAATCACAGGAATCGCACTCGTTTTGCGAATCCGTTGGCGCGTCTGGTCGTAGGCTTGGCGATATGGTTCGAAATTTTGATAGTAAAACGGATGCGGTGTGCCACGATAAGCATCGGCAACGCCGCGTTCGTACATCTCAGTCGTATCCATGCATACCCCACTTGCCACTGCGACTCATTATACTACTAGCAGATTATTCATATGCGTGCCACAGGCGTAAAAATTCGGCACTTGGCTGATGCCAATACCGCTCACGATCAAGCGTCGTTGGGGGTGTGTTTACCCGGTGTACCGTGCGGAACCAGCGCGCCCATGCTGTGCCCGTTGTAGTGTGTAGCCCGGGGTGCGTGGCAAGTGGCCATTGCTGGGCCACCCACGGCGGCAACGATGAATCGTCAGCTCCTGCAACAGGGATGCTGGCTGGCCAGATGACTCCGGCAGTACCTGCTGCATGGAGTCGTTGCAACAGGTGTTCCACATAGAGTCCTGCTGCGTCTGTGGCCACACAAGGGACGTCGAGCGGGTGTTGATGCCACGCCACGCGTTGCCAGTGCGCCTGTGCTGGCGCCATCAAGAGGGGCGGCAGGACCACGCTAACCGGTTTGTTGCTCAATGCGTGGACCAGCTCGTGACTAAAGAGTGCGGGTGCGCTCAGTCGCCGTTGCTGGCGTGCAGTGAGCTCTGGCATGGCCGCATTGACCAAGAGTGAGTCGCTGTGTGCTGCCAATGTGGTGACACTGAGGGCGTGTTGCCCGGTGAGACTCGGCCCATCAACCAGACTCATCACATGCGCCTGTGGTGCCGCCCGCAATGCGGTTTCACGCAGTTGTTGCCACCAGTGGCTGGCTTGTGCCGTGGTAGTGGTGGTGTGTAATCGGCTCCAGCCTGCGCCAAGCACCCATTGTGTACACGCAGGGTGTTGTGCAAAATACCCCATCACCGTGCGGATGAGTAGGTGTTGCGCATCCACCATCGCTGCCGTGGTAAAGGGGTTTGCCATCTGGAGGGTACGCCACCGTCCTTCAATGATGGCCGGTGTACCAATCACACTCAACGGTTGCGTGGTACGCCCTTGCAACCAGCCCACCACGTCCGCATGATTGTGCCACGCAGGGAGGGTCAGTGCGCCGTGCTGTTCGATGGCGAGTAGCGAGACAATCACGTTGAGATGCGCCTGATGTGCCAAGTCAAGACAGCGCTCCACGAAATTCATCGTGCGTGTGGCAATGCGCTTGGCCTGTGGCTGTAGATGCGCCCAACTCGGCGTGAGAAACAGGTGACTCACGCCGAGCTCGGCGAGTTGGTTGAACTGCTCGCGCATCAAGCCACTGTCCCCTGCTTCCCAGCGTGTCTGTGCCGGTGTGACTGGGGTGAATGCCACACCCCCATACATGCGTGGTGCGTCGGTCATGGTGTTGGAGTGGGGGTTGCGCCGGTGCCCCGTAAATAGGTGGCATGCCACGGCTTGAAGTTGCTGGTGAATTCTTCGCCGGGCTGCTCTTTCCCGTTGATGGTCACAATGCGATACACGACCACACTCATCCCGTCCTTGGCTTTGTCCGTTTGTTTGATTGTTCCTAGGGGGAGACTGGCATCGTCAATGTAGACGGGATCGGGTGGCGCGGGAATGGTACTGGTGATTTTGGGCCCTACAACGCGCACGCTACGCCCCGTGGCTGTGCCACGCAACTGGATGTCGAGCATCTGAGTTTTGGTGTCTACGGTGGTCTCAATGGCCATCCAGTGACCGGTGTCGTTCACAAACTGAAAGTCGAGCTGTCCCGTAAAAATCGTTGCATCGAGCCCTGGGCCAGCACCATTGGGGAAGGCGTATTCGTCGTACCACTTGATATAAAACGGATGTGCATGCCATTCGCGGATAGGCAACCCGGCATAAAACGCCGCCCGAAATAGCGACGTCGAGACTTGGCAGACGCCACCGCCCCATTCGAGCTGTGATCGTTGCCCGACGACCGCATACCCCTGGACAAAGCCGTTGGATTCATCAATGGCACCGACTTCGGTATTAAACGAAAATAGGGCACCTGGTGCAATCAGCACACCGTCAATATGCTTGGCCCCTGCCACAATGTTGGTGGTGCGGTAAGCCGCAGACCCCGCAAAACTGCTCCGTCCCGTGCTGAGAATGTCGTCGAACTTGAGCGTCTGGATCGTAGAATCGTCGAGTTGTGGTGCTACCTGGGTAATCGGTAAATCAATGACACGTTCGTTGCTGTACAGCGCATCATAGATGCGTTGTACGCTCTCTTCTCGATTGAGTCGCACTCCCGCTTGGCCGGGCCGAGTAATCGTGGCAACCCCGTCGTTGATACGTACACGTGGCTCGACACTCCCACTGTCCACGGATTGTGCCAATTTATCAACGGCAACACGAATTGCCTCGCGGTCGAGGGTCACATTGACGCGCTCCGTGCTCCGGTCAATCATGATCAACTGCAACAGCGTGTCACGATCCCATGTCCATGTTTGCGTATTGAGACGTAGCACAATCGGTGCACTCAGGAACTGTTTGGCATCGTTGGAACTCTGAATGAGTGCATCGTCGTCTGTGCTACTGTTGAGCAACGCGGTGCGCACGGTCACGGTCATGGCTTGTGCGGTTTTGATGGCGTTCAAGGTGTCAATGATGGTCTCGTTGATGACCAGATAGCGCCCATTCTGAGCAGGTGTCGTTTCAACGGCACCAGTTTCATCAATGGTGATATCCGGTAACTGTACCGGCATGTCAATGTCACGGGCAATGGACACCAGGTAGCGCTGGAGTTTGGCCTCGTTGATGACGATGTGTGGACCAACATCGAGCACCCCCCACCAGCGCGCCCACATGTTTTGGAGCTGAATCGGCAACCCGCGCCCTGTGCTCATGCCCAATAGTTCGTTGCCGGTCTGCCGTATGTTGATGGATACGCCAATCTCACTCGCCGAAGGTGTCCAGGTACGGTCGCGGTAGACAAACGTGACAGGTGTGTCGAGGAACTGCTTGTAGCGTTTGCCAATCTGCTCGTTCAACATGGCACGGGTTAACCCTGCCATGGATACCCCCTGTAATGTGGTGCCATCGGCAACACGTGGCTCATTCGCCGGTAAGAGCATCGGCACCAGAAATGCTAGTAGCGCAAGTACCACGGCAATAATCACCACACCGATAACGCCGTTCTGTGGCGTGATTTCACTGGGGACAATCCAATCAGTGAAGCCACCCCCCACGATGCGTGGTGGTGGTGGTGGGCTGATCGGCGCTGCTTCGATTTGTAACGGCGTCTGTCCACTACGACGACGGGACATCGGCCCGTATTTTTGGACGTAGCGCGGTGGCATAGGAGACACGCTCCCGTGTGCGTAAACGATTTACTCCTAATACTAGCACTGCCCCTTTTTATTGTCAATGTATGTAGTACTATATTTTGTAATAAATAAAAAACTGACGTCAATCGCGGCAGTATGTTGGTAGTGTAGCGGTGATTGGCACGCCTAAACGTCAATATGAGGCAGGTGTGTATTGATCAATCCGCAATTATGCACCAATACGTACAAACATACCCGCTGCATCGCGTTGTAGCGGTTTGGTTGCAACCACTGCAGTAGCGTTGATGGGGCCATAGATATGGGGAAAGAGGGGGGCGAGGGTATCGCCGGGAGTGGGAGCTTCCCACTTGAGTGGGCTCGTCAGGCGGTCGGTATCTACGACCAGCACCACAAAGTCGCCAGGCACATCACGGTAGAAGCGATTTGCGACCTTGAGCATTAATTCGTCGCCCGCAGTACAGTGGACAAAGCCATCTTTGGCATAGTCACTAGGGAGGTAGTCGTGGCCGACGGGCCATGTCTGCCAGCGTGTTGCCAGTGCCATGTGATAGATGAGTGCCATCGAGGTATCCTCTCAAAGCGACACCGCCACGCATACATGGTGCGTGGCGGTGCGATGCGTTATCAATTTAGAATTCGGCCATCACCGCATCAAACGCGCTCTTGCTGGGGCGCAGTGCGGATTCGGGTACATAGGCAAGTGGCGTATCCACCAAATCCATCACCTGTTGTAGGGTGGGGCGGTTTTCGTTGATGTAGATCAACCCGGTCACAAAGACGTTGTTGCTACGCGCTTCTTCGAGGAGCTGAATAGCTTGGAAACGCTTGGTGGGGTCATAATCGCGGTCGAGTTTGCGCAACTTGATGACGGGGCCGTCGTGCAGGCGTACCACTTGTTCGGTGCCGGGCTCGTAGTCCACCTGTACTTCGTTGTAACTGGGGATAAAGGTGATGTCTTGGATGCGCTCTTCGTGCTCTTTGCCGTAGCCGTAGCTCTTGGTCGAGTCATCGCTATTGTTAAAGGTGACACACGGGCTGATGATATCGAGGACGGCGGTGCCTTCGTAGCACATGGCCGCTTTGATGAGCTCGCGGACTTGTTTGGCGTCACCCGCAAATGAACGTGCCACAAAGCCACAATCCGCAGCAAGCGCCTCGACACACACGTCAATGGGTGGGAGCTCGTTGACCCCCGCATACTTGAGGTTTTGGCCGATGTCGGCGGTAGCCGAGTGTTGCCCTTTGGTGAGCCCATAGACGCCGTTGTTTTCGACGATGTAGACCATCGGTACATTGCGGCGCATCATGTGCTTGAACTGGCCAAGCCCGATACTCCCCGTGTCGCCGTCGCCACTGATGCCGATTGGTGAAAGTGAGCGGTTGGCCAATGCCACACCGGTGGTCACCGACGGCATGCGTCCGTGGAGCGTATTGAAGCCGAACGAGCGGTTGAGGAAGTAGGCGGGCGTTTTGCTCGAACAGCCGATGCCGCTCATCTTGACCATGGCACGCGGATCAACGGAGAGTTCGTAGCAGGCCGCAATAATCTGACTGGTGACCGAGTTGTGGCCACAGCCAGCACAGAGCGTGGTCTGACCACCCTGGTAATCTTGGGTGGTTAAACCAATCGCATTGGTAGGACGATTCGCAACGGTGGTCATAATAGTTCCCTCTGTTTGCTAGGCACCACGGTGCGTCAGAATCCGATTGAGCACAAACGTTGCCGTGAGTGGCAGACCATCACATAAATTCACGGGGCGTAGTTTGCCTGCATGGTTGGGCACATGCACACACAGCAACTGGAGCATCTGGCTGTCTTGGTTGAGCTCGACCACATACACTTCGTCGTACTGTGCCACAAAGGCGCTGACGTCGTCGTTGAGTGGCAGAGCGCGCAGGCGCATATAACTACTTGCGACGCCATGTGCGCTGAGCATGTCGCGTGCTTCGCGGACGGCATCGTGGCTCGAGCCGTAGGCGATGATACCCACACGAGCACCAGCCACATGCTCGACCACGGGGGCTGGCACTTTGGTGCGTGCCGTATCGTGTTTGCGTGTCAGGCGATCCATGTTGCGTTGCCAGTCGTCGTTGCGTTCGCTGTAGACGGCCTGTTCGTTGTGCCCGGTGCCACGTCCCAACCAGGCCGCACGCGGGTTCTGGTTGCCGGGAATGGTGCGGTAGGGGATGCCATCACCATCAATGTCGCGGTAGCGTCCCCACTTGTTGTCGTGTTCGGCCAGAAACTTCTCGAAGGTGTCCGTGTGGAGCACTTTGCCCCGGTTGAGGGGTTGGGTCGGGTAGGCGAACGGCTCAGTCATCCAGTTGTTCATGCCCAAATCGAGGTCGCTGAGCACGATAACCGGCGTCTGGAAGAGTTCGGCCAAATCGAATGCGGTGCCCGCAAATTCGAAACATTCCTGCATGGACCCCGGCAGCAGACAGATGTGCTGGCTGTCACCATGTCCGAGGTAGTAGGCCGACTGAATATCACCCTGCGAGACGCGTGTGGGCAAACCGGTGGATGGCCCCATGCGCATAATATCCCAGATAACCAGGGGGACTTCGGCGAAGTAGGCCAACCCGGCGAATTCGTTCATCAGCGAGATGCCAGGACCCGACGTGGCCGTCATAGCACGGCACCCTGCCCAGCCCGCCCCTACGATGATGCCTGCGGCAGCCAGCTCGTCTTCGGCCTGAATGATGGCGTAGTTGACGCGCCCATCTTCGGCGGGGCGGAGCTTGGGTGCGTATTCGGTGATAGCATCCACTAGGCTCGTAGACGGGGTAATCGGATACCACGCCACCACACTGACGCCACTCACCACTGCGCCAATCCCTGCCGCCGTGTTGCCATCAATGATGATTTTGCCGGCGGTCTGATTCATCGTGGCGACACGGAATGGGTCTTGTTTGGGCAGGTTTTCGGCATTTGCCGTTGAAATGGTGCATCAAAGCGGCTTCAATCTGGGCACGCTCGATGCCGAGCAACGTCATCAGCACACCCACATACGACATGTTGGCGATGTAATCGCGCAAATTGGCAGGTGGGTTGATTTCTTTGACCAGCTCTTTGACGGGTACGGCGTACATCACCACGTCGCTGCGTGGATTGGCAAACTTGAGGTCGGTGGGGTGGACACATACGCCACCGCTGGGGAGTTTGGCGAGGTCTTCTTCGGATGTGCGTGGATTGTACGCCACCAAAATCTCCGAAACATCACGCCGTGCCGTATAGCCATCTTTGCTGATGCGAATGCTATACCAGGTCGGTAACCCTTGGATGTTTGAAGGGAAGAGGTTTTTGCCACTCACCGGAATACCC
>JBEANH010000083.1:0-10929 GCA_041165505.1 Chloroflexota bacterium | reverse complement strand
ACCACCTGCCCTACCACCTTGTGGGCGGTGCGGAAGGGCACACCCCGGTCTACCAGATAATCGGCTACATCCGTAGCGAGCATGGCTACATCGAGACCACGGAGCAACGCATCCTGGTTAAAGTGGGCAGTTGCCGTGGCAGCCGCCACCACTGGCAACATCGTTTCAATGGTGCGTGTCGCATCAAAGAGGGGCTCTTTGTCTTCTTGCAGGTCTTTGTTGTAGGCTGACGGCAACCCCTTGAGGACGGTCATGATGGTCATCAGACTCCCCACGAGACGCCCCGATTTGCCACGAGCCAACTCAAACGAGTCGGGGTTCTTCTTTTGCGGCATCAGGCTCGACCCCGTCGAGTATGCGTCAGCAAGCGTCACAAAGCCGTATTCGGCACTCGAATAGAAGACCATGTCCTCGGCCAAACGGCTGATGTGCAGGCCAATCATGGCTGCTACAAAGAGATACTCGGCCACAAAATCACGGTCACTGATGGCATCCACGCTGTTTGCGGATATCCCAGCAAAGCCGAGCTCGCTGGCGATGGCGTGGCGGTCTACGTTGAGTGGGGTACCCGCAATGGCTCCAGACCCCAGTGGCAACACGGCGGTACGCGTGGCACAATCAGCGAGGCGTTCGCGGTCGCGTTGCAACGGCCAGAAATGTGACAACAGCCAGTGCGACAACAAAATGGGCTGTGCACGTTGCACGTGTGTGTAGCCGGGGATAATCAGGTCGCCGGCGGCCTCAGCCTGGGCGACAAGTGCCTGCTGCACCATGGCGACTGCCGCATCGGTGCGCTGGATGGCGCCCATCACCCACAGGCGCATGTCGGTGGCAACTTGGTCGTTACGACTACGGCCGGTATGCAACTTGCCGGCCACACTGCCCACCAACTCACCGAGACGGCGTTCCACCGCAGAATGGATGTCTTCATCGGCTGTTTTGACGGGGAAGGCGCCACTGGCGAACTCGTCATAGACGAGTTGCAAGCCACGCACGAGTTCGTCACGTTCTGCCGGTGTAATTACACCAGCCGCACAAATCTGGCGCGCCCACGCCATACTGCCACGGATATCTTCGGCCCACATGGCCCGATCAAAGGGAAACGAGTTATTCAACTCGGCCATGATGGCGTCAATTCCCGTACTAAAACGTCCACCCCACATCGTATTCTCCTTGGTTTGGCATCACATCTGCCAACTAGTACACTAACATGATTTGTGCTGGCACTGCATGCCAATGCCATGATTGCGCGTCCACGAGTAGATTCGCCAGTACGATTTGTTGACCGTGTGGCGTCACAATCACTACCTGGTAACGCCCATTTTGGAGCACAGGGATTACTCCTGGTGCGATTCGCTGCGTATGTGGTGGCACCACGTGTGTCACCGCCCGACCAGACACGTCTTCGATGCCGCGTACCAGGATTTCACCATGCCAATCGGGTATAAGCAAGCCGTCAGCCGCGACCTGAGCCGCCACGTTGAGCGGCTGACTTTGTAGCGCCGGGAGCGTCACCATCTGGTCGAATACGCGTACACGAAGCAGATTCGCCGTCTGTGCATCCCACGTGAGCCGCGTCTGTTGACCACGCGGTACAGTCAAGGTCACAAGTTGGGCACCGGGGGGATATATCGTGGAGCCGATGCGCTGTGCGGCCAGCACGGCAGCATCCAACACCACCGTAATCTCTGATGTTGTTGCCGTGGCAATGCGTTGATTATCTACGAACACATCACCGGTGTCATTGAACGCCACCTGTAGTGTAGCGTGTGGTAGTGTCAGTGCTTGCGCAGCAATCAGTCCTGGTGGGCGGCGATACAGGATAGCATCTGCCGCTGTCACCACGCCATCAGCTACGGTCACCCCCACCGATTCCGGTTCTTCGTTGCGACTCAGCAGCCAGCCATCGGGGAGCTCATGACGCACAGCCAATACCGGATAAAACCGCGGACGCGCCGGGCCTGCGACCCGCAGACCACGTGCGCCGAATTCGTGAACGGCACCAAGTGCAACCAAATCGTGCAGGCGCGCATCACCGGAAATCCAGATGTGCCCCTGTGCCGGGGATGGCGCAGCATACAAAGGACTCGCAGGAATGGCATAGACCACCGCATCGGCATCATCGTAGAGCACACGGCATGTGGTACAGGTGTGCATCGCAGTGGCGAGTTTGTCACCGTCAGTCGTGCCACGATAGATCACAATCCAGTTGACACCAAAGGCCTGCATGCGGGCAAGGACGTCAGCACGTGGGAGATGCGCCGCATCACGCGCCAACAAGACTTGAGTGGCAGGGATAATACCACTATAGCCGGTCACACTACGTTGGCGGTGGATGGTTTGCCACCACAAGCGGTCACTCTGCACATCACTCTGTGGTTGCGCTTTAAATGGGAGCTCGAGCAACGTTGCACCAGCTGGCTGAGTGGCCATCCAATTGACTACATTGGGCACCGTATCGGGCTTGGGTGCTGGCTTAAACGACACCTGTGGCCATCCAAGGTCGAGGAGCAAACAGCAGACTGCCAGCATGATCCAGCGTGGGTGCATGCGTACCAGCCGGCTCCAGCCAACTGCAGCAAGCATCGCCAAGCCGAAGGTCACCAGCCAGCCCCAGCGTGCTGGGACACGCAATGCGCTATAACCGGGGATACGCACCAGCACATTGGCCACAGGCAAACTGATGCCACTGTCACCGTCAGCCAGCCGCAACGCGGTGCCACTGGCGAAGATGAATCCGAGTACCACGACCACAACCCAGACGAGCTGTGCACGGCGCATATCACGCACTGCAATTAGCGCCCCCACACTCAGTAGAAATCCGGGTGCAAGCACAAATTCGGGGCGAGCGCTGACCAAAGAGCCAAACAGTCGGGGCCAAAGTGGATGCGTGGGCAATACGGCAAACCATGCCTGGATGGGCGCCGACCAATTTGCCTGCTCGGTGAGTGTACGAGTGACACCCGTCATCTGTTGGGCGGTGATGTACGGCCATACTGTGGGGAGTAGCGCAATTCCGCAACACACTGCAAGAATCGCCATGCGCACAGTCGTGGACATCCGCATCGAAGCCGGCGTCATAAAAAAGGTCGCCACTGCAGTCACACCGAGAACCGGAATCAGCATGAGCGTGTGATAACTACTCAGACTAAACGCCACTGCCATGAGTAGTATGAGCCCCACACTAGCCCATGACCACAATTGCGGAGCACGCACGGCACTGCGGAACCAAAGAATGGCAACCGGTAGCATCCATGTCATTTGTAACTGGAGATGCACCAGATGCGTGCTCCGAAATGCACCACAGGTCACGGCTACTGCCACGAGCACCGCCGGCCAGACTGCCGCCCCTTCGGCGCGCACCACGGCATACATCGCCCAGGCCGTCGCCAACGCACATGCCACCATGGTGGCATTGAGTATTGCCGCAACAGGGAGATGTAGCCAGATCAACGGGGCAGTCACGATGCCGAGCGCAGCCAGATGATCACTGTACGCCAAGGTGTACGGATACGGCACAAACTGTGGTGCATCCCACACCCCAAGCGGACTCACACGCAATGCGTGCGCCCACCACCAGAGCGTCCAGTAATGCAACTGGACATCTGGATTCGCAACCACCCGGGTTGTTCCAGCCCACACAAATGCGGAAAACTGTGACGCCAACACGAGTAGCGTGACACTGATTTCTTTCCAGCGTTGCGCAAGCATGCCATACAAGCGCTGGTACAACGAAATCAGGGTGTGTGCTGCTTCTTGAGTGCTATGTCGTATAGAACTAAAGCGACCACTCCACATGATTGCGATTCCTTATCCTGGTTGCCAGGCGGTGCGTCGGAGCACGTCCATGAGCATGTACAGGGCGGGGTATCCCCGCCCTGTGATATACCGTGATTAGGTAGTGTAGTGGGCGTTGACTTCCACGTATTCTTTGCTGAAGTCACACGTCCACACCGTTGTTGCCGCAGTGCCCAACCCGAGATCGAGGGTGATGTAAACGTTTTCACGGCGGAGCAACTGCGAGGCTGCGTCGAGGTCAACCACCAGTGGCATGCCACCCTTGACGAGGCGGATTTGCTCAGCGCCCAGCCCAAAGTCGAGGGTCAGCGTATCGGGGTCTATCTCGGCCCCACTGTAGCCGGCCGCGCACACCACACGCCCCCAGTTGGGGTCGTTGCCGTGAATGGCCGTTTTGACCAGGGGCGAGCACGCAATGCTATCGGCCACACGGTGTGCCATGGTCGGATTGATTGCCCCCGTGACACGGATTTCCACCAGTTTGGTGGCACCCTCACCGTCACGGGCGATTTTTTTGGCCAAATCCACACACACCACACGCAACAACTCCACGAACGCAGGCAATTCGGCTACGCTGACGGTCGCGCCCGACACCCCGGATGCCAGCAACAGCACCGTGTCGTTGGTGCTCATGTCACCATCCACACTGATACGGTTGAAGCTCATGTCGCTGACCTCTTTGAGGGCACGATAGAGGAGGTCGGGGGCCACTGCCGCATCCGTGGTAATCACCGCCAACATGGTGGCCATGCCCGGGTGAATCATGCCGGCCCCCTTGGACATGCCGGCCACAGTCACCGTTTTACCGGCAATGGTACCACTGACACTGGCCCGTTTGGGGCGCGTGTCAGTGGTCATGATGGCTTCCGACGTCGCAATCGCATCACGCGACCAGCTGCCACGTGCCAGTGCCTGCACCCCAGCAGTCACCTTGGTCATGTCGAGCTGGCGCCCGATAACCCCCGTTGACAGCACGAGTACCTGATCGGCACGGGCACCGATGATGTCGGCGGCGAGTTGTGCCATCTGGCGGGTATTCGCCTTGCCCTCGTCACCCGTACAGGCGTTGGCGCACCCCGAATTGGCGATGACTGCGCGCATCTGCCCCGCCGATTGGCCGAGCACATCGCGGTCGTAGAGCACGGGTGCCGCTTGGACACGATTGCTGGTAAAGACACCGGCGGCGCTACATGGCGCATCGGCAACTACCATCATCAGGTCAAGTGCACCGGTTTTTTTCAGGCCACAGGCGGTCGCCGCCGTGCGAAAACCAGGGGCCAAGGCGAATCCCTCTGTCATAGCGTTATTTCCCGTCCACCAACGACTGCACCTTCATGGGCAAGCCGAAAATCTTGATGAACCCTTCGGCATCCTGCTGGTTGTACGAAGCGCTCATGGTAAAGCTGGCAATATCCGGGTTGTAGAGCGACTTGTCGGCCTTGCGCCCCACCAACATCGCGTTGCCCTTGTACATTTTGATGCGTGCCGTACCGGTCACGTTCTGTTGCGTCACATCAAAAAAGGCCTGCAGCGCCTGACGCAGCGGCGTAAACCACTGGCCGTAATAGACGACTTCGGCGTAACGGTTGGCGACCACGTCCTTGTAGTGCATGGTGTCACGGTCGAGCGTGAGTTGTTCGAGCGCCTGATGTGCCACACGGATAAGCGTGCCGCCCGGGGTCTCGTAGACGCCGTGGCTCTTCATGCCCACCAAGCGGTTTTCTACCAGGTCAATGCGGCCGATGCCGTGCTTGGCCCCCATGGTGTTGAGCGTGCTGAGCAACGCCACTGGCCCCATCTGCGTGCCGTTGATGCTGGTCGGAATCCCCTTGACAAAGCCAATTTCCACGTATTCAGCGGTATCGGGCGCATTCTCGGGCGAGACGGTCAGCGTGTGCATCTCTTCTTCGGGCTCGTTCCACGGGTCTTCGAGGATACCACCCTCGTGCGACATGTGCCAAATGTTGCGGTCACGGCTGTAGATAGATTTGAGCGTGGCCGACACCGGCACGTTGTGCTCGGCGGCGTAGTCGAGGGCATCTTCGCGTGAGCGAATGTTCCACTCGCGCCACGGCGCAATCACTTTGAGTTGTGGCGCAATCACCATGTAGGTCAATTCGAAACGTACTTGATCGTTGCCTTTACCCGTACACCCGTGGGCCAAGGCATCTGCACCTTCTAACAAGGCGATTTCGGCCTGGCGTTTGGCGATCAAGGGGCGGGCAACTGACGTGCCCAGCAGGTATAGGCGCTCGTAGGTGGCACCAGACTGGATGAGTGGGAAGAGGTAGTCGCGCACAAAGACTTCACGCAGATCTTCGACATAGCACTTGGAGGCACCGCTAGCCAAGGCTTTTGCTTCGAGCCCATCGAGCTCGTCGTCTTGCCCAATATTACAACAATAACAAATCACCTCCGGGTTGCCGTAGTGTTGTTTGAGCCACGGCACAATGATGCTGGTATCGAGACCACCCGAGTAGGCCAACACGACTTTCTTCACCTTGGGACGTTCCATTGCGTATCTCCTCATGTAAATAAAAGCTCCACATCGTCGCGAGTCAACGTTTTGAGCCCGCCGCGTTCCGGTGTGATAAGCTGACGCACCAATTCCCGTTTGCGATCCTGCAGTTGCAGAATTTTTTCTTCAACTGAATCGCGAACTACCATCTTGTAGACCATCACAGGGCGAGTCTGACCGATACGATGACTACGGTCGGTGGCCTGCATCTCCACCGCTGGATTCCACCACGGATCCACGTGGATGACATAGTCGGCCGCAGTCAAGTTGAGCCCCACACCACCCGCACGCAAACTAATCAAGAAAAAGGCATACCGGTTATCGCGCTGAAACGCATCAATAATACTCTGACGATCACGGGTACGGCCATCGAGGTAGGCATACGCAATCCCACGCGTGTCAAGCTCGGCACGCACCAAACTGAGCATCTGTACAAACTGCGAAAAGACCAGGGCACGATGCCCCGCAGCCTGCAACGCTTCGAGTGTGGCAATCAGTGATTCGAATTTGCCAGAAACTCCCGCACTACTCGGATCAATCAGGCGGGGGTGATTGCAGATCTGGCGCAAACGCAACAATCCCTCGAGCATTTTGACCCGCGCCTGCTGTGGTCCCGCACTATCAATTAATCCCAGGAGCAACGCCCGGTAATGGTCACGCTGTGCGTTATACAGGCGGCGTTGCTCTGGCTCCATTTCGTTCATCAGCACCCGTTCGGTACGTGATGGCAAATCGGGGGCCACTTGGTCTTTGGTACGACGCAAAATAAAGGGATAGGTCAAGCGTCGGAGCAACTTGAGCGCTTCGTCACGACCTTCCCCCTCACGAGTAAAGGTCTCGCGGAAGGTTTCGGCGCTCCCGAGCAGTCCCGGATTAAGAAAGGCAAATTGTGACCATAGCTCCACAGCGCTGTTTTCGATGGGAGTACCGGTGAGCGACAAGCGTCGCTCTGCCTGCAGACGTCGTACCGCTCGTGCCGTTTCCGCACTCGGGTTTTTGACTGCCTGCGACTCATCGAGAATGATGTACTGGAAGCGGTAGTTCACCAGCAACTCAATATCGCGCAACATGGTGCCATAGGTGGTGAGTATCACGTCGTACTGCGCAAACGTGGCGATATCTTTGTTTCGTCCCTGGTCAATGTGGGTCAGCACACGGAGATTGGGAGTAAAGCGTGACGCTTCGCGTTGCCAGTTGTACACAATCGAGCGCGGCATCACAATCAAAATCGCATTGGCGTGTGGGGCGCGTTCACGCAACGACTGGATGAATGCCAGCGTTTGAATCGTTTTACCGACCCCCATGTCATCGGCCAAACAGCCACCGAATCCGTACGTATTGAGGAAGTGCAACCAGTCGTAACCGGCTTTCTGGTAACTCCGCAATGAACCGCGAAAGCCATCGGGCAGGGGCTGTGGTTCGATGTGCTCAAATAACCGCAAGCGCGCCCGCCGCTCTTCGAAGGTGCTGTCCACGGTAGCCGCACTGGCTTCTTGCACGATTTGTTCTACGATGCCCACCTGAGCAGTGGCATAGCGCACATGGGTATCGTGTGTATGCCCCATTGCAAAGAGCGGCGCTAAGCGTTGCGCCAATTCATGTGAGACAAGCCCCAGCGAACCATCGGCCAAGAGCACGTAGCGTTCACGTTTGAGCACTGCGCGACGAATGGTTGCCAAATCCACCGATAAATCACCGTAATTGACCACGGCTGCCACATCAAACCAGTCAATGTGTGACTGTACCGTCACAGTAATCTGTGGCGCATCGAGACGCATCTGCACCGTGGTAATGGCCGATTCACCCTGTACCTCCATGCCCTCGGTCGCCAAGGCGGCGACGACTTTGAGCATAAAATCAGTGGCTGCCATACTACGACGCGGCCGATACGTGCCATCTTCGTGTAAGCGCAAGGCATACTGTTCGAGTACCGCCACCGCTGCTTTTTCGGCGGCAACATCACGGTTGATGCGCACCAAATGGAGCTCTTCGCTACCGTGCAAGACAGCCGTACTCGGAAACGTGGCATCAAAGGGGAGTGCATGTTCACCATACACAAACACCAACTGCACATTGAGCTGCCCATCACTCTCGCCGATGAGTACCCGTGGTGCCGGCTCGACACGCATTTCATCCCAGCGCAACGCCGATCCACACAACGGCACACGCCCCACGAGATCCAGCAATCGTTGGTCGAATCGGTCACGATCAGCAGCACCTACCCGCATAACCGGTGTCTGGAGTAGGTGTTCTGTCATGGGCGTGTATTCACCAATATTCACCAACGTGGCTCCATTGAGCAACCAGCTTGGCACAAACGGCAACACGATGCGCTGTGCGTCAACAAGCAGACTCGCCTGCGCAGTATGCACAATGCTATGCAATACCAAATCGGCGCCATCGTCGTCAATAGACAACTGCACGTCGCCACGTTCGCCAATAACACGCACGGTCTGGCGGAAATCGGTCTGTAGCACAATCTCTTGGTCGGCCAACAGCTCGAGTGCCGCCGCATACAACCAGGCCCGTTGGGCAGGTTGCGCTGCAGAGACGGTCTGCGTGCAGACGAGTGTGGCCGCCTGCAAGACGCGGTGTGACGCATCTGGATGACCGGCCGGGGTAGGTGGCGCCCGCAGTGGGCGCACATCGGCACCATCCAAATCATGCCGCCCTGCACGCACCGTGGCCGTGTACGGCACCAATGCCCAAGCATCGTCCCCGACACCCATGGCATGGCCCCGTTGCAAACAAAAGATAATCTGTGGGCTGGTGCTGTGTGCGACGGCCAAACGCACCTTGTCGGAGACCGTCAAGAGCGTCTCCCACTGTTGCGGGGGACGACTAGTCATGTGCTGACGCAATGCAACAAGTGCGGCAACACGATGCAAACAGGGTCCATCATCGCGATGAGCGCATTCACAGAGCGTAGTCAAACGTCCAGCGATTAGCATCACCGTGACGTGGCGAAGCTGTTGCGCGTCACGGACCTGGATATCGGCGCTATTGGGTGTCGCCTGCGCCACCGTCACGTCACCCGCACCACACAGTGCCTCCGCACGTCGGAGCACCGCTGGCGTCACTGCCGCCAGCAGGTGCACCACGTGTTCAAGCGATATCAACTGTGCCCGTGCCGTCGTCATGCCTACTGTCCTTTTGCCATGCCGTAGTGGTCCTGCAACGAACGCACCGTCAGACTACGGCGTTGCAGTTCACGAATACCGGCGACGGTGGCAGCAGCACCCGTCAACGTGGTCACCAGCATCACCCCATAACGAATAGCGGCGGTACGCAGGGCTTGCCCGTCGCTGTAGGCCTGCTGCCCGAGTGGCGTGCTAATCACCAACTGCACCTGACCCTGTGCCAACAAATCCGCCGTATGTGGCGAGCCATCAGCGATTTTGTTGACCACATTCACCGCCAAACCGGCACCACTCAGCATGTCTGCGGTCCCCTTGGTGGCATAGAGCGTGAAGCCCAGCTGAATCAGGTCGCGGCCGATGCGAATAATCGCATTTTTGTCGTTGTCGTTGACGGTCAATAGTGCACCGCCCTTGGTGGGAATACGCTGGTTGGCACCCATTTCGGCCTTGGCAAAGGCCAAACCGAAGTTCGATGCATGCCCCATCACTTCCCCCGTTGAACGCATTTCGGGGCTGAGCATGATGGCCGCACCCGGAAACTTGTCAAAGGGCAACACGGCTTCTTTGACGAAAAAGCCATCTACCTTGGGCTCTTCGACAAAATCCAACTCGCGCAACGTTTTGCCCGCAGCCACCTGTGCCGCCAAACGTGCCAGCGGATAACCCGTGGCCTTGGCGATAAACGGTACCGTGCGTGACGAACGCGGATTGACTTCGATGACATAGACGATTTCGTCTTTGATGGCAAACTGCACATTCATCATGCCCTTGACATGAAGCGCCACGCCGATACGCATGGTGATGTCGCGGATGGCATCAATGTGGTAGGCACTGATTTTGTAGGGGGGCAACACCATCGCCGAATCGCCTGAGTGCACACCGGCTTCTTCGACATGCTCCATGATGCCTGCCACCACCATTTGCTCGCCATCACCGATGGCGTCAACATCCACCTCGAAAGCATCTTCGAGATATTTGTCAATCAGCACTGGTGCACCCGCACTGACCACGGTAGCTTCGGCAATAAAGCGCTCGAAACTCTCGTCGTCGTAAGCGATGGCCATGGCACGCCCACCGAGCACATAGCTGGGACGTACCAGCACCGGATAGCCGATCTGTTGCACGATGGCGCGTGCCTCTGCTAGCGTGGCAGCCATCCCACTCGGCGGCTGCTCAATCGCCAAACTACGCAGCAGGTCACCAAAGCGCCCCCGCTCTTCGGCCAGGTCAATGGCATCGGGGGATGTGCCCCAGATGGGCACACCAGCATGTTCGAGGCCACGCGCTAGATTCAACGGCGTCTGGCCACCAAACTGCACCAATGCCGGCACGCTGCGCACCGCCGGTCCGAAGTCTGCACCTGCTTCGCGGTCGTAGATGTTGAGCACATCTTCGAGCGTCAATGGCTCGAAGTACAGGCGATCAGCCGTGTCGTAATCCGTTGACACCGTCTCTGGGTTACAGTTGATCATG
>JBEANH010000082.1:0-11243 GCA_041165505.1 Chloroflexota bacterium | reverse complement strand
TTGTACCCTGTGCCGCCGAATTTGCCACCGGCATGAAGCACCGTCATGACCACCTGCAACGTGCTCACCCCCATTTTGGGGTGAATCCCCACAGGGATGCCTTGGCCGTCGTCTCGCACCGTCACCGAGCCATCATCGTGGATGATGACTTCGACGGATGTGGCACGCCCAGCCATGACTTCGTCAACCGAATTGTCCACCACTTCGCGGACCATGGTGTGCAAGCCGTTGATATCGGTAGGACCGATATACATACCGGGGCGCTTACGCACCGCTTCCATGCCTTCGAGAACTTGAATTTGACTCTCGTCGTATGTTGAACCCTGTGTCACACCATCACTCATATCGTCTATTTCCTCTGTGTACGATGCCACCCGCATTCCTGCGTTAACCGCTTACAACCCCTGTTGCACGTGGTACTGCACAAAACGCATACGTGCCATCACGAGCCCAGTCAACAGATACGCACTCACAATAACAGACGCCACCCGCCCTGCAAATGTGCCAATGAGACTTTCAAAGATAATCCCACTCCCCGCTGCAATCACGAGCAAGGTGAGCAAGAAGCCGAGTGTGCGCCAGAAATGCACACGCACCATGCGTATACTCATTTGAATACCACGAATCGGACCGACCTGCTCAAGCACCATGATTTCACGGGTGAACCCGATGTAGATGCTCGCCCACAACCAGGCTCCCGCCCCAATAAACACAAAAAATGCACCAAGTGCAGGGCTCGCACTCAACAGCAACAACGTGAATATCGAAAGTGGAATCAGCGCCAAGCCGACGACGCCGATTACTAACATGACATACAAGAACAATACGGTTATAACTCGAAACACCTGCGACAAGAAGTCATCCCATTGCTGGATTTCCCGTGCGGCGTTGCGCATTCCCGTCAAGAATATCGCACTCAAAACCAGCGCAACCATGTTGATGAGCACAATCCACCCAAGAAACGCACCAGCATCTGCCACCACCCACGCCGAGTCGTCTACGGTTGGGGCAGGTGTGGCCATCACGTACGGCAACCCGAGTGCATCAGCACTCGCACCAGCAGCCCTAAATGAATAAATGGTATACGGCACCACATTCAACCATGCAACTTGACCGCGGATGTCTTCCTTGGCGAGTTGTGCCAACAACCCGATAGTCTGTTCGCGCATTTCAGACACATCCGCAGATGCAGATGTATCTGGCTCTATTTCACGCAAGAGAGCTTGCGTCTCAGTGACCAAAGGGGCAACTGATATCCCCGACCCAAACCACAAATATGCGTTGAGCAACAGTGGCACGATGACGACCCACGGTGCCCGGTTCAGCTTTGCATACGCATCACTAAGGATGTCTACAATGCTTATTTGTGTCGGTGTATCGGTCACTATCATCCTCCTGTATGCTGTAGTAATTATAGCATACCCATGGCAAATGCGCATAAATGCATTTCCACGGTAACATGCAGGCGAGTCATTTACGGTATAGTATTACCAAGTATCACTGAGGAGTCGGGCATGAGTACCACCAGCCATTATTCACCAACCACCGATGTCCACCTACGCCGTCCTGTGACCGCCGCACAACGCATGCTCATCGTCTATGCACATCCCGATGACGAAGCCTTTGGCAATGCGGGGACCATCCTCGCTGCCCGGCATGCCGGCATCGAAGTCCACTACGTCTGTGCCACACGCGGTGAATGTGGCTCGTGCGATCCTGCATACCTCGAACAATATCCCGATATGCGGTCATTGCGCACTGCCGAACAAATCGCAGCTGCCGAAGCACTCGACCTCGGTGCCGTGCACTTCCTCAATTACCGTGACAGCAATATGCCTGGCACCGCCGATAACGACCACCCCGAAGCACTAGTACAGGCGCCACTCGCCGATGTGTCTCACCGCATTGCTGGGATTATTGACGACTTCAAACCCCAGTACCTCATCACCTTTCCCCCGTACGGTGGGTATGGACACCCTGACCACATTGCCATTCATCATGCCACCATGGCTGCCATCGCTCAGAGTACGTGGCAAGTGCCAAATGTCTTTTATTCGACATTTTCTACCACCACGCTACGTGTGATTATCTTTTTGATGCAGTTAACCGGGCGCAACCCACGGGCCTTTGGGCGCAATGGTGACATTGACGTGGTGCGTGTCGCCGAAGAAGCCACCGCCATCACCACCGTGGTACAGTGTGCCCACGTCGTTCCCGCCAAAATTGCGGCATGGCAATGCCACGCCAGCCAAGGCGGCCGGGTCACACGCATCCCGCGCATTGCGTGGCGCTGGTTTTATGGCAACGAAACGCTGACCCGTGTGCATCCACCCCATGGCTCACGCCGTGAAGTACTGCGGTTTCCTCAATGAGTGAGTTTGTCATCCGCCCTGCAACAAGTGCCGACATTGACGGGCTGATTACCGTCCATGCCGCCGCATTCCACGACAAGTTCCTCGCCGCATTTGGCATACGCCAACTCGGGACAGGCCTGTTGCTGATGGCGGAAACATGGCGGCGCCAAGGCAGTGCCGGCTTAAATGGGATGTGGGTGGTGGTGGATGGTGCCACCATTGTAGCGACTATCGCCTTGCGCGCCCGCATCACCATGCGCCAACTCCCTGCAGTCCCCGTAGAATGGCTCTTTATCAAAAAACTGGGATTTTTACGCGCCTTATATGCCTTGACAATCCTCTCTGTGATTGACCACCCCGTCGGCTACGACGAGCTCTACATCAGCGATGTGGCCGTTCACCCTACCTACCAACGCCGTGGTATTGCCCGCATCATGCTGACCCACGCCCTCGCCGAAGCACAACGCCTCAATCTGCGTTCGCTCTGCTTGTATGTGAGTGCCAACAACCATGCAGCCTGTGCCCTGTACCAAAGTGCCGGCTATCAGCCCACCTACACGCATCGCTCACTGTTGGCATGGGTGGCCACACGACGCTGGCGCTGGCTACTCATGGTGCGTTCCGTGCAGCCATCTCCTCGAGTTGGGGAGCAACCGCACGCCAATAACGTGTAAATCGGCGGATGTCGCTGGTGGCCGGCAACTGCACAAAATCCGGTTCAGGCATGACTTCTACACGATGCGTGGTCCGTAGTGCACGCACAATCTGGCGAAAGCGCGGGGAGACGCTGGCACTTGTCACAATACGCGTCGCCTGATGCAGATCGGCGTATGCACGCACCTGCGCCGCCACATCACCACGCTGGATGGTCACCGGTAATTCGAGCAACGCTTCGTACATAAAGACGATGCGCTTGAGGCTCATCCGCCGCTGGCGCAGCAGTTCGTCGTCCCACACAAAAAGTGCTGGTGCCGCTGGCACGGCACACAACGCCGGGTTGGTTGGGCGCAAACAATCCCCATGAACCCATACAATATCAGCCACGGCGTACTCCTTGTTCGTGCACAATCAGCGTGTGCATCTCTGCAATCAACTGTTGATGGATATTGCCACCTTCGGTGCGACACGGTGTACCAAAGCGCACCCGCACCAGACCAGCTTTGTACCAGGGCACAATCAACTGAAGTGTGGCAGCCATCCAGTCACGGTCACGGCGCACCGGTATGCGTCGCACGTACCAATTGTCTAGTGCCCGTGCCGAAATCACCCCACTCACAAGCACCGGAACAACCACCAAATCGGGAACCAAGCGCCCAAAGAGGGCCGCCATTTCTGACCACACCGGCAACGTGACCGCAGCATCATCAAAGACGGCTGGGTCAGACTCGATACGCCCTGCCGGGTAGGTCAGCAATGCACCACCCCGTTTGAGATGATGTGCAGCCGCACGAATTGCCTGGGCGCGCCCAGTGGCATCATCTGGCACACAAATCAACTGTGCCGCAATATTTGGCAACTCGTCGAGGAGCGCGCGTTCGGCCGCAATCACCTTGAGGTCGGGGCGATTAATGGCCACAAACGATGCAGCCGCATCGCTCAACCCCGGGTGATTACTACAGATGAGCACTGGTCCGTGCCGTGGCACATGGTGTGGATTGACATGATCCACGGCCTGCGCATATGCACTCACAATTACACGCCCCGCTGCCACCAAACCTACCGCTCCTGCCTGTGCATCACACATGGCCATGTGCTGTGCCAACCGGCGGGATGGCCACCACCCGAGCAGGGTAACCACCCAGCGCAGCCACGGGCGTTTGGCAACACCAAACGTGGTGTACAAATCGGCTAGATTCATTGCCGTCAGTGTGTCAATATTTGCACGCATCTACACCTCCATACATGGCGCTGATGTCACTCAGCTGGCATATGCGGAAAGAGGCGCACTGCCAACGTTTCGTATGACCCACGAAACGGACATTGTGCCGTACAGACACGACAGTACTGCCCACCACTATAGCGTTCGAGCGATTCTTGGGAAAAGTAGTACGGCTTATGGCTAAACGTACTTGCGACCCACTGCCACGACAAATTGTTGCTCGCCGGGTCACCGTCAAGCAGATGCTGCAAAAACCATGCCGCCCCTGCCTGCCACGCCACACGCCGCCAGTGAATCAGATACGCGGCTAACCACATGCGGGCGTGGTTGTGTATGTAGCCGGTGGTCACCAGTGTTTCGACAAAGGCATCCATGCATGCCAGACCGGTGGTCCCCTGTGCAATATCTTCAGGGAGCACCCGGGCATAGTCGGTTGCTTGCCAGCCTGTTTTGTAGGGTTCTCGGTCCTGCCAGATGCCATCGCCGATCTGCGCATAGACCCGTTGCCAGTAATCACGCCAGGCCAATTCGTTGATGAGTTTGGCGTGATCGGTGTGGCGCATCACCACATCACGCACTTCGGCGAGACTGAGCATGCCATGGCGAATATACGGACTCAAGTGGGTCACTGCACCATCGAGGTAATTACGCGAGCGCGCATAGCGGGCCGGATCAATGCGTGCCAGCATGGCAAGCGCCGCTTGACGCCCACCAGGCAGTGCGGCCACCTGTGTGTCGCCATCCACCACATCCGCAAATGTCTCTTGGACGTAGGCAATCAGTGCACTGCGATTCGCAAATTCTCGTTGTAACGATGTATCGTTCATGACACCTTCCGGGGTGCTGGTGGCTTGCCGTTGCTCTGTTTGTAGCGCCGACACGCATCACTGCAATATTTGACTTCTTGCCAGTTTTTGGCCATACTTTTGCGCCACGTAAAGGGTCGCCCACAGGTCACACATATCTTTTCAGGCAGATCAGACTTTTTGACACCACGCATCGCTGTCACATCCTCTCATCATGCCAGCCCCTACTGATCTAGCCACATCGTAGCCTGCTGGCGAATGGTTGTCCGCTCCGCATCTGCCAAGTGGCGCAACCCTAACACTGCGGGGCCCATGCGCGGATTGGCGCGCAACACGCTTTCGTGTGTCAACAAAAAGTTCCAGTACAACAGGTTAAACGGGCACGCATCGGCACCCACACGCTGGCGTGGATTATAGCGACAACCCGCACAAAAATTCCCCATCTTATTGATATACGTTGCTGAGGCAATATATGGTTTTGTGGCAATTTTGCCACCATCCGCATGCAGTCCCATACCACTCACATTGGGCCACATCACCCAGTCGTATGCATCAATGTATGCAGCCAAAAACCAGTGATTCACCGCCACCGGGTCAATCCCTGCCAAGAGCGCATAGTTACACAGGAGCATCAGACGTTCGATATGGTGCGTGTATCCGTGCCGCCATACACGGGCAATCACCGTATCGAGACACCGCATCCCACTCTGCCCATGCCAAAACCATTCAGGCAAGGGACGGGTGGCGTGCCAGCCATTGGCCTGTTGCAGGGCCGGCATGTGGCGCCAATACTGGACGTACATGTATTCGCGCCAACCGAGAATCTGGCGCACAAATCCCTCAACCGCAGCCAGTGGTGCCATCCCTGCATCGTAGGCAGCCACTGCCGCATCGAGGACTTGGCGTGGCGTGAGCAAGCCGATATTCAGGTACGGTGATAGGGTGGAATGAAAGAGTGTATCGTGGTCGGCTGCCATGGCATCTTCGTAATCACCAAACCACGGCAACCGTTCTGCGATGAATCGTGCCAACACGGCGGCAGCATCGGCGTGCGTCACCCCCCACGCAAAGCTCTGGGCATCCCCAATCGCCTGTGGCATCGTCGCCACATCAGCCATCACAGCCTGTGTCAACGTATCGGGGCTCGTGGTAAGTGGAGCAGGGAGCGGCTGGCGGGCAGGTAACGCTTTGCGATTCTCGCTGTCGTAGTTCCATCGGTCGCCGTATGGGCGTCCATCTGCATGCATGAGCAGGCCAAAATGGCGTCGCATCGCTCGATAAAAGGGCTCCATCACCGTTACTTTATGTGTGGGGACGTGGGCAATCGGATTGTACGTAGCACTCAAAAACTGCGTATTCTCGAGCACCGTCACTGGTACACCCAGCCAGTGTTGCCACTGAGCCTGTGCCTGGCGTGGCGCATATTCACTTGCGGCCATGGTAAGAATACGATGCGGGTTCGTCTCACGACAATGCTGGGTAAGTGCGGCACGCCAGCTCGGCGCACACACCTGTGTCACCTGCCAGCCAGCCTCGCGGAGCTCTGCCGCATAATGACGCAATGCACTACGAATAAGCACCAATTTGTGGCGGTGATAGGGGCGTGAACGCAGGCGCATATCGCTTTCGACCATCAGCACACTGATATCATGCATTGCTGTGAGTTGTTGTGCCTGGAGCAGGGCCGGATGGTCGCGCAACAGCTGGTCACCGAGAATAGCTACACAGATTCGCACATGGCTCCCTTTTGACAAGAGATGCACCACATCCTGCATGGGATGTGATGCATATCCGTACGTACTATGCGTGGCACCGTTTATTCGTAACGCAACGCTTCGATGGGCAACAACAAGGCAGCGCGCTTGGCAGGATAGTAACCAAAGCCCACCCCGATACACAGCGCAAACAGCAATGAAATGATGATTGCAGGTATGGAGAGAATCATGCCCAGCCCAGCAGCTGCCGCAATTGCCAGCACCAACGCCACCGCAAAGCCGATGCCAATAAAGCTCCCAATCAGACTAATGGTGGCAGCCTCAATCACAAACTGGCCGAGCACATCGTTGTCGGTGGCGCCGAGCGCTTTGCGTACGCCGATTTCCCGCGTACGTTCGGTGACTGCCACCAGCATGATGTTCATGATACCGATACCACCAACCACCAAACTAATACCAGCAACCACAGCAATAAAACCAGTGATGGCGCTATTAATGCCATTCAAGATGCCCAACGCCTGTGTAGGCGAGTTAATCTTGAAATCGTCAACGACGCCTTCCTCGAGGTTACGTTCACTGCGCAACACTGTGGTAATCAGCGTTTCCGCCTGGGTGACGACCCCTTCATTGCTCAGGCCAATCAAAATGGAGGTCATCTTGAGGCCACGTCCTGGCAAATCCTGGTTGCCGGCAATGCGCAACCGGGCCGTGCTGGCTGGCACCATGATGCGCTGATCAGACGAGAACGGTCCACCAGCTCCCTTGATGACACCCACAATTTTGAGGCTCTGTCCGTTGATGACCACGGTTTGACCAACAGCACGAGCCCGGTTTTCTGGGCCCTTGCCAAACAGGTCTTCGGTGACGAGGGCACCCATCACCGCTACACGCTGCGATGACGACTCTTCGTCACTGGTAAAAAAGCGCCCGTGTTCGAGTGGCACCGACTGCACTTGCTGGTATCCGACACCCGTGCCAACGACCAACGAATCAACTTCCACGGTACCGGCACGTGCCCGCACCTGAATGGCAACCTCGGGGACAACGGTACGAAAGATGTCGGGGCGATCCACGACGAGTTTTTCAAGCGCACGGAAATCCTTGATGGAAAGCAAGCCGTACCCCGACGTGATGCGGGCTCCCGCAGCATCAGCATCCCCGGGCAACACGGCCACACGCCGTGTGCCCAAGTCAATGAAGCGTTCAAAGACCTGGCCCTGTAACGCGTTCCCAAGCGACAAGACCGATACCAACGTTGACGACCCGATGATAATCCCCAGCATCGTCAACAACGAACGGAACGTGTTGGCACGTAGGCTCTGCCAGGCCATCTGTAATTGCTCACCCCACATGGCTCACCTCCGCCATTACCCGTCCAGTATCGTCTGTTTGAATGCCGTAATAGTCGTGTAGTGCGTCCATGTTGATCTGACCGTCACGCAAGCTGACAATGCGGTCCATCTGCTTGCCGACTTCGGCATCGTGGGTGACCACGACCACGGTGATGCCCTGCTCGCGATTGAGCTGCCGAAAGAGGCTCATAATCTCGTGGCCCGTGCGACTGTCGAGAGCACCCGTCGGTTCGTCGGCCAGCAAAATGGCCGGGTTGTTGACCAGTGCTCGGGCAATCGCCACACGTTGCTTCTGCCCACCCGATAGTTCGTTGGGGCGATTGTTGAGGCGGTTGCCCAGCCCGACCGCCTCGAGGGCGGTACGGGCCCGTTGCTCGCGTTCTACCGGGCTTACACGGGCATACACCATCGGCAACGCCACATTTTGCAACGCCGATAAGCGCGGCAACAAGTTGAAATTCTGGAAGACGAACCCGAGTTTTTGGTTGCGCACACTCGCCTGTGCCGACCGGTCGAGCCCACTCGCATCTATGCCATCAATCAGGTAGCGCCCATGTGAAGGCACATCGAGCAACCCGATAATCGTCATCAGTGTGCTTTTGCCACTGCCTGATGGGCCCATGATGGCCACCATTTCACCACGGTCTATCCCCATTGACACATCGTCGAGTGCCACGACCCGATTGTCACCACTCTCGAAGATTTTGGAGACATGTTCGACAACCACCACCTGATTACTCATTTGCTGGTCCCTTCCGACAATGCGATGATGTCACCGGCCTTGAGACCACTGCGAATTTCGACCATGTCGTCACCGACCACACCCAACTCAACCGTCTGCGTCGTACGTGCATCACCGTTCACCACGGTCACTGTGTGCACTCCGTCAACGGTTGTTATCGCAGTACGTGGCACGGCAATGGCACTCTTGGCTTCACCAGTAATGATGCGTGCTGACGCAGTCATACCAGCGCGTACGTTGCGTGCATCCGGAGTGACTTCGACGGTCACCTTGTACGACACCACACCTTGGTCACTTTCGGCACGTGGTGATACGCGCACCACGCTTCCCACCAATGCGGGCTCACCGAGTGCATCCACAAACACATCCACGACTTGTCCGACCTGTACCTTGGCCACATCAACTTCATCCACGGTGATTTCCACGGAAAACACACTCATATCAATAATGCCCACCACCGGTGCCGTTGTCACCAACTCACCTGGTTTGGCGTGGACATCGGCAATCACCCCAGCAAATGGTGCCTTGAGCGTGGTCTCGTCACGGGTGAGCACTGCCATCTGTGCCTGGGCTTGCGCCTGCACCAAACGGGCATTGGCACGTTCGAGGTTAGCGGTAGCAGCAGAGACGTTGGCCTCTTGGGCGGCAACCTGGGCATTGCGTTGGTCACCGAGTAGTTTGTTGAGATTGGCTTCGGCCTGTGCAACCACGGCTTTAGCACTCGCCAAATCAGCACCAGACTTCACCGCATCGAGATCGGCTTGTGCCGTCCGTACACGGGCTTCGGCACTTGCCACGCCACTGACTTCGTTCTGGCGTGCTACATCAGCGTCGCGGGTAGCCTGGGTCAACAGTGCTACGGCATTTTCTTCGGCACGTACTGCAGTCTCATATTTACCCGCATAATCACTCTTTTCGGTGTCACTCAATCTGCGTCCCGTGCGTGGGTCAGTCCCCTTGTCAATCACATGTTGGTTGTCGGCACGGGCACTCTGCAATACGGACTGCGCATCACGCAACTCGTTGGCTCGCTTGGCAACTTGTGTTTCGGCTTGGGCCTTGGCAGTGGCGAGTGTCTTGCGCTGGGCATCGAGATTGGCCTGGGCTTCGGTCAATGCGGCCTGGGCACGTACCAACACATCTGCGCCACTGCTACTCGCAAATAGCGCCAAACGTGCCTGCGCCTCGCTCAGTGTGGCACGGGCTGCCGTGATATCACTGGCTGTCACACTGCCCATGGTCTGCTTGAGCTGTGCTTCTGCACCAGCAAGCTGTGCTGTAGCCACTGCCACATCGGCTACAGCTTGGCGGACTGCCGCCTCGGCTGCTTGTACATCGAGATCGCGCATCCCACGGTCAAGCTGCACCATGGGTGCATCTTTGGCGACACTGTCCCCGCTCTGCACATAGACTTCGCTCACACGCCCACCCGTGATAAAACTCATATCAGCGCTCTGCACGGGGGTCAGCTTGCCGGTGGCCGTAATGCTGGCCCGCACATCCATGGGAGCAACTACCAACGTGTTGGTGGTCACTGCCGTGCTACTCGTACCACGCAGTGATGCCATCACCACTGCAACCACTACTACAACCACTGCCACTGCCCCAATGATTACATTGCGCCCTGACAGTTGTGGGACACGTTTACGCCATTCCTGTGAAAGTGTTGCCATGAATTCATTCTCCTCGTGGTGTGCATTTGGCGACACCATATAAAAATAACCGTGTGATACGGGCAGCATCAACAGGCATCTGTCGTGCAGCCCCTTCGGGACCATGAAACGCTTCAACCACACACAAAAACATCATGGCCAATTCTGCAGCCGAATACCCCGCTAGTTCCCCATTCGCCAAACCGCGCTCCATGACACGCACAATCGGGGCCATCATGCTCCGATAAAACTGCGCTGCTAGCGTCTCTTGCCACTGCTCACCGAGGTTTGCCCGAATCTGGTAGCGCATCATGCGTGTGTCTTCACGGTTGTGTTGCTGAATGACTTCGACGAGTCCCTGCAACACCTGCGCCGTGTTCCCCTGCATGCCGGCAATCGCATCTGCGAGCTCACTCCCCATCTGCGTCAACACCCGGGCGATAACTGCCGCGTACAATGCCTCTTTGTCGGCATAGTGGTAATACAACGTCGGCTTGGTGATACCAATATGCGCAACCACATCATTCATCGAAACGCTTGCAAAACCGCGCTCCATGAACAACCGATGCGCTTCAAGCAGGATTCGCTCAGCCGTTTGTGCACCATCTCGTGCCATGTATGCTCCGTCTTATATACCGACCGGTAAGTATTGTAGAATGGTTTGCACAGGTTTGTCAATGGTGTTGCACAAGTTTTGTTCATTTATTAATGCATTTCTCAGATATCATCCAATCCACATGCAA